>JANOJQ010000001.1:0-12223 GCA_031418815.1 Lysobacteraceae bacterium
CACGCGCTGCCGCCGGAGTTCGACGGCCGGCCCGACGACTACATCGACGCCGTGTGCGGCTGGCTGCCCGCGCAGCAGGCGTCGGGGCTGGTCGACGCCGTGGACGCCTTCTGCGACCGCATCGGCTTCTCGCCGGCGCAGACGCGCCGCATGTTCGAGGCGGCCACCGCGCTGGGGCTGCCGGTGAAGCTGCACGCCGACCAACTCAGCGACCTGGGCGGCGCGGCGCTGGCGGCCGAGTTCGGCGGGCTGTCGGCCGACCACGTCGAATACACCAGCGAGGCGTCGGTGCAGGCCATGGCGCAGGCGGGCACGGTCGCCGTGCTGCTGCCCGGAGCTTTCCACGTGCTGCGCGAAACCCGGCTGCCGCCACTGGACCTGTTCCGCAGGCACGCCGTGCCCATGGCCGTGGCCACCGACCTCAACCCCGGCACGTCGCCGCTGCAGTCGCTGCGCCTGGCGATGGGCCTGGCCTGCACGCATTTCCGGCTCACGCCCGAAGAGGCGCTGCGCGGCGCCACCGTGCACGCGGCGCGGGCGCTGGGCCTGCACGACCGCGGCCGCCTGCTGCCGGGGCAGCGAGCGGACTTCGTGCAGTGGAACGTCGGCCATCCGGCCGAACTGTGCTACTGGCTGGCCGGCGACCTGCTGCACTCGGTGCACGTCGGCGGCCGCCGCGTCTGCGACTGATGCGCCGCGCGAAGCCCTGAAACGACGAAGCCCCGCCGGGGCGGGGCTTCGCAGCGGCAGCGCCTGGGCGCTGCTGGATTACTTGGCGGCGGCTTTCTTGGCCGGAGCCTTCTTGGCGGCCGGCTTGGCGGCCACCGGGGCTTTCACCGTGGCGGCGGCGATGCCGGTCGGCTTGGTGCTGGTCTGCGCGCGCGCATTGCCGTGACTGCCGGTGAAACGCTTGCCCTTGGCGGTTTTCTTGTCGCCCCTACCCATGGTGATTCCTTGACTGTGATGTGCGGTGAGGCGCGTAGCCTATCACTGCGGGCCTTCCCGACCAAGGAGGCCGGGCCGGGCGTTCAGTGCGAGTGCCCCCAGGACAGCCGCAGGTTGACCAGGTGGGCCAGCGCGATCAGCACGCCGCCGATGGTCATCGCCACCGCATGGGGCACCACCGACGCGTGCAGCGGCGGGTAAAGCAGCGAGCCCCAGATCAGCAGCAGGCCGGGCGCCACCAGCAGCCACGCGTGGTAGGCGCGATGCCCGCGATAGCCCAGGTAAAGGCTGGTGACGGCCAGCACGGTCGCGAACAGGCTGAAAGCAACCTCCAGCCCGTGCCAGGCCACCAGGCCCAATCCCACGGTGGGCAGCAGCGCCAGCGCGATCGGAATCAGGGCGCAGTGCAGCGCACAGATGAAGGCGCCGAGGGCGCCCATGCGGTCGGCCCACGCAGGAAGATGCAGCTTGTGTGGCTTGACGTGGGCGGCCATGGGATCCGGGGCTTGCGCGATTGATGGAATAATATAACATTCCATCCCGCCCACAGCAACCGGACTTCGCCCAATGAGTTTCCGCCCTCGCTTTGCCCCGCTGGTCACCGCGATCGCCCTCGCCCTGCCGGTCTTGGCATTGGCCCAGGATGCGCCCGCCGAAGAGGACCACGAGCACGCCACGGCCAAGACCCTGGACGCGATCGAAGTCACCGCCTCGCCGCTGCGCAACGCCATCGACGACCTCGCGCGCCCGGTGTCGGTGCTGGCGGGGGAAGAACTCGATGCGCGCCGGGCCGGCACGCTGGGCGAAACGCTGGAGCGCCAGAGCGGCGTGCAGTCCTCGTACTTCGGCGCCGGCGTGGGCCGCCCGATCATCCGCGGCCAGGACGGTGCGCGCGTGCAGGTGCTGAGCAGCGGCTCCAGCTCGCTCGACGTGTCCACGGTGAGCGCCGACCACGCGGTCACCATCGAGCCCTTCCTGGCCGACCAGATCGAGGTCCTTAAAGGCCCGGCGACGCTGCTCTATGGCAGCGGCGCGATCGGCGGCGCGGTCAACGTGGTGGATGGCCGCATCCCGACCGCGCAGGTGGGCAGGACACTGTCGGGCCGGGCCGAAATCCGCCACGGCAGCGCCGCTGGCGAGAACGTCGGCATGGCGCGGCTGGACGCCGACGCCGGCGCGCTCACCCTGCACGTGGACGCCTTCCGCCGCGACAGTGGCGACTACGAAATCCCGGGGTTGGCGTTCTCGCCCGCCCTGATCGCCGCGCAGCTGGCTGCAGGCGAGGATCCCGCGAGCTTCGCGCGCGGCGAACTCCCCAACAGCGCACTGACCACCGAAGGCGCCGGCATCGGCGCCAGCTGGTTCGGCGATGCCGCCTGGTTCGGCGCCTCCGCAGGCACCTATCGCACCAACTACGGCATCCCGCCGGGCGCCGAGCCCGAGACGGTCCGCCTGGACATGCGCCAGGACCGCTTCGAGTTCCGCGGCGGCCTGCGCGGCGTCGGCCCGCTGCAGGAAATCAACTACCGCGTCGCCCGCAGCCTCTACGAGCACACCGAGTTCGAGGGCGAGGCAGTCGGCACGGTGTTCGAGAACGTCGGCACCGAGGCCCGCATCGAGGCAGTGCAGAACGAAATCAACGGCTGGCGCGGCGCGGTCGGCCTGCAGTACGGCCATCGCGACTTCTCGGCGATCGGCGACGAGGCCTTCGTGCCGCCGTCGATCAGCCGCGACGTGGGCCTGTTCGTGCTGCAGGAGCGCGACTTCGGCGACTTCAAGCTCGAACTTGGCGCCCGCCACGACCGCGTACGCGTCGAACCCGAAGCGGGCGACAGCGTCAGCCGCGGCGCCACCAGCCTGGCGCTGGGCGGCCTGTGGCACTTCAGCGAAACGATGCACCTGAGCGTGAACCTGGACCGCGCCGAGCGCGCGCCCACGGCCGAGGAGTTGTTCTCCGACGGCCCGCACATCGCCACCCAGAGCTTCGAGATCGGCGACGCCGGCCTCGACGTGGAAACCTCCACCAGCGCCGAGATCGGCCTGCACTTGCACCAGGGCCGCTTCGAGGGCAAGGCCTCGGTGTACCAGTCGCGCTACGGCAACTACATCTATCTGGTGGATACCGGCGCCGAACTCGACGACCTGCCGGTGCGCGCCTGGGTGCAGGGCGACGCCACCTTCACCGGCTGGGAACTGGAGGGCAGCCTGGACCTGTTCGAAAACCAGACGGGCCTGTGGCAGCTGAGCGTGTTTGCCGACGCGGTGAACGCCAGGCTCGACGGCGGCGGACGCCTCCCGCGCATCGCCCCGGGCCGCGTGGGCGCCGACCTGAACTGGTCGCTCGACGGCTGGCGCGCCCGCGTCGGCGCCGTGCGCGTGGCCGACCAGGACGACGTGGCCGCGCTCGAATCGGCCACCGAAGGCTACACCCGCGTGGACGCCGGACTGGCCTACCACTGGGACGTCGGCAGCGCCGGCTGGGAAGCGTTCTTCGAAGGCCGCAACCTCACCGACCAGGACGCGCGCGTGCACACGTCCTACCTCAAGGACTTCGCACCGTTGCCGGGCCGCAACCTGGCCGTGGGCGTGCGCGTCGCCTTCTGAGGACGTGGGCGGCGGGGACTATTCGAACTCCTCGCCGTCCTCTTCCTTCGCCGCCTCGGGGCGCGCGTCGGAGTCCTCGGCAACCACGTCGGGCGAGTGCGGCTTGGCCGCTTCGCGCACCGCCTGTTGCTCGCTGGTTTCGGTGCCCAGGTGGAAGGCCGCGTAACCGGGCAGCACGGCCTGGTTGAGCGACATGCCAATCACGCGGCCCGGCACGGGCGCCAGGATGAAACGCTCGACGTTGCTGACCGGGTCGATCACCCGGCCCAGCTTCTGGCCCGCCAGCACGCGCTGGCCCAGCGACACTTCGCTGATCAGCAGGCCGCCGGAATTGGCGCGCACCCAGCGCGAGTCCAGGAAGATCGGCGGCGGCTCGGGCACCGCGAGCGCCACGGCCGCGACGTTGGCCGGCGGGGCCAGGCTGGCGTCCGGGTCTTCGCGCATTTCCAGCTTCACCATCAGCCGTTCGATGGCGGCGACGGCCTGGGCGATCTCCGCCGGTTCGAGCCGGGTGGGCGCGCCGGCTTCGAAGGTGACCGCGGGAATGCCCACCGCGGTGGCGGCGACGCGCAGCATGCCCTTGTTGCCGGGGCTGTGCAGCACGACGGTGGCGCCGAAGCCGCGGGTGAACTCGAGCACGTCGGGGTTGGTGAGGTCGGCGCGCACCTGCGGCAGGTTGGCGCGGTCGAACGAGCCGGTGTGGAAATCCACCAGCACGTCGCAGTGCCGCACGATGTCCTGGAAGAAGCCGTGGGCGATGCGCGAGGCGATGCTGCCCTGGCGGCTGCCCGGGAAGTAGCGGTTGAGGTCGCGCCGGTCGGGCAGGTAGCGGGTGCCGCGCGAGTAGCCGAACACGTTGACGATCGGCACGCCGATGACGGTGCCCGACAGGCGCGTCGGATCCACCGAGTGCGAAAGACGGCGCACGATCTCCACGCCGTTGATTTCATCGCCGTGCACGCCGGCCGCCAGGCACAGCACCGGCCCGGGCATCGCGCCGCGCGCGACGATCACCGGGCTGGCGATCTCGGCGTTGCTGATGCCGCCGCGCGGGCGCCATTCCAGCTGCAGGCGGGTGCCCGGCACCACCAGGCGGTCGAGGATGGCCAGCGGCGTCACCAGCGCGGCCTGCCGCGCTTCGGGCAGCAGCAGGCCGACCGGTGGCTGGGTGCGCGGGTCGCTGGTGATGCCGGGGATGTCGACCGGGAAGTCCTGCGCCGCCGCGCCGGCCGAAGCGGCCAGCACAAGGGGCAGCAGGGAACGTCGGGTCAGGCCGCCGAACAGGTCGCGCACAGGCCGTGCACCTCGAGGGTCTGTGCCCGCGGCTGGAAGCCGAGCGCCTTGGCCTGCGCGTCGAGCAGGCGGGTGATGCGCTCGTCCTCGAGTTCGATCGCCGACTGGCAGCCGTCGCAGATCAGGAACGGCACCGAATGCCGTTCGTGCGGGTGGTGGCAACCGACGAAGGCGTTCACCGACGCCAGCCGATGGATGAAGCCCTGCTCGAGCAGGAACTCCAGCGCGCGGTAAACGGTGGGCGGCGCACTGCTGCCGTTCTCGGCCTTCATCGAATCAAGCAGGTCGTACGCCTTCACCGGCTTGCCGGCCGCGGCGATCAAGCCCAGCACCTGCGCGCGCAGCGGCGTCAGCCGGATGCCGCGGTCGGCGCAGGCCGCCTCCACCGCGCGCACGTAGCCGCGGGCATCGTGGACGTGATGCTCGGGGCTGGTGCAATCGTGGTCGTGGTCGTGGGCGTGCTTGGCCATGGGGCTAGGGTGGGCCTTGGCCGGGGCGAAATCAATTCGTCGGCCGCCGCGGCGCGCCCTGCGTTCAGCCGGCGATCTTCGCCAGCGCCGCGTCGATGCGCAGCAGCGCCTGCTCGCGGCCGGCCAGGTACACCGTGTGGTCGATGGAAGGACTGACCTGGGTGCCGGTGATCGCCACCCGCAGCGGCTGGGCGACCTTGCCCAAGCCCAGGCCCAGCGCTTCGCCGGTGGCCTGCAGCGCACCGTGCACGGATTCGACCGTCCACTCGCCCAGCGCGGCCAGCTGCGTGCGCACGCCTTCCAGCGGCGCGCGCGCGGCGGGCCCCAGGTGCTTGGCCACGGCGGCCTCGTCGTACCGGGTGAGTGGCTGGTACCAGACCGCGGCACGCTCGGCCATCTCCCGGAGCGTCTGCACGCGGTCGCGAAGCGCCACCACCACGTCCGCGGCCTTCGGGCCGTGCGCCAGGTCGAAGCCCGCGGCGACCAGCTGCGGCTCGAAATGCCTGGCCACGTCGGCCGGGTCGTCGGTCTTGAGGTAGTGCTGGTTGAGCCAGCCCAGCTTGGCCGGGTCCAGGCGCGACGCCTTCTGGTTCACGTCCTCGATGGTGAACAGCTGCTTGAGCTCGTCCCGGGTGAAGAACTCCTGGTCGCCGTGCGACCAGCCCAGGCGCGCCAGGTAGTTCACCAGCGCATGCGGCAGGTAGCCCTCTTCCTTGTAGGACATCACGTTGGCCGCGCCCGAACGCTTGCTGAGCTTGGCGCCCTCGGGGTCGAGGATCATCGGCATGTGCGCGAAGTGCGGCACGGCGGCGCCCAGGGCCCGGTAGATGTTGATCTGGCGCGGTGTGTTGTTGACGTGGTCGTCGCCGCGGATGACGTCGGTGATGCCCATGTCCAGGTCGTCCACGACGACGGCGAAGTTGTAGGTCGGGTAGCCGTCGGGACGGAAGATGACCAGGTCGTCGAGTTCGTCATTGCTCCATTCGATGCGGCCCTTGATCTTGTCGTCGAACACCACGCTGCCGCCAATCGGGTTCTTGAACCGGATGACGCGGTTGGGGTCGTCGCGGAAGGGCTCGTTGCGGTCGCGGTAGTAGCCGTTGTAGCGGGGCTTTTCCTTGGCGGCCATCGCGGCGTCGCGCACGGCCTCGAGCTCCTCGCGGGTCTCGTAGGCGTAGTAGGCGGTGCCGTCGGCCACCATTTTCTCGGCCACTTCGCGGTAGCGGTCCAGGCGCTGGGTCTGGAAGACCGGGCCCTCGTCGTACTCCAGGCCCAGCCACTGCATCGCTTCCAGGATCGCGTCGATCGCGGCCTGGGTGCTGCGCTCGCGGTCGGTGTCTTCCACCCGCAGGATGAACTGGCCACCGCGGCGGCGCGCCTCCAGGTAGCAATAGAGCGCCGTACGGGCACCGCCGATGTGCAGGAAGCCGGTCGGGCTGGGGGCGAAACGGGTGCGGCAGGTCATCGGGCCGGGCTCTGGAAGACGTCAAGCCGGACATTTTACGGGAAATCGGCGGCGGGCTCGTGGAGGTACACTGGCCACCTGCCTCGCACCCCTTTGCCGGAGCCCGGATGTCCGTCCGCCTGACGCTGCTGTTCGCCCTGCTGCTGGCGCCGCTGGCTTCGGCCACCGTCATCCCCGCCGTCGTGCCGGTGCCCTCGCCCGCCCAGGCGATCAAGCCGCCGGCTGCCGGCGCACCCCGCGTGCTGCTGGTGACGTCGATGGGCGAGATCACGATCGAGCTGGACGCGGCCGCGGCGCCGGCCAGCGTCGAGAACTTCCTGTCCTATGCGCGCGACGGCCACTACAACGGCACCATCTTCCATCGGGCGATACCGGGTCTGCTGGTCCAGGGCGGCGCCTTCACCTCCGACCTGCAGCAAAAGCCCAGCCGCGCGCCGGTGGCGAGCGAGGCGGGCAACGGCCTGTCCAATCGTCGCGGCACGCTGGCCGCGGCGCGCGACCGCGGCGTGGTGGATTCGGCCACGGCGCAGTTCTTCTTCAACGTCGCCGACAACCCCAAGTTCGACCAGACCGACCCCGGCAGCGCCTATACCGCCGGCTACACGGTGTTCGGCCGGGTGCTGCAGGGTCTGGAAGTGGTGGACCGCATCGCCGCCGTGCCCACGCAGAAGCAGGGCCCGTTCCCGGCCTGGGTGCCGGTGGTGCCGGTGGTGATCGAGCGCGTGCAGATACTCGAATCCGCGCCGGCCGCCGCGCCTGCGCCGACGCCGGACGCAGCGAAGCCATGACCACCCTGTTCGTTTCCGACCTGCACCTGGACGCCTCGCGGCCGGGCATCACCCGCCTGTTCCTGGATTTCCTGGCCGGTGAAGCGCGCCAGGCCGAGGCGCTGTACGTGCTGGGCGACCTGTTCGAGGCCTGGGTCGGCGACGACGACCCCGGCGAGCCCGGCGCCAGCGTCTGCGCGGCGCTCAAGGCACTGGCCGACAGTGGCGTGCCGGTCTTCCTGATGCGCGGCAACCGCGACTTCCTGTTCGGCCCCGGGATCGCCGCGCGCAGCGGCGCACGGCTGCTGCCCGACCCTTGCGTGGTGGACCTGCACGGGCGCCCCACCCTGCTGATGCACGGCGACCTGCTGTGCAGCGACGACACCGGCTACCAGGCGTTCCGCCGCCAGGTGCGCGACCCGGCCTGGCAGGCGACCTTCCTCGCCCAGCCGCTGGAAGCGCGCCAGGCCTTCGCCGCCCGGGCCCGCGCGGCCAGCCGCGAACACCAGTCCGGCGCGGCCGAAGCCATCACCGATGCGCATGCCGGCACCGTGGCCGAGGTGATGTCGCACCACGGCGTCGACCGCCTCATCCACGGCCACACCCACCGCCCGGCGATCCACCCGCTTACGGTGGACGGTCGCCCGGCCACGCGCGCGGTGCTGGGCGACTGGTACGAACAGGGGTCGGTGCTGCGGGTGGACGCCGACGGCCTGGTGCTGTCGCAGCTGTAGTCAGTCCTCCAGGTGCCGGCGCGGCAGGAAGCCGCCGACCTCGAACTCGAACACCGGCACCAAGTGGCCCGAGCGCGGCAGTTCGATGCGCACGCGCTGGGCATCGGTCATCGCCGCCAGGAAACGGTCGCGTTCTTCGATGAACAGCGCCGGGCCGGTGCCGGTGTCGGCGGGATCGCCGGCGTAGCTCTGCGCCGCGCCGTCGTCGAAGCGGATCTGCAGCACGCAGGGCGGGCCGCACTGCAGCGCCTGCTGGGCCAGCACCAGGTAGGCGCTCTCGCCCCACTCCGGGTGGCGGCGCAGGATCAGGCGCGCGTCGGGCTGCGCCGCCACGTCCGATTCGGGGTCCACCTCGACCCGGCTGTAAAGCGCGGCGGTGTTCTGGATGCCACCGGCCGCCGGTATTTCCTGGTATTCCCACAGGCCGAGCAGGCGCCGGTTCTCGCGCATGCGCTCGGCTTGCGCGCGAACCTCGTCGATGGTCCGGCGCATCGTCGCGGCGGACTGCGTTTCGCCGTGGCGCTGGCGCAGTTCGTCGCCGCGCGCTTCGGCGATCTCGAAGTCGCCGTCCGCGCGCGCCGCTTCGTACACCGCCAGCAGCTGGGCGCCCTTGGCTTCGTCTAAGGCCGGGTCCACTTCGGCCGGCTGGCAGGCCGACAGCGCGAACAGCAGGACAAGCATGAATCGTTTCATCGGGCGGGCTCCATCGCTTCGAGTTCGGCCATTTCTTCGTCGTCGAAACCGGCCTGCGCGCGCGCCGGGCGATTGAACGGCCCGCGCAGCACGCCGCGGCTCACCTCGCGCACCAGCCGGATGAACTCACGCGCAGGCACCAGGCCTTCGCGCTCGCAGCACCAGTGGAACCAGCGGGTGCCGAAACCCACGTGCGCCACTTCCTCGCGCAGGATCACTTCCAGGATGTCGGCCGAGGCGCCGTCGCCGCTGTGGCGAAGCCTCACGATCATGCCCGGCGTCACGTCCAGCCCGCGCGCCTCGAGCACGCGCGGCACCAGCGCCATGCGCCGCAGGCAGCTGCCGGCGGTGGCTTCGGCCATTTCCCACAGGCCGTTGTGGGCCGGGAAGTCGCCGTAGCCGAAGCCAATCTCCTGCAGCCGGGCGCTGAGCATCGCGAAGTGCCGCGCCTCGTCGTCCGCCACCTGCACCCAGTCGGCGTAGAACGAAGCCGGCATGCCGCGGAACCGGTACACCGCGTCCCAGGCCAGGTTCACCGCGTTGAACTCGATGTGCGCCACCGCGTGCAGGAAGGCCGCGCGGCCCTCCACCCGGCCCAGCCCGCGCTGCGACAGGTCGCGCGGCGAAACCAGTTCAGGCCGCGCCGGTCGACCGGGCGCACCGATGGGCAGCGGCGCGGGCGCGTCGTCCGGCACCGTCAGCTCGCCGCGCACGAAGGCCGCTGCGGCGGCGTGCGTCATCGCGATCTTTCGCGCCGGGTCCGCCTCGTCCAGGCATTCGCGCGCCGCTTCGAACAGGGTCAGGGTCATTTCATTGGCCACGGATTGACGCGGATGAACACGGATAGAGCGATTGAAGCTGTTGAAGCGGCTGATTGCTTTTCATCCGCGTCCATCCGCGTAAATCCGTGGCCAACAGCGTTGCTCAAGACGTCCGGCGCTTGCGCTTGGCGTCGTCCGAGCGCAGCTGCTGGATGCGTTCGAAATAGCCCGGCTCGATGCCGGTGACGTATTCGCCGCTGAAGCACGAGCTGTCGAAATGCTTGCCCGGGAACTTCGGGCCCGACACCGCCGCTTCCAGGTCGGCCAGGTCCTGGTAGATCAGCCAGTCGCAGCCCAGCAGCGCTTCAATCTGCGCCTCGGTGCGGTTGTGGGCCACCAGTTCGTCGGCCGAGGGCATGTCGATGCCGTAGATGTTCGGGTCGCGCACCGGCGGCGCCGCCGAGGCCAGGTAGACCTTGCGCGCGCCGGCGTCGCGCGCCATCTGCACGATCTGCTGGCTGGTGGTGCCGCGCACGATCGAATCGTCCACCAGAAGCACCACCCGGTCCTTGAACTCCAGCGGGATGGGGTTGAGCTTGCGGCGCACCGACTTCACCCGTTCGACCTGCCCCGGCATGATGAAGGTGCGGCCGACATAGCGGTTCTTGATGAAGCCCTCGCGGTACTTCACGCCCAGCACGTTCGCGATCTCAAGCGCCGCGTCGCGCGACGTGTCGGGGATCGGGATCACCGTGTCGATGCCGTGGTCGGGCCGCAGCCGCAGGATCTTCTCGCCCAGGGTGACGCCCATGCGCATGCGCGCCTTGTGCACCGAGATGTTCTCGATCATCGAGTCGGGGCGCGCGAAATACACGTACTCGAAGATGCACGGCGCATGCTGGCGCGGCTCGGCGCAGACCTCGGCATGCAGCTGGCCGTCGCCGGTGATCACCACCGCTTCGCCCGGCTGCACGTCGCGCTCGCGCACGAAGCCCAGGATGTCCAGCGCGACGCTTTCCGACGCCACCGCGTACTCGGTGCCGCTGGCGCCCTCGCGCTTGCCCAGCACCAGCGGGCGGATGCCGTGCGGGTCGCGGAACGCCACCAGGCCCAGGCCCAGCACCATGCTCACCACCGCATAGCCGCCGGTGCAGCGCCGGTGCACGCCGGCCACCGCGGCCACGGCGGCCTGCGGCGTCAGCGCGCCCTGCTGCGCCAGTTCATGCGCGAACACGTTGAGCAGAACTTCCGAATCCGAATCGGTGTTGACGTTGCGCTTGTCCTGCTCGAACACCAGCCGGCGCAGCGCGTCGGTGTTGATCAGGTTGCCGTTGTGCGCCAGGGCAATGCCGTAGGGCGAGTTGACGTAGAACGGCTGCGCCTCGTCGGAACCCTCCGAGCCCGCCGTGGGGTAGCGGCAGTGGCCGATGCCCACGCTGCCGGTCAGCAGCGACATGGCGGTTTCGTCGAAGACTTCCTTCACCAGGCCGTTGCCCTTGTGCAGGCGCACCTTGTTGCCGTCCATCGTGGCGATGCCGGCGGCGTCCTGGCCGCGGTGCTGGAGCACCGTGAGGCCGTCGTACAGGGCCGCCGCCACGTCGGTGGCGCCGGCGATTCCGATGATGCCGCACATGGGTCAGGTCTCCGAAACAGGAACGGCGGCCGCGTCGGGCGGCGCGCCAGGGTCAGGGGGCGGCGCGTCGGCAGGCGCCGCGTCGAAACTTATTTCGCCGGCGGCGGCCGGCGGCAGGAAGCTGGCCATCCACTCCGCGCCGCGCTGCACGCCCGGCAGCAGCCGCGACTGCTGCCACCAGGCGTCCTGGGGCAGCGGCGTGAAGCCCATCAACAGCACCGCCACGCAGGCCAGCACGAGGCCGCGCAGCAGGCCGAAGCCCAGCCCCAGCACGCGGTCGGTGCCGGACAGGCCGGTGTTGGCGATCACCTTGCCGATCAGCCACGTCACCAGGCCGCCCACCAGCAGCACGGCAATGAACACCCCGGCGTAGCCCAGCAGCAGCCGCGCCGACGATGATTCAACGCCGGTCAGGCGCTGCGCAACGTCCTCGCCCAGCCCCATCGACAGCCAGAACGCCGCGATCCACACCGTCAGCGACAGCACTTCCACCACGAAGCCACGCCACAGGCCGATGGCCATCGACACCGCCAGGATCAGCAGCAGCGCGAAATCGGCCCAGGTCAGCATCGGCGTTGGCGGCGGGCGTGGGTCACGGGTGCGGGACGACGATCGCGTCCTTCAGCGCCAGCTTGCCGATCACCGATTCGCGCAGGCGATCGGCCGACGCGCGGTCGGCTTCGGGGCCGACGCGCACGCGCCAGACAGCGCCGCGGTCGGTGTCCACGCGCTGGTGGAAGGCGACGAAGCCGGCGGCGCGGGCGCGGTCGCGCAGCGCGTTGGCATCGGCTTCCGAACTCAGGGCGCCCAGCTGCACCGCGAAGCCGACGCGGCTGGCGGTGGCGGCGCGCGGCGCGG
>JANOJQ010000002.1:0-19206 GCA_031418815.1 Lysobacteraceae bacterium
TGCTCTACCGACTGAGCTACGTGAGCAACGATGTAGTCCGCTGAGCGGAATGTTCATGGTACCGCTGCAGTGGAGCGGGAGACGGGGATCGAACCCGCATGATCAGCTTGGAAGGCTGAGGTTCTACCATTGAACTACTCCCGCCCTGCGCTGCTTCCGTTGCCGGTTACGTCGCGAAAGCTGGTGGAGGGAGGTGGATTCGAACCACCGAAGGCGTGAGCCAGCAGATTTACAGTCTGCCCCCGTTGGCCGCTTGGGTATCCCTCCAGCAAGGAGCCCGCAATTTTCACGGTCGCGGCGGTAAATGTCAACGCCCCTGGTGCAATTGCCCTCCCGGGTCAGACGTTGAAGCGGAAATGCAGCACATCGCCTTCCTGGACGATGTACTCCTTGCCCTCCAGCCGCAGCCTGCCGGCGTCGCGGGCGCCCGCTTCACCGCGGTACTTGATGAAGTCGTCGAAGGCGATGGTCTCGGCCCGGATGAAGCCCTTCTCGAAGTCGGTGTGGATGACGGCGGCGGCCTGCGGGGCCGTGGAGCCCTTGTGCACCTGCCAGGCGCGCACTTCCTTGACGCCCGCGGTGAAGTAGGTCTGCATGCCCAGCAGGGCGTAGCCGGCCCGGATGACGCGGTTCAGGCCCGGCTCGGCCAGGCCCATCTCGGCCAGGAACTCGGCGCGGTCGGCGTCCTCGAGCTGGGACATCTCCTCCTCGATGGCCGCGCTGACCGGCACCACCTGGGCGCCCTCGCGCTCGGCGCGGGCCCGGACCACGTCCAGCAGCGGGTTGTTCTCGAAGCCGTCCTCCAGCACGTTGGCCACGTACATCACCGGCTTGAGGGTCATCAGGAACAGGTCGCGCACCACGGCCTTGTCCTCGGCGGACAGGCCCAGCGACCGGGCCGATTTGCCGGCGTCGAGGCCATCGCGCACGCGGGTCAGCACTTCTTTTCGGACGATGGCGTCTTTATTGCCGGTTTTAGCCTCTCTTTCGGCGCGGTTTAGCGACTTTTCCACCGAATCCAGGTCCGCCAGCGCCAGCTCCAGGTCGATGACTTCAATGTCGGCAATCGGGTCCACCCGGCCGGCCACGTGGATGATGTCGGTGTGCTCGAAGCAGCGCACCACGTGGGCGATGGCGTCCACCTCGCGGATGTGGGCCAGGAACTTGTTGCCCAGGCCCTCGCCCTTGGAGGCGCCCGCGACCAGTCCGGCGATGTCCACGAACTCGAACGAGGTTGGGATGATCTTCTGCGGCTTGACGATCTCGGCCAGCTGCGCCAGCCGGGGATCGGGCACCGGCACGACGCCGGTGTTGGGCTCGATGGTGCAGAACGGGAAGTTGGCCGCGGCGATACCCGCCTTGGTGAGCGCGTTGAAAAGGGTCGACTTGCCGACGTTCGGCAGGCCGACGATGCCGCATTTGATGCCCATGGTGACTACTTCCGGTTCGCGAATCCTCAGGCGGCAGCGGGCGGGACCGGCTGCCGCATGCGGACTCAGGGTTTGGGGGTGTGCAGGCGCTTCATGGCCTCGGAGAATTCGCCGGCGACCGCCAGCGGCATCACGGCCAGGGCATCGTCGATGGCGCGGAGGATGCTGGCTTCGTCGTCCTTGCCGGGCTTTCCGAGCACCCAGGGAGTGACCTTGTCCTTGTGGCCGGGATGGCCGATGCCGATGCGCAAACGGTGGAACTTGCCGTGGCCCAGGTGCTGGACGGTGTCGCGCAGGCCGTTCTGGCCGCCGTGGCCGCCGTCGAACTTGAGGCGGGCGGTGCCGGGCGGCAGGTCGAGTTCGTCGTGGGCCAGCAGTGCCTGCTCGGGCTCGATCTTCCAGTAGCGCAGTGCCGCCGCCACCGATCGCCCGGAGGCATTCATGAAGGTGGCCGGGCGCAGCAGCCACACGGTCTGGCCGGCCAGTTCGATCCGGGCGGTTTCCCCATGCAGCTTGGATTCCAGCCCGAAACGCACCCCGGCCTGGCTGGCGAGGGCGTCCAGAAACCAGAACCCGGCGTTGTGCCGGGTTCGGGCGTGTTCGGCACCGGGATTGCCCAGGCCGACGATGAGGCGGAGACCAGCCACGTCGAAGTGTCGCGAAACCATCGCCCCGCCGGGTGGCGGGGCGATGGCACGTGATTACTTCTTCTTCGGCGCCGCCGGGGCGGCAGCGGCCGGCTTGGCGACCTTGGCGGCCGGCACTTCGGCGGCGGCCGTGGCGGCCTCGGCTTCGGCGTCGACGCGGGCGTGCTTGGCGATGACGATCGCCAGGTCATGTTCCTTGCCGTGCAGCAGGGCCGGCAGGGTGACACCCTCGGGCAGCACAAGCTGCGAGAGGTGCATGATGTCGCCAACGGTCAGGGCCGACAGGTCGACCGAGATGAACTCCGGCAGGTCCTTGGGCAGGCAGCTGACTTCGACTTCGTTGAGCTCGTGGGTGACCACGACGCCTGCGGTCTTGCCGGCCGGCGAGATTTCCTGGTTCACGAAGTGCAGCGGCACCTTGGCACGCAGGGCTTCGTTCTCGCTCACGCGCAGGAAATCCAGGTGCAGGATCTGCTGCTTGAACGGGTGGCGCTGCATGTCACGCAGCAAGACCTTCTGGGTCTCGCCGTCAACGCTCAGCTCGAGGATGGCGGAGTAGAACCACTCGTTCTGGCTGGCGAGCCAGAGGTGGTTGTGCTCGACCTGGACGTTCTGCGGCTCCTGGTGGGCGCCGTAGACGATGGCCGGGACCTGGCCGCTGTGACGGAGGCGGCGGCTCGCACCTTTGCCCTCGACCTTGCGGCTGGTGGCCGTGATGTTGTGCTTGGTAGCCATGTTGGGTGTTGCCTTCTTCAATGGTGATGCGCCTGTGGCGCTTTCCGCGAAACCCGCGACCAGGTCCCGCGTCGTTCCCGGTGCGGGAATCGGGGATCGGCACTCGCGAATGCCGATCCCGGATCCCCGCCCCGTCCTGCGTCAATCCACGTAAAGCGAACTGACCGATTCTCCGAACGCGACGCGCCGGATGGTCTCGGCCAGCAGTTCGGCCACGCTGAGCTGGCGGATGCGCGGGCAAGCCCGGGCCGCCTCGGACAGCGGGATGGTGTCGGTGACCACCAGCTCGTCGAGCTGGGAATTGGTGACGTTGGCGATGGCGGCGCCCGACAGCACCGGATGGGTGCAGTAGGCCACGACCTTCTTGGCGCCGTTGGCCTTGAGCGCCGCGGCGGCCGCGCACAGCGTGCCGGCGGTGTCGATGATGTCGTCCACCAGCACGCAGGTCTTGCCGCTGACGTCGCCGATGATGTTCATCACCGTGGACACGTTGGCCTTCGGGCGACGCTTGTCGATGATGGCCAGCTCGGCGTCGTCCAGGCGCTTGGCGACCGCCCGGGCGCGCACCACGCCGCCGACGTCGGGCGACACCACGATCAGGTTGTCGGTGCCGTGGCTGCGCCAGATGTCGGCCAGCAGGATCGGCGACGCGTAGACGTTGTCCACCGGGATGTCGAAGAAGCCCTGGATCTGGTCGGCGTGCAGGTCGATGGTGAGCACGCGGTCGGTACCGACCGCCGAGAACATCTTCGCCGCGACCTTGGCGGTGATGGGCACGCGCGCCGAGCGCGGGCGGCGGTCCTGGCGGGCGTAGCCGAAGTACGGCACCACCGCGGTGACATTGGCGACCGAGGCGCGCTTGAGCGCGTCGATCAGAACCAGCAGCTCCATGAAATTCTCGGCCGTGGGCGCGCAGGTGGACTGGATGACGAACACCTCCTGGCGGCGCACGTTCTCCTCGATCTCGACCTGGCATTCGCCATCGGAGAACTGCCCGACCAGCGCCTTGCCCAGCGGGATGCCGAGCTGGCGGCACACCGACAGCGCAAGCGGGCGGTTGGCATTGCCGGTGAAGACGAGCAGGTTTTGTTTGCTCATGGATGGGCCTTCCGCGCTGAGGGTTGTTGAACCTGGCTTGCAATGAGTGGATGGCTGGGGCGGTAGGATTCGAACCTACGAAATGCCGGGATCAAAACCCGGTGCCTTAGGCCACTTGGCGACGCCCCACCAATGAAACTTCCCGTCCAGGCTCAGCGCTGGCGAAGTGCCCGGTGCAGCGGCGACTCCGACACACCTTCGGCCACCCACGCCCGCAGGCCTTGCGGCAGCCGGGCGAGTGCGGCTTCGGCGTCGGCGCGCGTGCGCAAGCGCACGAAACAACCGCCGCCGGTCCCGGTAAGGGCCGCCGGACCGAGCTGCGCAAGCACCTGCAGGGTCGCCTCGACGGCTTCCGAACGGCGACGCAGCACCGGCTCGAAGGCATTGCCGAGCGCGGAGCCAGAAACGAAGTCGGCCATTGTCGCCGGGGCCGCATCTCGCGTCAAATCAGGGGTTTGGAACAATTCCCCGGTAGGTACGCTGACCCCGGTGTCAACCACCAGGTAGGCCGCCGGCGCGAGCTCGATCGGCGCCAGCTCTTCACCCACACCCTCGGCCCAGGCACTCCGGCCGCGCACGAACACCGGCACGTCGGCGCCGAGCTGCAGGCCCAGCGCGGCCAATCGGTCTGCGTCCAGTCCGGCCGACCACAGGTGGTTGAGCGCCACGAGCACCGTAGCCGCATCGGACGAACCGCCGCCGAACCCGCCGCCCAGGGGAATGACCTTTTCGACGGCGATATCCGCGCCTTGGCCGATATTGGCTTCTTTTTGGAGCAGTTTCGCCGCCCGAACCACGAGGTCCTGGGCTTCCGGGACGGCATAGCCGTCGGCCGCCGAGCGATGGATCCGACCGTCCTCACGCACCCGCAGCCGCACCGTATCGCCCCAGTCGAGCAGTTGGAACACGGTCTGCAGGCGGTGGTAGCCGTCCGGCCGCCGGCCCAGGATGCGCAGAAAAAGATTGAGCTTGGCCGGCGCCGGCCAGCGGCTCCAGCCATCCGCGGCGTCGCTCATGGCTGGCCCCAGGCCTCCACCACCAGCCGGACCGTCGCCTCGCCCTTGCGGGCGAAGATGCGGCGCGGCCGGGCGGGGTCGGCCTGGTCCCACTCGCGGTACTCGACCTGCCAGCCCTGCTGGGAGATCAGCCCGGGCAGGCCGGCCGGCGTGAATTCGACCACCGACGGACCGCGCGCGCGCGCGCCGCGGGCCCAGGCGCCCAGCGCGTCCAGCGGGATGCGCCAGCCGGTGGCCTCGAGCAGCAGCGCCTGCGCGTCGGTTCCGGCGCGCGTGCCGCCCTCGAGACCCTCGAGCGTTGCCTGGCCAGCCAGGCGCTGCAGGCGCCAGCTCTGGCGGGTCACGGGCGCCGAAAGGCTTATCTCGAAATCGTCGCCGCGCTGCCGCCACTCGATCCGGCCACTGCCGCCCTCGCCTTCCGCGCTCACCGAGAGGCGGCCCGCCATCGTCCAGCTGGCCTGGTCGGCCAGCGCCGCCTCGCGGGCCGACTGCGCGGCCAACAGCGTGGCATCGCTGCCCTGCCGCGGCGCGGTGGTGGTGCAGGCGGCAGCCAGCAGGGCCAGCATTACGGACGCCATCCATCGCTTCATGGGGTGTAGTTCTCCAGGGCTTTCAAAAGCGCGCCGTTCTCCGGGTCGATGCCCTGGCCCTCGCGCCAGACGGCGCGGGCTTCGTCCTGGCGTCCGGCCAGCCAAAGGGCTTCGCCCAGGTGCGCGGCGATCTCGGCGTCCTTGAGCAGGCTCCAGGCCTTGCGCAGCTTTTCCAGCGCGCTGTCGCCGCGCCCGAGCCGCAGTTCGATCCATCCGAGGCTGTCGAGGATGGGCGCGGAGTCAGGCTGTATCTCGTGGGCGCGCCGCACGTAAGGCAGCGCCGCCGCGTAGTCGCGGCGACGTTCAGCCAGCGTGTAGCCGTAGGCGTTGAGCGCGTGCGCATCGCGCGGGTTGTCGTCGATGATGCGGCGCAGGTCGGCCAGGGCGGCGTCCACGCGGTTCGCGCGCTCGTGGACCATGGCGCGGGAGTACAGCAGCACCGGGTCGGATTCGAAGATGGTCAGGCCGCGCTCGATCGCCGCCAGCGCCTGCTCGCCGCGCCCGGCGCCGTCGAGCAGTTCGGACTCGAGCAGGTACGCGTCGCGGACCCGTTCACCGTCGGCGGAGGTGTCGGCCTGCAGTTCGTGCAGCGTGTCGATCGCGGCGTCCAGCCGGCCCTGCAGCGCCTCGATCCGGGCCGTCCGCAGCATCGCCAGGTCGCGCCCCTCGCCGGCGGGCACGCCGCCATACCAGGCCTCCGCCTCGGACCAGAGCACCAGCGCCTCGGCGACATGGCCCAGCAGCAGCCTTCGCGCCGGCGTCGGCTTGGCCGTGGCCGCGTCGCGGGTGATCTCGGCGTACAGCGCCTGCATCGCCGCCCGGTCCTGGGTACCCAGCAGCCAGGACGCGCGCTGGCCGAAGCTGGCGTCGTCCTGCGGGCCCTTGGCCAGCAGTTCGGCCGCCATCCGCGGCTCGCCGACCAAGGCCAGCTCGCCTGCGGCACTGCGCCGCAGGTCCTGGCCGATGCCGCCGGAGTCGCGCAGCGAGACCAAGGCCTGGCGCGCGCCGTCCAGGTCACCCGCCTCGCGCTTGCGCGAGGCCAGCAGGAGCAGGGCGCGTGGATCACCGGGGAAGGCTTCCAGCCCGGCCTGGACGACCCGGTCGGAGAAGCCCGTGTCGCCCAACCGTCGCGCCAGCCCGGCCACCCGCAGCCAGGCGGCCAGCTCGTTGGGCAGCAGCGACTGCGCGAACAGCTCCCGCAGCACGCTGCGCGCGATCACCGCATCGTCGCCCTGCGCGTCGGCCAGCGACACCAGCAGTACCGGGAAACCGGCGGACCCGGGCAGCGCCAGCAGGGCGCGGGCATCGTCCATGGCCGACTCGTGTTCGCCCAGCCGCAGCGCAAGCCGGATCGCGGAAGCACGCATCGCTGGGGAGTCCGGCGCCAGTTCACGCCAGCGCCTGAGCGCCCGGCCGGCCAGGGTTGGTTGGTCGCCAAGCAGCGCGATGCGGGTGGCGCGCCCGGCGATGCCCGCGTCGTTGGAAGCCTGGGCGGCCAGCACGTAATGGCGGGCCGCCGCACCCAGTTCGCCCTGCTGCAGCGCAAACTCCCCGGCCATCACGTCGCCGATCGGGGCCGGCACGGCCGCTGCCACCGGCCCGGACAGGGCCAGCATCAGTGCGGGCAGGATCAGGCGGTGGCGCCAGTTCATTGGGTTTTTGCGGCCAGGGGCTAGAATGTGCGCTGGATTCCCACAGAGAGCCCAGCCCGCGAAAGCTTAGCGCACCGCGCGCCAACGCTGGCCCAACGATGCCCCTGCTTGCCATCGGCCTCAACCACCAGACCGCCCCGCTCGCCCTGCGCGAGCGGGTGGCGATGGATGGCGGGCAACTGCCGGCCGCGCTGGCGGGGCTGTCGGCGGTGCCGGGCGTGGAGGAAGCGGCGCTGCTGTCCACCTGCAACCGCACCGAGATCTACGTGCAGGTCGCCGACGGCCAGGAAAGCGGCGTTGCGCAATGGCTGGCCCGGCACCATGGCCTGGCGCCGGACATGCTGGACGGCTATCTCTACGAGCACCGCGACGAGCACGCCGTGCGCCACCTGTTCCGGGTCGCCACGGGCCTGGATTCGTTGGTGCTGGGCGAACCGCAGATCCTGGGCCAGGTGAAGGAAGCCTGGCAGGCCGCGCGCGCCCAGCACCGCCTGCGCACGCCGCTGGACCGCCTGTTCCAGCAGAGTTTCACGGTGGCCAAGCGCGTGCGAACCGACACCCGCATCGGCGCCCACCCCGTGTCGGTGGCCTATGCCGCCGTGCGGCTCGCGCGCCAGGTGTTCAGCGAACTGGACCGCGCCACGGTGCTGCTGGTCGGCGCCGGGGACACCATCGAACTGGCGGCGCGGCACCTGGTGGACGCCAACGTCAAGCGCCTGCTGGTCGCCAACCGAACCCTGGACCATGCCCAGGCGCTGGCGAGCCGCCACGGCGGCTACGCGCTGCCGCTGTCGGAGCTGGAACGCCACCTGCCCGAGGCCGACATCGTCATCACCGCCACCGCCAGCCGCGAGCCCATTCTTCGTCGCGCGGCGGTGCAGGCCGCGCTCAAGGCGCGCCGGCACCGCCCGATGTTCCTGCTCGACCTGGCGGTGCCGCGCGACATCGAGGCGTCCGTGGCCGAGCTGCCGGACGTCTACCTGTACACCGTCGACGACCTGGAACAGGTCATCGAGGAAAACCGCGCCTCGCGCCGGGAAGCCGCCGACCAGGCCCAGGCCATCATCGACCTGCAGGTGGAGCACTTCATGGCCTGGTGGCGCGCACAGGGCCGCCAGGAAGCACTGAGGTCGCTGCGCAGCCAGGGCGAGGCGGCGCGCGAGGAAGCACTGGCGCGCGCGCGCGAACAGCTGGCTTCGGGCAAGGACGCCGACGAGGTGCTGGCGCTGCTGGCCCACCAGCTCACCAACAAGCTGCTGCACGGGCCCAGCACGGCGCTTCGCCAGGCGGCGCTGGACGGCGACCTGGACCTGCTGCGCGCCGCCGAGCGCCTGTACGACAAGACCGATGACGCCAAGCCTTCGCCGTAAACTCGAACACCTGGCCGAGCGCCACGAGGAAGTCGGCCGCCTGCTGGCCGACCCCGCCGTGCTGGCCGACAACGCGCGTTTCCGCGCGCTGTCCAAGGAATACGCCCAGCTCGAACCCGTGGCCGCCGGCCTGGCCGCCTACGCCCTGGCCCAGCGCAACCTGCAGTCCGCCGAGGCCATGCGCGCCGACCTCGAGCTGCGGGAGCTGGCCGAAGAGGAAATACCGGCCGCCCAGGCACGCGTGGCCGAGCTCGACGGCCGGCTGGCGCTGCTGCTGGTGCCCAAGGACCCGCGCGACGAAGCCAACCTGTTCCTGGAAGTGCGCGCCGGCACCGGTGGCGACGAAGCGGCGATCTTCGCCGGCGACCTGTTCCGCATGTACGCGCGCTACGCCGAACGCCGGCGCTGGAACGTCGAGATCGTCTCCGCCAGCGAGGGCGAACACGGCGGCTACAAGGAAATCGTCGCGCGCATCGAGGGCCGCGGCGCCTATTCGCGGCTCAAGTTCGAATCGGGCACGCACCGGGTGCAGCGCGTGCCGGCCACCGAATCGCAGGGCCGCATCCACACGTCGGCGGCCACGGTGGCGATATTGCCCGAGCTGGACGAGGTGGACGAGATCGACGTGCGCGACGCCGACCTGAAGGTGGACACCTTCCGCGCTTCGGGCGCCGGCGGCCAGCACGTCAACAAGACCGATTCGGCCATCCGCATCACCCACCTGCCCTCGGGCATGGTGGTGGAATGCCAGGACGAACGCAGCCAGCACAAGAACCGCGCCCGTGCGCTGTCCCTGCTCAAGGCCAAGCTGCTCGACGCCGAGCGCAGCAAGCAGAACGCGGCCCAGGCGCAGGAGCGCCGGCTGCAGGTGGGCAGCGGCGACCGCAGCCAGCGCATCCGCACCTACAGCTATGCCCAGGGCCGCATCACCGACCACCGCGTGGACGGCCTGACGCTGTACGCGCTGCCGCAGGTGCTCGACGGCGACATGGACGAACTGGTCGACCGCCTCACCCGCGAACACCAGGCCGACGAACTCAAACTGCTGACGGAGGCCGCGTGAGCGCCGCGAACGATTTCATCCCGCTGTCCCTGTGCGTGCTCACCGTGTCCGACACCCGCACGGCGGAAAACGACACGTCCGGAGATTACCTGTGCGGGGCCCTCGCCGAAGCCGGCCACCGCCTGCACGAGCGCGCCATCGTGCGCGACGACAAGTACGCCCTGCGCGCGCTGGTGTCGCGCTGGATCGCCGACGAGGCCGTGCACGGCATCCTGGTCACCGGCGGCACCGGCTTCACCGGCCGCGACTCCACGCACGAGGCGCTGGGCCCGCTGCTGGACAAGGAGATGCCCGGATTCGGGGAAATGTTCCGCGTGCTGAGCTTCGACGAAATCGGCACCAGCACCCTGCAGTCGCGCGCGTTCGCGGGCCTGGCCAACGCCACCTTCCTGTTCGCCCTGCCCGGCTCCACCTCGGCCTGCCGCACGGGCTGGGAAAAACTCATCGCCGCCCAGTTGGACGCCCGCACCAAGCCCTGCAACCTGGCCAACCTGCGGCCGCGCCTGCGCGAGAGCTGAAAGCCTTTTGCCACGGATCAACGCGGATGAACGCGGATAAAGCAAAGATTGGATTGGGTCCTCGCCTTGTTTCGATTCACCTTTTTCCCAACGCTTTATCCGCGTCTATCCGCGTGAATCCGCATGAATCCGCGTGAATCCGTGGCAAAAATAAAGGAGTTCCCGCATGAGCAAGTTGAAGCGCAAGGAATACGAAGCCGAGCTGGAACTACTGCAGGTCGAGCTCAACGGCATGGCGCGCTGGCTGCAGCACACCGGCAAGCGCCTGGTGGTGCTGTTCGAAGGGCGCGACACCGCTGGCAAGGGCGGTGCGATCCACGCCATCGCCGACTGCCTCAACCCGCGGCAGTGCCACGTGGTCGCCCTGTCCAAGCCCAGCGAACGCGAGTCCGGCCAGTGGTATTTCCAGCGCTACGTGCCGCACCTCCCGTCCGCGGGCGAAGTCGCCCTGTTCGACCGCAGCTGGTACAACCGCGCCGGCGTCGAGAAGGTGATGGGCTTCGCCAAGCCCGACCAGGTCGAGGCTTTCCTGAAGCAGGCGCCGGTGTTCGAGCGCCAGCTGGTGGACGACGGCGTGCTGCTGTTCAAGTACTGGCTGGCCGTGGACCAGGGCGAGCAGGAAAAGCGCTTCGCGGAACGCCAGCTCGATCCGCTCAAGCGCTGGAAGCTTTCGCCCATCGACGTGCAGGCCCGCGAGAAGTACGCCGACTACGGGCGGGCGCGCGATGCGATGTTCAAGGCCACCCACCACCGGCATGCGCCGTGGCACGTGGTGGACTTCAACGACCAGAAGATCGGGCGGCTGAACCTGATACGGCACCTGCTCGACCACCTGCCGGAACAGGCCGTGCCCGAGCCCGTGGTGGCACTGCCGCCGCTCGCCGGCAAGCCCGGCAAGGAGCGCTACACCGGGCCGGTGAAGCCGATCAAGGGCAAGTACTGACGTCGGCGGGTCAGCCGGCGGCGCCGGCCTTTTCGATGGCCGCCGCCAGGTCCTGCGACGTGACCGGGCCCAGGAACCGCTCGGCGACGGTGCCGTCCGGCGCGATCAGATAGGTCATCGGCAGGCCGCGCGGCGTGGCGAAATCCGCCGGCGGGTCGTACACGTCCAGCAGCGCGATCGGGTAGCCGGCGGGATGCTTCTTGAGGAAATCGCGCATCGCCTCGGGATCGATCTCCTCGTAGGCCAGGCCGATCACCGTCACGTCGTCCCGCGCGGCGTCGAAGGCGGTGAAGTCCGGGATTTCCTTCAGGCAGGGCTTGCACCACGTCGCCCAGAAATTGACCACCACCCAGCCGCCGCGCTTGGACTGCAGGTCGAAGGGGCCGTCGTCGAGCGTTTCCACCACCAGGGTCGGATGCGTGGGCGCTTGTGCCGGCGCGCTTTCCTGCGCGGCAGCGGCAGCGGCGTCGGCGTCGGCGGGCGGCGCGTCCGCGGCGGCCAAGGCCGGCTCGGTGGTGGCGGCTTCGACGGCCGCGGGTGCCTGTTCGGCCACGGGCGCCGGAGCGGCGGCATCGGGCGCGCTGGGCTGGCAGGCGGCCAGCAGCAGTGCGAGCGGGAACAGGCCAAGGGAGGTTTTCATGCGGCGGGATTATCCTGTTCGGGTGTCAAGAAGCTGCCAACGCTGCGGGCCAGCGGCGCCTGCAGCGGCTGGCGCAGGTGTTCCAGCGCACGGGTGGCGCGGCGGCCCATGGCGTCGTCGTAGCCCGGCAGGCCGGCCGAAGGGCCGGGGATGCGCAGGCCCAGGCCCTCGTGCAGCTCGCCCAGGGTCACCGTGGACAGGTCGCGGCTGAGCAGCCAGCCGCCGTCCTCGGCGCGCTGGACGATGTGCAGTGAGCTCAGGCCCGCAAGCATTCGCTGCAGCAGGTCGTCGGTGAGCATCGGTTCGCTGGCCTGGATGTCCAACATATGTAGGCCGCGGCCGCCGCGGCGCGCCTCGTCCATGCGGCCCAGCAGGCGCAGGTAGCCGTACATTTCCATGCCCGGCGGCAGCTGCAGCGCCCGCGGCTGGTATCGGAACGACGACAGAGAGGCCGAGAACGACGCCCCCAGCAGCACCACCACCCAGCTGAGGTAGATCCAGATCATGAAGATCGGCGCCACGGCCAGCGCGCCGTAAAGTTGGTCGTAGGTCGGCACGCCGAGAAGGTAGGCGGCGAAGCCCCGCTTGGCCAGTTCGAACAGCACCGTGGCGAACAGCCCGCCGGCCAGCGCGAACCGGAACGGCACGCTGCGGTGCGGGATGAGCCAGTACGCGAACGAGAACACCGCCAGCTCCACCAGGTTGGGCAGGTAGCCCAGCGCGCGCTGGCTCCAGTCCAACTGCTCCACGCCCGACAGCACCGGCAGCGAGAACAGGTAGGACGTGACCGCCAGGCTGGCCACCGCCAGCAGGCTGCCCAGCGTCAGCAGCGTCCAGTAGACCAGGAAGCGCAGCAGCCGCGGCCGCGGGGTCGGCACGCGCCAGACCCGGTTGAAGGTGGACTCGATGCTCCACATCGTCAGCAGCAGCGACACCAGCAGCGCGCCGACGCCGGTGAAGGTGAGCTTGCTGGCGCTGGCCGCGAACTCGCGCAGGTAGTCCTCGACCACGCGCGCCGAACTGGGCACGAAGTTGGAAAAGATGAAATTGGTCAGCTGCGCGCTCCAGGTGTCGAACACCGGGAACGCCGACAGGATGCCGAACACCACCACGCTCAACGGCACCAGCGCGAACAGGGTGGTGTAGGCCAGGGCGCCGGCGGTTTCGAAGCAGCGATCGTCGAGGAAGCGCGTCCACAGGAAATGCGCGAACGACTGCACCCGTTCGCGGTCGATGCGAACGATCCAGGCGCGCAGCTGCGAGACCATGTCCATGCCGCGATGGTAGCAAACACCGGATGCCGGCCCGGCTGGCGCGGGCAATGACGCCGCCGTGACTCGCGGCGCCCGCGCATCGGCTAGGCTGTCGGCATTGCCGGAGCCCGCCATGAGTGAAATCCTGATCCTCTACTACAGCCGCGGCGGTTCCGTCGCCCAGCTCGCCCGGCACATCGCCCGCGGCGTGGAGGAAGTGCCCGGCATGCAGGCGCGGCTGCGCACCGTGCCGCCGGTGGCGCCGGTCACCGAAACCGCCGCCGCCCCGGTGCCCGACGACGGCGCACCCTACGCCAGCAAGCTCGACCTGGCCGAATGCGCCGGCATCGCGCTGGGCAGCCCCACGCGGTTCGGCAACATGGCGGCGCCCATGAAGCATTTCATCGACGGCCTCGGTGCCGAGTGGGCCTCGGGCACGCTGGCCGGCAAGCCCGCCTGCGTGTTCACCTCCACCGCGACGATGCACGGCGGCCAGGAGTCCACGCTGCTGACGATGATGCTGCCGCTGCTGCACCACGGCATGGTGCTGGTGGGCCTGCCCTACACCGAGGCGGCGCTCAGCACCACGCGCAGCGGCGGCACGCCCTACGGCGCCAGCCACGTCGCGGGCGGCCAGGACGACCCCACGCCCACCGACGACGAGAAGCAGCTGGCGCGGGCCCTGGGCCGCCGGCTGGCCGACATCGCGAGAAGGCTGGCCGCATGAGCGCCGCGCCGCGCATCACCAAGCTGGCCGTCGTTGCACTGGCCGCGCTGCAGCTGGCCTGGCACGGCTGGCTGTCGCCACCGTCGAGCGTCGCGCCCTGGGCGCTGGCGCTGTTCTTCGCGCTGCCCATCCTGCCGGCCCTGGTGCTGGTGCTGCTGGGCCACCGGCGCGCCGGCTATTGGGGCGCGCTCGCCGCGCTGCTGTATTTCAGCCATGGCGTGATGGCCGCCTGGTCGTCGCCGGGCGAAGGGTGGCTTGGCTTGCTGCAGGCCGCCCTGGCGGCGTTGCTGGTGGTGGCCGCCAGCTGGGACGGCATGCAGGCCCGCTTCGGCAAACGCCCTGTGCCGCCGGCCCTATAATCCACGCCTGCACCGCATCGCGAAGAGGAATACCGAATGGACGAGCTGTTGGTCGTCACCACCGGCGGCACCATCGACAAGGTCTACTTCGACGACAAGTCGGACTACCAGGTTGGCGAACCGCAGATCGGCCGCATCCTGCAGGCGCTGGGCGTGGCGTTCCGCTTCAGCGTGATCCCGATCATCCGCAAGGACAGCCTGCACATCAACGAGGCCGACCGCGAGCTGCTGCGCGCCACCATCGCCGCACAGCCGGCGATGCACGTGCTGGTCACCCACGGCACCGACACCATGGTGGAAACCGCCAAGGTGCTCTCGAGCCTGGACGACAAGGTGATCGTGCTCACCGGCGCGCTCAACCCGGCGGGCTTCCGCGGCTCGGACGCCGAGTTCAACATCGGCACCGCGGTGGGCGCCGTGCAATCGCTGCCGCCGGGCGTCTACATCGCCATGAACGGCCGCATCTGGGATCCGCTGAAGGTGCGCAAGAACGTCGCCGCCAACCGCTTCGAAGCCGCGGGCTGAGGCCGCGAAACCCCGCGCCGCGCCGGCACGGTCAGTGCACGCGGAAGCAGCTGGCGGAACCGGGCACGTAACTGCCGTCGCGAACCCGGCGCTGGTGCTGCTGCAGCGCCAACTCGGCCTGGCGCGACACCTGCCAGTCGCGGCGGTTGAAGCGGAAGCCAGCCGGGTCGCGGCCGCGCATTTGCGCTTCCAGCCCGCGCAGTCGGCAGAAGTCGCGATAGTCGTGGACCTCGCCGTAAACCAGCGGCCAGGCCGTGTCGACCACGATCGCGTCGTCCAGTCGTCCTATCCGCGGCAACCAGTCGGGGATCAGGTTGTTGCTTCCGGCCACGTAGTCGCGCACCAGGCGCAGCGGCACATCCGCGCCGTCCGCCGGCGTCCAGTTGCGGTCGGCCAGCAGCGAACCGAGCAGGTCCACCGGCAGCAGCCGCTGGGCGATGCAGGCCGGCTCGCCGGTGGAGGCGTCCGAGGCCATCAGGTAACGGGCGGCGGTGACGATCTGGTCGCACTCCAAGGGCTGGCTCCGGCCCAGGCGGGCCAGCAGGCCGTTGAAGTGATCGAGCCCCTGCGGGCTGAGGTCGAACGCGCCAATCTGGTGGCGGCGTGCAGGCCCCTGGACCGGCCTCTGGACCAGGGCCCGTGGCAGGGATTCCAGGGTTTCCACGTTCGCGTACATACGAGTCTCCGGGAGTGTGTGGAAGGGGCGCCGGATTTTCGGCGCAGGCCCATCATCCAGCCCATGGGCCCGGCGGTCATGAGGGTCCGGTGAGCCTTACCGCCGGCTTCGAATTGGATTGCGAGGCATTGCCGAGGGTTTGCCGATGGGGTCCGATCCGACCGCCGTGGCAGGAACTCCAGGTTTCCGGCGCTACTGCTTCGGCGGCATCCTGGTGGACGCCGGTGCCCACTCGCTGCGCCGGGATGGCCATGACCAGGGTCTCGAGCCCAAGGCCTTCGCAGTGCTGCTGGAGCTGCTCGCCCATGCCGGCGAACTGGTTGGCCGGGACCAGCTGCTTGATGCGATCTGGGGGCACCGCCACGTCACGCCCGGCGTGCTGACCCGCGCCATAGCTCAACTGCGCGCGGCGATGGGCGACGACCCGCACCACCCGCGCTTCATCCAGACCCTGCACGGGCTGGGGTATCGCTTCATCGGCGAACTGGAGCCGGAGCCCGGCCCGGCCGGCCAACCCGCTGCGGCCGAACCACCGCCTGCGGCGGCATTGCCGCCGGAGTCTTCGGCGCCGGCCACGAGCCCGCTGGAGAAACACGAGCGACGCAGCGCCGACCGTCTCGCACACCACCGTTGGGTGCTGCTGGCTTGCCTGCTGGCCGCCCTGCTGGTGCTTGCACTTGGCGCGATGCTGTCGCACCCCGCCCCGGAGACCCCGCCACCCGCCGCGAGGCCCACGCCATTCTGACGTGGTGCGCGCCAACCCAAGCCCGCCGGCGTCCGGTTGCCCGGCAAAAAAAAGACCCCGGCCGAAGCCGGGGTCCCGTTAACGCAACACAGCTCACCGCAGGATCAGAACGTCACCGACCAGCTGTTGATGTAGCCGATGTCGCCGGCCGCGTTGTCGTTGACGCGCAGCTTCCAGGTGCCGTTGAGCGCTTCGGTGGACAGGTTGATGGTGTAGGTGCCCACCAGGTTGTCGGCGCTGCCGCCGGCACGGTTGCTGATGGTGTACAGCGAGCCGTCCGGTGCCACCAGGTCGACCTTCAGGTCGCCGCGGTAGGTATGGACGATGTTCACCGAGACCGAGGCATTGGACGGCGCGTTGCCGCTGCGCCCGGACACCGTGATCGGGCTGTCCACGGTGAGGTTGTCGCGGATCTGGTAGTCGGCGGTGTTGGTGTACGTGGTGCCGGTCGGCGGCGGCGGCGTGGTGCCACCGGCCGCGTCCACCAGCGCGCGGGCGTTGATGATGCCGGCACCGCAGCCGCCCGAGCATGCACCGGCCAGCGCGTACGCGGTCGACTTGAGCTGGGCTTCCACCTGCGCCGGGGTATACATCGCCAGGCCCAGGGCCAGGCGACGGCTCTGCACCAGCGCGACGGCGCCCGCCACGTGCGGCGAAGCCATCGAAGTGCCGTTGTACGAGGCATACGACTCGGCGCCCGGACCGGCGGTGCCGGCGTTGAGCGTGGACAGGATGCCCGAGCCCGGGGCCGACACGTCGATCAGCGTGCCGTAGTTCGAGAAGCTCGAACGGGCGCTGGCGCTGGTGACCGAAGCCACGTTGACCACGTTGTTGCAGCTGGCCGGGGTGAAGCCCGAGGCGTTGGCGTTGCTGTTGCCCGCCGCGACCACGACCGTCGTGCCGCGGCTGACCGCGCTGTTGATCGCCGCCTGGGTGGTGGCGTCGCAGGAGCCACCGCCGCCGAGCGACATGTTGATGACGTCGGCCGCGTTGGCTGCCGAAAGGGTTGGCACGCCGCTGACGGCGCCGCCCGAGGCCCAGATGATGGCGTCGGCGATGTCGGAGGTGGAACCGCCGCCGCGACCCAGTACGCGCACCGGCATCACCTTCGCGCCCCAGGCCGTGCCCGCGACGCCCTTGGCGTTGTTGGTCACCGCAGCCACCGTGCCGGCCACGTGCGTGCCGTGCCAGCTGGACGGATTGCCGCCGGAGTAGTCGCCCGGATCGCTGGCATCGGCGTCACGGCCGTTGCCGTCGCCGGCCACGGTGGTGCTGGAAATGAAGTCGTAGCCGGCGATGATGTTGGCCGCCAGGTCCGAATGGGCCACGTAACCGGTGTCGAGCACCGCGACGATCACGCCCGAGCCGTTGGCCACGTCCCACGCGGTGTTGGCGCGGATGCCGGCGTCGGCGTCGGTGTAGCCCCACTGCTCGGCATAACGGGTGTCGTTGGGCGTCAGCATGTGGGTCATCACCCGGTCGATCTGCACGTACTCGACGTTCGGGTTGGTGGCGATCTGGCGCATCAGGGTTTCGGCTTCGGCCGCACCCAGCTTCTGCGACGTGGCCACGACGTCGGCGCCCAGGGCCATGCGGCGGACATGGCTGGCGGCCAGCGGCTTGCCCGGCGCGGCACGTTCGCCACGCTGCAGGCGGGAGGCCTGGACGAGCTGGTTGGCGCCCATGGCGGCGGCCTGCAGGGATCGGTTGAGTTCAGCCGGGTTGGCGGCTTCCGGCGTACCGGCCCGGTACTTGACGATGAAGCGATCGAACTGCGTGCCTGACTGGATGGCGCTCAGGTCAACCCGAGGAGCGGGTTGGGCGCCAGCGGCAAAAGCTGCCTGCGCTGCAAGGGCGAGGGAGGTAGCCGCGACGATACCGCGCAAACGAAGCTTGCGAGTGTTCTTGCTCACGATGGTGGTTCCCCGAAAAATGAAAACATCGATGACCGCTGTGCGGCCGTGTTTTGCATCCGTGCCCCGGGTCCCCATGGCAAAACCCTTCCCCGTGGGCCGTGTCGGCCTCTGATGTAGGCAGGGAGTTTCGCACCACCCGGTCGTGTGACGCAGATCACATCTGCATGACACTTGGCCGACGCTAGCGTGACAAAAACAATAGGTCAAGCCGCAGCGCCGCACTGCCGCGGGCCCTCTTCGGCCGCGCCGTTCTTCACGCAAAAACAGCAGGGAAATGGCGTTTTCTCATCCTCCCGGGATGCCTCAAAACGTCGCCAGGCCGCACCCCGGGGGTGCCGATGCGTCGACATCGCCGAAACTGCGCGGGGACGACTGGTCGCGGCGCCGGCATCGTCGTGCGGCGCAGGCCCCGATGGTCACGGAACGCTGGCGCAAGCGCACCGGGCTGCCGCTGCCGGGCCGGGGCGGATGGCCAAAAAAAAGGTTCTTCTCCGAAGTACGGGACAGGCACCGCCTGCACCGCGGAAGCGAGGGGCACGTGCGCTCCGGTGCTTGCGCGTCCCGATCAGGGCACAGGCCAGGCATCTCTCCTGCGGATCGGGCTCGGTTGACTCGGCCGTGGCACGAACCCTGTCCACGCCCATCGCGGCGCGTCCCTTCGGACACTGGGTGCGGCGCCCTCGCGAGCCCGGAAGACGGCCAGCCCGAGAGTCCTCTCCGCCCGGCGGCGGGGGTGGGTTCCAGGCGCGCACGACGTCACCTCCGGCGCTCGACGGGGCGTGCAGGCGACGACAGGGTGATCGCAAAGCTTCCGGTGTCTCCAACGGACGGCTTGCGCAGAAATCTACGCTTGCCCCGACCCAGCAGCGGCGCCGGCGCCACTGCCGATGTGCCTGCGCATCCGTTCTGACGAGGGATGCCACGGTGTGCGCGCGTGGAACTCACCCCCGCCGCCGGGCGGAGAGGACTCTCACGCTGGCCACCTTCCACGCTGGCCAGGCCGCCATTCCAGTGTCCGAAGGGACACGCCGCGATGGGCCAGGAGCAAAAAGGCGCCGCAGCCGGGTTAGCACAGCCTGATCCGCAGGAAAGATGCCAGGCCTTGGTCCGGATCGGGACGCGCAAGCACCGGAGCGCATCGCCACGGGCCTTTTGTCAATCGAACCAGATGATCCGTACCGGCCGCGCCGCGAAGGCGAGGGGCGCTGCCTGGGCGGTAAACAGGTTCCCAAGGACAGGGACCGTCCCGCGCCATAGGGGAGCGGGCGGCGCCAGTTAGGACGGCCCCAACGACCCCCCGCCC
>JANOJQ010000003.1:0-13264 GCA_031418815.1 Lysobacteraceae bacterium
CGCCGCCGTCGATCAGCAGCAGGTCGGGCAGGATGCCCTCTTCCACCCCACGCTTGAACCGGCGCTGCAGCGCCTGGTGCATGGCGGCGTAGTCGTCGCCGGGCTCGATGCCGGTGATGTTGAAACGGCGGTACTGGCCGCGCACCGGACCCTCGCCGTCGAACACCACGCACGACGCCACCGTGGCCTCGCCCATCGTGTGGCTGATGTCGAAGCATTCGATGCGCTTGGGCGCTTCGGACAGCTCCAGCATTTCCTGCAGCGACACCAGCCGCGCACGCTGGCTGGCGCTGCTGCCGATCTCGGTGGCCAGGGCCAGCGCGGCGTTCTGCCGGGCGATGTCCAGGTAGCGCGCGCGCTCGCCGCGCACCACCGCCTTGATCTCGACCTTGCGCCCCGCCTGCGCGCTGAACACGTCCTGCAGCAGGTCGATGTCGGCGATGACGTGGCTGAGCACGATCTCGCGCGGTGGCCGCTGCTCGAGGTAGTACTGGGTGACGAACGCGCCCAGCACTTCCTCCACCGTCTCGGCGCCGTTGGGCTTGGGGAAGAAGCTGCGCGTGCCCTGGTTGAGTCCGTTGCGGAAGGCCATCAGCAGCACGCACGCCATGCCCTGCTCCATCACGCCGGCCAGCACGTCCATTTCAACCTGTTCGCCCTCGACGTACTGGCGGGCCTGGATCTTGCGCACGCCGGCGATCTGGTCGCGCAGCTGCGCCGCCTGTTCGAACTGCAGGCGCTTGCTGGCCTCTTCCATCGCCTTGCCCAGCTCGTCCACCAGTTCGCCGCTGCGGCCCTCCAGGAACATCACGGCGCGGCGCACCGTGGCGTCGTATTCGCGCGTGGGCACCAGGCCCACGCAGGGCGCACTGCAGCGGCCGATCTGGTGCTGCAGGCAGGGCCGGCTGCGGTTGCGGAACACGCTGTCGGCGCAGCTGCGCAGCTTGAACAGCTTGAACATCAGGTCCAGCGTTTCACGCACCGCGCCGGTGCTGGGGTACGGGCCGAAGTAGCGCCCGGGCACCGAGCGCGGCCCGCGGTGGAAGCCCAGGCGCGGCCAGGTTTCATCGGTCAGCAGGATGTGCGGGTAGCTCTTGTCGTCGCGCAGCAGTACGTTGTAGCGCGGCCGCTGCGACTTGATCAGCTGGTTCTCGAGGATCAGCGCCTCGCTCTCGGTGCGCGTCACCGTGACTTCGATGCTGGCGATCTGCGCCACCATCAGCGCGATCCGCCGCGACGGCAGGTCCTTGAGGAAATAGCTCCCCACGCGCTTCTTCAGCGACAGCGCCTTGCCCACGTAAAGCACGCCGCCGTCCGGGCCCAGCATGCGGTAGACACCCGGGGCGGGCGTCAGGTCGCGGACGAAGGCCTTGCCGTCGAAGCCGGCGGGGCCGGGCGGGACGTCTTCTTCCCGGCTCATTCGCCGATCGGCAGGCGGCCCAGCTTGCCGCTGTCCAGGTCGTAGCGCAGCACTTCGTGCGCACCGCTGTTGGCGATCCACAGTGAGCCGGCACCGGCCGCCAGTGCGCTGGGCTGCACCAGCGGCTGCGGCAGGTCGTGGGTGGTCATTTCGCCGCCGCCCAGGCGCAATTTGCGCAGGCTGCCGTTGTAGCTGTCGGCCACCCACAGCACCGGCGACGTCGGGTCGAGGGCCAGCGCCATCGGCAGCTGCAGTCGGGCATCGCGGCGCTGGCCGTCCTGTTCACCGAATTCGTACAGTCCCTGCCCCACCAGCGTCTGCACGCTGGACTGGGTGAGCTGGATGGCGCGGATCGAAGACGTGCCCGAATCGGCCACGTACAGCGTCTGCTGCACCAGGGCCAGTCCGGCCGGGTGCGCGAACATGGCGTTGCGCGCGGCCCCGTCGGCGATGCCCAGTTCTCCCGATCCGGCGACCAGCTTGAGCCGGGCCTGGCCCAGGTCGAATTCCCATATCTGGTTGCTGCCGGCCATGGCGATGAAGATGCGGTCCAGGGTGCCGGCGATGTCCCAGGGCTGGTTGAGTGTCAGGGCGGCGCCAGGCTCCTGGTTGCCTTCGCGCACGGTGCCGGGCTGGCCCGAGCCCGCGACGGTGGCCACGGCGCCATCGAGCAGCCGGATGCGGCGCAGGGTGTGGTTGCCGGTGTCGGCGACGAAAAGCGATTCGCGCACCAGGCATAGCCCGCGAGGATTGCGGAAGGCGGCGGTGTCGGCGGGGCCGTCCACCAGGTCGCCATGGCCGGTGCCGAACTCGCGCAGCACGCGGCCCGAGTGGGTGCACTCCAGGATCCGGTGGTGGCCGGTGTCGGCCACGTAAAGATGGTTCTCGCCCACCGCCAGGCCCGACGGGAACGACAGCGGCAGCCTCGGCTCGGCGCCGCTGCGCCGCGGTGGTGCCGCGGACAGCGTGGCGCCGCCGACTTCGTCGAGCAGGCTGGCGATGGCCGAATCGAGCGCGGCCAGGTGCTGGTCGCCGGCGAACACGTCACGCAGGCGTCCGCGGGTGTCGATCAGCGCCACCGAGGGCCACGACTGGATGCCGTAATGCTGCCAGGTGGTCCAGGTGCGGTCGTTGGCGACCGGGAAGGTGAGGCCGAGGCGATTGGCGGCCTTGAGCACCAGGCGTCCGTCAAGCTCGGAGTCGAACTTGGGCTGGTGGATGCCCAGGATGGACAGGCCGACCGGGAACCGCGACTGCAGGCGCACCAGGCTGTCGAGCAGGTTGTGGCTGTAGGCCGACGCGGCGTTCCAGAACGCGATGGCCAGCACGCGACCCTGTTGGCCGGCAACCGTCTGCGCCTCGGCGTTGAGCCACTGCAGGCTCGATGTCAGTTCGGGGGCGGGTGAGTTGGCCTGCGGCATGGGCGCGTGCTCCGGGGGGATGGCCATTATGCCTGCCGGTCGTGAAGCGGCGGCAGGCCCGTGGCGGGGGCTCCGTCGGGCGTCAGACCCCTGGCCCTGGCCTCGGCGCGGGCCAGGTCCGCTTCGGTGTCCACGCCTGGCGGGAAGGGCACGGGCGTCAGGCCGACCGCGATGCGGTGGCCGGCCTCAAGCACGCGCAGCTGCTCCAACGCCTCAAGCTGCTCAAGCCGGCCGGGCGGCATGGCAGCGAACCGGCGCAAGAAACCGGCGCGGTAGGCGTAGATGCCGATATGCCGCAGTGCGCCCTCGCCCGCCGGCCCCAGCCGGTCGCGCGTGAAGCGGTCGCGCTGCCACGGAATCGGCGCACGGCTGAAATACAGGGCCAGGCCGGCGTCGTCGCGGACGATCTTGACGGCGTTGGGGTCGAACAAGGTTTCGCAATCTTCGATCGGGGTGGCCAGCGTGGCCATTGGCGCGGTGCCTGCCGCCAGCGTGTGGGCGACGGCGCGGATGCCTTCGGGAGGCGCGAACGGTTCGTCGCCCTGCAGGTTCACCACGATCTGGTCGTCGGCCCAGCCCAGCAGGTCGGCGCATTCGGCCAGGCGGTCGGTGCCCGAAGCGTGGTCGGCGCGGGTCATGCAGACCGTCAGCGCTTCGCCGGCCAGCGCCTGCGCTATGCGGGCGTCGTCGGTGGCCACGACCACCTGGCGCGCCCCGGCGGCCAGCGCGCAACGCACCACGTGCACCACCATCGGCGTCCCGGCGATCAGCCGAAGCGGCTTCCCCGGCAGCCGCGACGCGCCGAAGCGCGCCGGGATGGCGACGATGAAATCAGGGATCGGCATGCGCACAACTCCATTCGGCAAGGCGCTCGTGCAGCTGGGCGAAAAAACCCGCGGGAAGCTCGGCGCGCACCGGCACCGCATAGGCGCCGGGCGTTGGGAAGTCGACGCACTTCACCGCATCCTTCTCGGTCATCAGCAGCGGGTGCGCGGGCGTGAAGCGCAGGTCGCCCGGCACGTACGCGTGGTGGTCGGGGAAGGCGTGTTCGATGGGGGCCAGGCCCTGGTCGCGCAGCGAGGCGAAGAAGCGGCCCGGGTTGCCGATGCCTGCGACCGCGTGCACGGGCGCACCGGCGAACGAGGCCAGGGCCCGCGGCGGCCCGCCTTCGATCGGTTCGGCCTGGCCCAGCACCAGTCGCATCGGCCATTCGCCTTCGCCCGCCGTGCCGCCGTTGACCACGCGCAGGTCCACGCGGCGGCCCGCCGGTTCACGCAGCGGGCCGGCGGGGATCAGGCGCCCGTTGCCGTGGCGGCGTTCGCCGTCGACCACGTCGATCTCGATGTCGCGGCCCAGGCGGCGGTGCTGCAGGCCGTCGTCGGCGATGATCAGGTTGCAGCCCTCGGCCACCAGCCGCCGCGCCGCCGCGACGCGATCGCTGTCCACGAACACCGGTAGTCCGGTCTGCCGGGCGATCAACAGCGGTTCGTCCCCGCACAGCTCCGGCGGTACCCCCGGCCCCACGCGCACCGGGTCCTGCGACCGGCGGCCGTAGCCCCGGCTGACGATGCCCGGCCGCCACCCCTGTGCCTGCAGGCCGCGGGCCAGGGCGATGGTGAGCGGTGTCTTGCCGGTGCCGCCGGCCACCAGGTTGCCCACCACCAGCACCGGCACGCGCAGCCGATGGGTACGCAGCAGGCCGCACCGGTAAAGCCAGCTGCGCAGCGCCACCGCGCCGGCGTAGGCGGTCGCCAGCAGCCGCAGCACGGGCCCTGGCGCCACGCCGCCGTACCAGCGCCGCAGCAGCCAGCGCTCGAGGCGGGCTTTCATCCGGCCTCCGGCTCGCGGAACTGCATGCGGTGCAAGTGCGCGTACAGGCCGCCGCGCGCCAGCAGCTCGGCGTGCGTGCCGCGCTCCACCAGCTTGCCGGCATCGAGCACCAGCACCTGGTCGGCGTGCTCGACGGTGGACAGGCGGTGGGCGATCACCAGCGTGGTGCGGTCGGGGATGAGGCGGTTGAGCGCGTCCTGCACCAGCCGCTCGGACTCGGTGTCGAGCGCCGCGGTGGCCTCGTCCAGGATCAGGATGGGCGCGTCCTTGAGGATGGCGCGGGCAATGGCCAGCCGCTGCCGTTGGCCGCCCGACAGCAGGCCGCCGTTCTCGCCGATGCGCGCCTGCATGCCGCCGGGCAGGCGGTCGATGAACTCGGCGGCGTTGGCGGCCTCGGCCGCGGCGCGGATGCGCGCGGGATCGAGGCCCGGGCGCTGGCCGTAGGCGATGTTGGTGGCGATGCTGTCGTCGAACAGCATCACGCGCTGGCCAACGATGGCGATTTGCCGGCGCAGGTCGGCCAGGCGGTAGGTGCCCACGGGCACGCCGTCGAGCAGCACGCTGCCCGCGCTGGCTTCGTAGAAGCGCGGCAACAGGCGGATCAGCGTGGACTTGCCGCTGCCGGAGCGGCCGACGATGGCGGTCACCGTGCCGGGCGTCGCGGTGAACGAGATGGCGTCGAGCGCCAGCGCGTCCTGGCCGGGATAGCGCACGCTGACGTCGCGGAATTCGATGTCGCCGCGGGCGTGCACCAGGGGCAGCGTGCCGGTGTCGGGTTCGTCGGGCTCGTCGAGGATGGCGAACAGCCGGTCGGCGGCCGCCACGCCCTTCTGGACCAGACTTTGCACGTTGGTGATGCGCTTGAGCGACGGCAGCATGGCCATCATCGAGGTCAGCAGCGCCACGAAGATGCCGGCGTCCATGCGGCCCCTGGCCGCTTCCTGCCCGGCCACCAGCAGGATCACCGCCAGCCCCACCGCGGCCAGCGTCTGAACCATGGACGACGCGCCGGCGCGGGTGGCGTCCACCTTCAGGCTCAGCCCGAGGTTGCGGTTCACCAGCGCACCGTAGCGCGCCTGTTCGGATGCCTGCGCGCCGTACACCTTGACTTCCTGCTGCGCCGACAGCGCCTGTTCGGCGGTCTGCGCCATGTTGGCCACGCCGTCCTGGATGCCGCGGTTGATGCGCCGGTAGCGGCGGCCCACCACGGCCGAGATGATCGCGATCAGCGGCGCCACCACCAGCATCACCGCGGTGACGCGCGGGCTGTACCAGAACATCACGCCCAGCAGCACCAGGATGGTGAGCGAATCGGTGAGGATGACCTTGATGGCGTCGCTGGTGGCCTGGGTCACCTGTTCGGTGTCGTAGTTCAGGCGCGACACCATGGCCGGCACCGGCTCGCGGTCGAAGCGCGTGCTGGGCAGGCGCAGGTACTTGGCCAGGATGTCTTCGCGCAGGTCGCGCACCACCGACCGGCCAGCGCGCGACATGCCGTAGTCGGTGCAGAAGGTGGCCACGCCGCGCACCAGGAACAGCGCCACGATGGCGATGGGCAGGATCCACCGATAGGTCGGGTCCTTGTCCACGAAGGTGCCGTTGATCATCGGCTCCATCAGCGCCGTGAACGCGCCCGCGGCGGCCGCTTCGAACAGCATGCCCACGCCCGCCGCCGCCAGGAAGGGCCAGTAACGCTTGGCTCGCTGCAGCAGGCGGCGATAGATCGCCCAGGCTGATTTTTCCTCGGTCAAGGCTTGGCCTCGGGCGTGGTGGCCATGGAAATCTTCTTGAAGCCCACCTGGCCCAGCGCGTCCATAACGGTTATCACCGACTGGTAGGGCGTGCGGGCATCGGCGCGCACCACCACGGGGCGTTCGCGGTCGGTTCCGGCAACCTGGATGATGGCGTCCTTCAGGGACCCCACGTCACGCTTGAGCACTTCGTTGCTGCCGACGAAGAAGCGCCCGTCGGCGTCCACCAGCACCACCAGCGGCTCGCCGGGGTCGGTTTCGGAGTTCGCCTGCGAGGTCGGCAGCACCAGCTTGAGCGCCGAGCGCTGGTCGAAGGTGGTGGTGACCACCAGGAAGATGATGATGCAGAACACGACGTCGATCAGGGAGACCAGGTTGATCTCCGGCTCGTCCGGCATGCGCCCGGTGCTGAGCCTCATGCCTCACCCTTCTTAGTGCGCGCTGGCCTTGCGGGCGGGAGCGCGGCCCCCTCGTCGAGCGCGTCCAGCAATTGGGTGGCCTGCTTCTCCATGTCCACCACGTAGCCGGTGACCCGGCCGCGGAGGAATCGGTGGAACATCAGTGCGGGTATCGCCAGCACCAGGCCGGCCGCCGTGCTCACCAGCGCCTGGCCGATGCCGCCGGCCAGCTGGTTGGCGTCGCCCACGCCGGTGGTCATGATGCCCAGGAACATCTGGATCATGCCGAACACGGTGCCCAGCAGGCCCAGCAGCGGCCCGACTGCGGCGATGGTGCCCAGGGTGTTGAGGAAGCGCTCGAGCCGGTGCGCGACATGGCGGCCGACGTCCTCGATGCGCTCCTTGATGATCTCGCGGGGGCGATGGCGCACGTCCAGGCCGGCCGCCAGCAGTTCACCCAGCGGTGAGTTCCGGCGCAGCACGTCGACGTGCTTGGGGTCCAGTGTGTTGCGGCCGCGAGCCCATTCGCGCACTTCTTCGCCCAGGCCCGGCGGCAGTACTTCGCGGCGCCGAAGGGTCCAGAAACGCTCCAGGATGATGGCCAGGGCCAGCACCGCCAGGAGGATGATCGGCAGCATCACCCAGCCGCCCGCTTTGATCAGTTCCAGCACGCCTCACCTATCGGGTTCAGGACTGCCGATAGCATAGCCTGACGCGCCCGGCGCGGCATCGCGCCAATAGCGGCGCCGGTCCTGGCGCATGCGCTGCCGCACCTGCGCGCCGTCGGGCCCCAGCCGCAGGTGGATCGCGCCGGCGCTGGCGGTGTCGAACAGCGTGGTCCGGTAGCGCTGGTAGCGACCCCGCACGATCGGCTTGGGCAGGCCGAAACGGTTGTCGTGCCCGATCGCCACCAGGCCCACGGCCGGCCGCACGGCGGCGATGAAATCCAGGCTCGACGACGTGCCGCTGCCGTGGTGCGGAACCAGCAGGACATCGGCCCGCGTCTGCACGGCCGGCAGCTTGGCCAGGCGCGCCTCGACGTGCCGGCCGATGTCCCCCGGAAGCAGCGCGCTGGCGCCGACCGCATCGATGCGCAGCACGCACGAACTCTGGTTTCCCAGGTACGGGAAGTGCGGCGGCGGATGCAGGAACGCGAACGTCACGCCGTCCCAAGTCCAGGCCTGTCCCGCGCGGCACGGGGTCATGCCCGCCTGCGCCCAGCCTTCGGGCGCAAGCACGCGCGCCGTCGGCATGCCGCGCACCACCGCGCCTGCCCCGCCCGCGTGGTCGTTGTCGCCATGGCTGAGCACCAGTGCATCCAGGCGCCGCACGCCGTTCGCGCGCAGCGCCGGCAGCACCACCGCCTCGCCCAGGTCCAGGCCGCGGGGCATCGCGGGGCCGGCGTCGTAGAGCAGGTCGTGGTGCTCGGTGCGCACCAGCAGCGACAGCCCCTGCCCGACATCAAGCAGCACCAGGTCGACGCTACCGCGCGGCGGCCGGTCGATCCCGGGCCACAGCAGCGGCAGCATCAGCAGGGCAGCCAGTGGCTTGCCGGGCGCGCCGCGGGGAAGCATCAGCCAGAACGCGCCGGCCAGCGCCAGCACCACCGTCACCAGGCTCGGTTCCGGCAGCCAGACCAGGGCCGGCGGCCAGGCCGCGACTTTCTCAAGCACGAGCCACAGCCACTGCATCAGCGCGCCCGATGCCTGCCAGCAGGCGCTCGCGGCGGCGTCGGAAATCGGCGCCAGCGCCACGCCCGCCAGCGCCAGCGGCACCACCACCAGGCTGATCCACGGAATGGCCACCAGGTTCACCAGCGGTCCCGGCAGCGAGGCCTGGCTGAAGAACCACACGCTCAGCGGCAGCAGCCCCAGCAGCGCCACGCCCTGCGCCTGCACGAACGACAGCACGATCGGCTCGCCGCGCACGTGCGGCAGGCACCAGGCCAGCCACGCCACGCCCAGGAAGCTGAGCCAGAAGCCCGGCGCCAGCACCGACAGCGGGTCGGCCAGCAGCACCGCGATCACTGCGAACGCCAGCGCCTCGGCCAGCCCCTGCGGCCGCCGCGCCAGCCGCGCCAGCGCCACGGCGGCGATCATCAGCAGCGTGCGGACGGTTGGCAGCGCGAAGCCGGCCAGGGCGGTGTAGCCCGCTGCGAACGCCAGCGCGCTGGCCGCGGTGACCTGTGGCCGCGGCCAGCGGCGGCCCCATGCCGGCAACCAGCGATGCAGCGCGTGCGCGAGCAGCGCGCCGAAGCCCGCCACGAGGCCGACATGGAAGCCCGAGATGGCGATCAGGTGGGTCAACCCGGTGGCGCGCAACACCTGCCAGTCATCGTCGGACAAGCCGCGGGTGTCCCCCAGTGCCAAGGCGGTGACGAAGCGGACGCGCTGCCCGGGCACGGCATCGGCAATGCGCTGCGAGAGCCGGCCACGCGCGTGGTCCAGCCCGCTGCCGGGACTCAGTTCCCGCGCCTGGTCGGTTTCGATGACGTAGCCGGTGCCGGCGATGCGCTGTTCCAGTGCGCGCCGCTCGAAGTCGAAGCCGCCCGGATTCACCAGCCCGCGCGGCCTTCGCAGCCTGGCCTGAAGCCGCCAGACGCTGCCGGGTTCGATGACGGGCACGGTGCCTGACGGCGGCGCGTACCAGCCCAGCCGCAGCTTGCGGCCGACCAGTTCGCGGGCGCCGCCCTCGCCCGCCGTGACCCGCAGTTCGAAGCGAACCGCGTCGCTGGCGACCACGGGCAGGCCCAGCACGCGGCCCTGGATCGTGACCGATGGGCTGGAGGGCTGCGCGGGGAGTTGGACCGACAGCGCGGCGTGGCCATGCAGCGCGGCCATCGCCAGCCCTGCGAGCGCGGCGCCGCAGGGGCGCGCCGCGCCATCGCGACGCCATAGCCATGCGCCCCCCAGGCCCAACAGCGCGGCCGCCGGCAGCGGTGGCAGCCGAGGCAAGCCCTGCACCAGCAGGACGCCCAGCAGCAAGGCGGCCGCCACGGCCAGCCCGAACGGGGCCGGCCCGACCGCCCGCGCTGGCGCCACGGGTCAGTCTTCCCGGAGCGGTCGCAGCTGTCCCTGGGTGAGTTCCAGGGTCCGGTCCAGTCGCCGCGCCAGGCGGCGATCGTGGGTCACCATGACCAGGGCGATGCCCTGTTCGCGGTTGAGTTCCAGCAGCAGGTCGAAGACGCTGGCCGCGGTTTTTTCGTCGAGGTTGCCGGTGGGCTCGTCGCCCAGCACGCAGGCGGGACCCGTCACCAGTGCGCGTGCCACCGCCGCACGCTGGCGCTCGCCGCCCGACAGTTCGCCCGGCTTGTGGCCCAGGCGATGGCCCAGCCCGACGCGCTCAAGCAGCGCCAGCGCGGGTTGGCGCGCCGCGGCCACGGCCGTGCCGCGCACCAGCAGCGGCATCATCACGTTTTCCAGTGCGGTGAATTCCGGCAGCAGGTGGTGGAACTGGTAGACGAAGCCCAGGGCGCGGTTGCGCAACTCGCCGCGCGCGCGTTCACCCAGCCCGGAAATCAGTTGCCCGGCCACGTACACGTCGCCCGAACTGGCCTGGTCCAGGCCGCCCAGCAGGTGCAGCAGCGTGCTCTTGCCCGCGCCCGAGGCGCCGACGATGGCCACGGTTTCTCCGGCCCGCACCGACAGGTCGAGCTGGTCGAACACGGGCGTTCGCAGGTCGCCTTCCTGGTAGGTCTTGCCCAGGCGATCGCAGCGGATGACGATGTCGCGGTTGCCGGGGTCATTCATAGCGCAGCGCCGTGGCGGGGTCGGTGCGCGAGGCGCGCCACGCCGGGTAAAGCGTGGCCAGCAGGCACAGCACGAAGGCCACCGCCGCCACCATCGCCACGTCCGAGGCATACACCGCCGTCGGCACGCCGCTGATGTAGTAGACGTCGGCTGGCATCAGCTCGGCCCCCAGCAGCTTCTCGACCAAGCCGACCACGTGCGAGAGGTTGCTGGCCAGCAGCACGCCGCCGGCCACGCCGATGGCGATGCCGACCACGCCGATCACCAGGCCCTGGACGATGAACACCCGCATGATGCCGCCCGGCGACATGCCCAGCGTGCGCAGGATGGCGATGTCGGACTGCTTGTCCTGCACCAGCATCACCAGCGACGACACGAGGTTGAAGGCGGCGATGGCGATCACCAGCGACAGCAGGATGAACATCACCGTCTTCTCCATCTTCAGCGCGCGGAAGAAGTTGGCGTTGTCGCGGCTCCAGTCGCGGACGCGGTAGTAGCCGTCCATGCGCTGGGACAGGTCGCGCGCCACCGGCCAGGCGTCCCAGAGGTCCACCAGCTTCAGGCGCACGCCGGTGACGCCCTCGCCCATGCGACCCAGCCGCTGGGCGTCGCCCAGGTGCACCAGGGCCAGGCCGAGGTCGTACTCCTGCGCGCCGGCTTCGAAGATGCCCACCACGGTGAAGCGCTTGGCCCGCGGCAGCGCGCCCAGCGGCGTGACGGTGGCTTCGGAAATGAAGACGTTGACCGGGTCGCCGACGCCGACGCCGAGCAGGATGGCCAGCTCCTGGCCCAGGATGATGCGGAATTCGCCGTCCTGCAGGTCGGTGAGCTTGCCCTGCTTCATCTTGTCGGCGATCTCCGACACGCGTGGCTCGGTTTCCGGCAGCACGCCGCGCAGGATCGCGCCCCGCCGCTGGGCGCCCTGCAGCAGGGCTTCGGTTTCGGTGTAGGGCGCCGCGCCGACCACGCGCTCGTCTGCATTGGCGTAGGCCACGGCCTTGGGCCAGTCCTGCAGCGGGCCATCCACGCCCGACACGGTGGCGTGCGCCACCATGCCCAGGATGCGGTCGCGCAGCTCCTGCTGGAACCCGCTCATCACCGCGATGGTGGTGATCAGCGCGATGACGCCGATGATGATGCCGAGGATCGAGGCCATCGAGATGAAGGAAATGAACCCGTTGCGCCGCTTGGCGCGCAGGTAGCGAAGACCGATCGAGAATGGCAGGGGCTGGAACATGGGGTCCTATGCTGCCTGTTTCCGCAGCGGTTTTACCGAACGCCAGCTGACGGACGCAGCCAGGCGCAGCTGGCGGCGTTCGCCCGCGGACAGGGTATCGGGCCACCAGGCCAGCCGCTGCCTGCGGCCGCGCGCATCGGTGCCCGCCAGCGTGGCCAGCGGCCCACGCAGGACCACGGTGACGTCGTCGAGCCGGACCACGCCCGTGCGCCCGGTGAGGTAGGCGGGGTCAGGCGCGCCCAGCCAATCGAGCGAACACGGGGCAACGCGCAGATGCCCCCGCGCCAGGCGCAGGCCCTCGGCGGCGGCGAGCAGCGACGCCGGCAGCGCCAGCAGCGGCGGCAGCGCGCTGAGCCAGAGCGACAGCGCCGCCATCAGGCCCAGCCCCACCAGCGCGGCGGCAAGCCAGCGCGAGGGCCGCCAATCAATGCGGCAGGTCGAGGATGAGGTGGACGATGGCATCGAGATCGGCATCCTGCGGGGCTTCGCGGCCCATGAACCAGCGCCAGAGCTTATCGTCCTCGGAGTCGAGCAGCCGTAGGAAACGGCTTCTTTCCGCCTCGTCCGCCTGCGGCCAGCGGCCGTCGAGATAGCGCAGCATCAGCTGGTCGAGCTCCCGCATGCCGCGCCGGCAGCGCCAGCGCAGGCGGCGGATTTCCGGGTCGTCGCTCATCCGGCCGCGAGCCAGGCCAATCGCCCGGTGTAAGCGAACAGCACCAGCGTGGCGGTCGCATAGGCGCTGAAGCGATGCATCACGCGGTTGTAGCTGCACTGCACGGCGCTGTGCACCGCACGCAGGGCCACGAACGCCCAGGCCAGCACCAGCAGCGAGGGATCATGGATGCCGTTGGCGATGGTCGCCAGCACCAGGGCGTAGAAAAGCACCGGCACTTCGAACAGGTTGCTGAAGTTGTCGCTGGCGCGGGTGTCCTTGAGCAGGCCCTTGTCGGCCGAACCCGCGAGCCGCTGCGGGTCGATGCGGCTGCGCTTCATTTCGCGCACGCGCACCACGTACAGCCGCACCCAGACCAGCAGCGACAGGCCGACCATGGCCAGCAGCGGCAGCAGCAGCGGGTTCACCGTGGTGGCCGGCATGGTCGTGGCCTCAGGCGCCGCGGCGCTGAAGCATCAGCTTCTTGATCTCGCCGATCGCGCGCGCCGGGTTCAGGCCCTTCGGGCAGGTGCGGGCGCAGTTCATGATGGTGTGGCAGCGATAGAGCTTGAACGGATCCTCGAGGCTGTCGAGCCGCTCTTCCCGCGCTTCGTCACGGCTGTCGATGAGCCAGCGGTAGGCCTGTAGCAGCACAGCCGGCCCGAGATAGGCCTCCCCGTTCCACCAATAGCTCGGGCATGAGGTCGAGCAGCAGGCGCACAGGATGCACTCGTACAGGCCGTCCAGCTTGGCGCGGTCTTCCGGCAGCTGGATGCGCTCCTTCTCCGGGTCCGGCTCGTCGGACT
>JANOJQ010000004.1:0-5288 GCA_031418815.1 Lysobacteraceae bacterium
GACGCCGAAGGTGGGGATGATCGACAGCGGCAGCGCCAGCGCCGAGATCCATGTCGCCCGCCAGTCGCGCAGGAACCACCACACCACCAGCACCGCCAGCAGCGCGCCTTCCCACAGCATGGTCATGGACGAACTGAACGACGCGCGCACTTCGTCGATTGCCGTGCTGACCAGCTTGAACTCGATGCGCGGATGCTCGGCCTGCAGCGTCTTGATGGCCTGCTTGATGCCTTCACCGACCTTGATCTCGCTCGAGCCGCGGGTGCGGCTGATGCCGAAGCTCACCACCGGCTGGCCGTCGATCATCGCCAGCTGCCGCCGTTCCGCGTGGCCGTCGGTAATCGTGGCCAGCGCGGACAGCGGCAGCTGGCGGCCGTCGGGCAGCACGATCGGGAATTGTTCCAGGGTCTGGGCGCTGTCCACCGTGCCGACGGCGCGGATGGCCTGCTCGCTGCTGCCCTGGGTGGCGCGGCCGCCCGAGCGCTCCACCTGCGAGCGCGCCAGCTGCGCCGACACCTCGCCTGCGGTCAGGCCATAGGCCGCCAGCACGCCCGGGCGCAGGTCCACCTGCACCTCGCGGCTGATGCCGCCGCTGCGCACAACCGTGCCGACCCCGCGCACCGAGAACAGCTTCTTGGTGACTTCGTTGTCCACGAACCAGCTCAGCTCGTCCTCGCCAAGGCTGTCCGACGCCACGGCATACGTCACCAGCGTGCCGCCGACGATGTCGATCTTGGCGACGATGGGTTCTTCGACGTCGGCCGGCAGCTCGGCGCGGATGCGCGTGACCGCGTCGCGCACTTCGTCCAGCGATTCGTTGAGGTCCTTGCCGATGCGGAACTCCACGAACGTGGTGGACGCGCCTTCGGTGACCGTGCTGACCAGCTTGTTGATGTCCGGCAGGCTGGCCACCGAGTCCTCGATCTTTCGCGTGACCTCGGTCTCGAGCTGGCTCGGTGTGGCGCCGGGCAGGACGACGGTCACGGTGACGCCCGGATAGGACACATCGGGGAAGCGCGATACCGCCAGCTGTGAATAGCCGAACAGCCCGACGATGGTCAGCACGATGAACAGCAGGATCGCCGGCAGCGGCCGGTTGATGGACCAGGCGGAGAAGTTCATCGGCTCAGTCCTGGGTGGCGGCGACGACGCGCACGCGGTCGCCGTCGGACAGGAAGCCGGCGCCTTCCACCACCACGCGTTCGTCGGCCTGCACGCCGTCGATCACTTCCACCAGGCTTTCCTGGCGCGCGCCCAGCGTGACGCGGCGCTGTTCCACCACGTCGCCTTCGCCCAGCACGAACACGTAGCGGTAGCCGTCGCGTTCCACCACGGCCTGGTCGGGCAGGGTGCGCGCGGGCCGTGCGCCCAGCACCAGGTCGCCCTGGGCGTACATGCCGGCGCGCAGTGCGCCGGGCGCGGGCAGGTCCACGTACACCGTGCCGGTGCGGCTGCGGGCGTCCAGCGCCGGCGACACCACGCGCACCGTGCCTTCAACGGCCGCGCCGTCCGGGCCCGCCAGCAGGGCCTTGGCGCCGGGGGCGACCTGGATCAGCTCGCTCTCGGGCAGTTCGGCGCGCCACTCCAGGCGGCCGTCGCGGATCAGGCTGAACAGTTCGGTGCCGGCCGCCACCACCTGGCCCGGCTGCACCGTTCGCTGCGAGATGACGCCGGCGTGCGGTGCGCGCAGGGTGGTGAAACCCAGCCGCAGGCGTGCGTTCTCGAGCTGGGCCTGCGCGGTCTGGCGCTGGGCCTGGGCGCCCAGTTCGCCGGAGATCAGCTGGTCGGCATCGCTGTCGGCGATCAGCTGTTCGCGCTTGAGGCGCTCGCCGCGCCGGGCATTGGCGCTGGCCACGGCCAGGCTGGCCTGGGCCTGGGCCAGGGCCGCCTCGGCCTGGCGCAGCTCCATCGCCAGGCTGCGCGCATCGAGCCGCAGCAGCGGCTGTCCCACGGCCACCACGTCGCCCACTTCCACCAGCACCTCGGCCACGCGCTGGCCGGACAGCTCCGCGCCTACCGAGATCGGCTCCCAGGCCGCGACCGACCCCGAGGCGGTGATGCGCCGCGGCAGGTCCTGTTGGGTCGGCGTGGCGACGCTCACCGTGAGGCTGGGCTTGCCCGGTCCCGCCGCCGGGTCCTTCGTGCACGCGGCCACGCCAAGGCAGATCAGCAGGGCCAGCGGGGGCGCGAGGCGGAAGCGGGGCATGGGCGGTTGTCGTGGCGGAGGGTGCGGCGATTATTGCAAACGCGCGGCGCGTTGGGCGTGAGCGCGCCACTGTCCGGTGGGCTACCCTTAAGCCGTTATTTCCTGCGTCTTTTGGAGACCACAGTGAGCGAAGCGACCCCCGGCCAATCCGCGCCTCCGACCCTGGCCAAGCGCGTCGCGTCACTGGACACCCAGACCGCGCTCAAGCGGCTCGACAGCATCGAGCCCAGCGAGATCGCCAGGATGCTGGCCACCATGCCGCCGGCCCGCGCCAACAGCCTGCTGGCGGCGATGGATCCGGAATGGCGCGCCCGCATCATGGCCGCCGCGCCGGCCGGCACCGACTGGCGCGACGGCCAGCGCTACGCCGAGGGTACCGTGGGCCGCCTGCTCGAGGATCCGCCGGCGCTGTTCATCTCCGGCACCCCGGTGTCGGTGGCCATCGACACCCTGCGCGAAGTGGTCAAGCACCGGCTGGTCACCTACCTGTGGGTGGTGGACGCCCAGCAGCACCTCTTGGGCGTGGTGGCGTTCCGCGACCTGCTGTACGCCGAACGCGAGCGCACGCTGGACGACATCATGATCCGCTCGCCGTTCGCGCTGCGGCCCAAGATGCTGCTGGTGGACGCGATGCGCGAAGTGGTCACGCGCCACTACCCGGTCTACCCGGTGTGCGAGGAAGACGGCCGGCTGGTCGGCCAGGTGCGCGGCCAGGTGCTGTTCGAACAGCAGGCTTTCGAGATTTCCGCGCAGGCCGGCGCCATGGTCGGCGTGGAGAAGGAAGAGCGCCTGGCCACGCCGCTGTGGCGCGCCTTCCGCTTCCGCAACCCGTGGCTGCTGGTGAACCTGCTGACGGTGTTCGTGGCGGCGGCGGTGGTGGGTTATTTCGAGGACACCATCAACCGCGTGGTGGTGCTGGCGATGTTCCTGCCGGTGCTGGGCGGGCAGAGCGGCAACCTGGGCTGCCAGGCGCTGGCGGTGATGCTGCGCGGCATGACGCTGGGTGAACTGCGCGGCATGGGCGTGGCCAAGCTGGTGGCCAAGGAAGCGCTGCTGGGTCTGCTCAACGGCACCGTCACCGGCCTGCTGGCGGGCGCGGCCATGTACTGGGTGGTGGCGCGCGACGGCGGTTCGGACGCGCTGCTGCTGGGTGTGATCACCCTGGTGGCGATGGCCGTCAGCTGCATGGTGGCCGGCCTGTCGGGCTCGCTGATCCCGGTCGTGCTCAAGCGCCTGGGCGCCGACCCCGCCACCGCCTCCAGCATCTTCCTCACCACCATGACCGACGTGGTCAGCATGGGCAGTTTCCTGGGCCTGGTGACCTGGCTGGTGCTCTGAGGGCGTAGGCCCGCGCCGTGATGTTGCACTGCAACGTGCAACGTCCCCCGGCGCCGGGCCACGATGCTCGCGCTTCCGACGTGGGGGAGGGAGCGAGAAGCCCGCAGCGGCTGTAGCGCTGCGGGCTTTTCTTTTTTCCGCGCCCGGCGCGCGTGACAGAATCGGGCCATGACTGCGCCCCGCGACCTCGATCCCGCCCTGTCCGCCCTGGTTGACCGGGCGCTGTCGCGGCTCGCCGAGCGCGCGCCACGCGCGTTGGCTTCGCCGGCGCGGCGCGAGGCCTTGGCGCGGCTGGCGCTGTGCAGCGACTTCGCCATCGACACGCTGTGCCGCCAGCCGGGCCTGCTTGATTCACTGGACGCGCCGTTCGCCGCGCCGCCCACGCTGGACGCGGGCCACGAAGCGGACTGGCCCGCGCGGCTGCGCCGCTGGCGCGCCGCCGAATCAACCCGCCTGGTTTGGCGCGACCTGCGCGGCGTGGACGACGTGGACGCGACGCTGGCCGGCAGCAGCCGCATCGCCGACGCCGCGCTGCAGTCGGGCCTGGCGGCGCTGTCGTCGTCGCTGGCCGAACGCCACGGCGTGGTGCGCGACGCGGCTGGCCGCGAACAGTCGCTGGTCGTGTTCGGGCTGGGAAAACTCGGCGGCCGCGAACTCAACTTCAGCTCCGACGTGGACCTGGTCTACGCCTTCCCCGAGCATGGCCAGAGCGACGGCGCCCGCCCGCTCGACGCCGAGGCCTGGTTCACGCGCCTGGGCCAGCGCCTGGCGCAGCTGCTGGGCGAAGTCACCGCCGACGGCTTCTGCCACCGCGTGGACCTGCGGCTGCGGCCGTTCGGCGCCAGCGGCCGGCTGGTGCTGAGCTTCGGTGCGATGGAGCAGTACTTCCAGCGCGAAGGCCGCGACTGGGAGCGCTATGCGTGGATCAAGGCGCGCCCGGTGGCCGGCGACCTCGCGGCGGGCGAGGCCTTGCTTGAATCGCTGCGGCCGTTCGTCTATCGCCGCTACCTGGACTACAGCGCGCTGGACGGGCTGCGCGAGATGAAGTCGCTGATCGCCGCCGAAGTGCAGCGGCGGGAACTGGCCGAAGACCTCAAGCTGGGCCCCGGCGGCATCCGCGAAGTGGAGTTCCTGGTGCAGGCGCTGCAGCTGATCCGCGCCGGCCGCGAGCCGGCGCTGCGCGGCCGCTCGCTGCTGCCCACGCTGGCGGCATTGGCGGACGCGGGCCATGTCGCCGCCGCCACCGCCGACCGGCTCGCCGCCGCCTACCGCGCCCTGCGCCGGCTCGAGAATCGCGTGCAGATGCTCGGCGACCAGCAGGTGCATGCGCTGCCCGACGACCCGCTGGCGCGCCTGCGCATCGCCCGCGCGCTCGGGCATGCCGACACATCGGCGATGCTCGACGAACTCGACGGCCACCGCAGCGTGGTGGCCGAGGAGTTCGCCGGGCTGCTCGAGGCGCGCCGCCGTCGCGGCGCCCCCGCCAATGCCCTGGTGGACTACTGGCGCGCGCTGCCCGACGGCGGCGACGGCCAGGTGCTGGCCGACGCCGGCTTCGCCAACGCCGCCGGCCAGGACGCCGCGCTGCGCGACTTCGCCCGCACGCCGGCGGTGCGCGCCCTGTCGGGCCGCGGCCGCCAGCGGCTCGACAGCGTGCTGCCCGAGCTGCTGGCGGCCGCGGCACGCAGCGATGCGCCCGATGCGTCGCTGCCGCGCGGCCTGGCGCTGCTGCAGGCCATCACCC
>JANOJQ010000005.1:0-18118 GCA_031418815.1 Lysobacteraceae bacterium
TGATGGCGCTGGTGGGACCGGGCAAGCCGGGCGAGCGCGTCAACGCGCGGGTGCCGGGCGGTTTCGGTCCCAGCGAGGAGATGCATACCGGCACCGCCATCGTGCTGCTGAAGCCCTGGGACGAACGCAAGGAAACCACCGCGGAAGTGGTCGAGAAGGCGCGCGCCCTGCTCGATCCCGTGCCCGGCGTGCGCGCCTTGCCGCAAATACGGCAGGGCCTGGTGCGCAGCCGCGGCCAGCCGCTGCAGGTGGTGCTGGGCGGCCCCGACTACGTCGAGCTGGCGCAGTGGCGCGACCGCCTGCTGGCGCGCATGGAACAAAACCCCAAGCTGTTCTCCGCCGATTCCGATTACAAGGAAACCCGGCCGCAGCTGCGCGTGGAGATCGACCGCGCCCGCGCCGCGGACCTGGGCGTGTCGGTGCAGGAAGTGGGCCGCACGCTCGAGACCATGATGGGTTCGCGTCGCGTCACCACCTACGTCGAGGACGGCGAGGAGTACGACGTGATCCTGCAGGCCCAGCAGGACGACCGCGGCTCACCGGCGGACCTCAACAATCTCTACGTGCGCTCGGCGACCACCAGCCAGCTGGTGCCGCTGTCGAGCCTGGTGACGTTGACCGAACTGGCCGAGCCGGGCCAGTACAACCGCTTCAACCGCCTGCGCGCCATCACCATCTCGGCCGGCCTCGCGCCGGATTACACGCTGGGCGAAGCGCTCGCCTGGGTGCGCCAGGTGGCCGACGAGGAGCTGCCCGAGCGCGCCCAGATCGACTACAAGGGTGAATCGCGCGAATACCAGAGCGCCGGCGGCGCCGTGCTGTTCACCTTCGCCATGGCGCTGCTGGTGGTGTACCTGGTGCTGGCGGCGCAGTTCGAAAGCTTCCTGCACCCGCTGGTGATCATGCTCACGGTGCCGCTGGCGGTGCTGGGCGCCTTGCTCGGGCTGTGGGCGTTCGGCAGTTCGCTCAACCTGTTCAGCCAGATCGGCATCGTGATGCTGGTGGGCCTGGCGGCCAAGAACGGCATCCTGATCGTGGAGTTCGCCAACCAGCTGCGCGACGAGGGCATGGCCGTGGTGGACGCGGTGGTGGAGTCGGCCGCGGTGCGCATGCGGCCGATCCTGATGACGTCCATCGCCACCATCGTCGGCGCCGTGCCGCTGGTGCTGGCGGGCGGCCCGGGCTCAGCCAGCCGCGCCACGATCGGCATCGTCATCATTGCCGGCGTGGCGTTCTCCACGGTGCTGTCGCTGTTCGTGGTGCCGGCGTTCTACGCGCTGCTGGCGCCCTACACGCGGTCGCCCGAGGCGCTGGCGAAGAAGCTCGAGCGCCTGGAGCGCGACACCCCGGTCGTGGGCGGCCACGCCTGAGGCCCCCGCGGACGGCCCGCAGCCCGGGCCGTCCGTTAGACTGGCCGCCTGGCCGCCGCTGAGGGCGGCGGACCTTCGCCATGAACGACCGCAAGCCGCCTTCGGGCGATTCCCCGTACCGAGGCCCGTCGGGCCCGCCGCGCGACAAGCGCGAGCGTGAGCGCGACCGCCTGGCCCGCCCTGCGCCACCCGAAGCGGCGGAGCGCCGTGGCCCGCCGCGCGACCGCGAGCGCGACGAAGCCGACGCCGACCTGCTGCGCGGCTACTCCGACACGCCCAAGGCCCCGCGCGAACAGCGCCTGCACGGCATCAACGCCTGCCTGGCCATGTTCGCCAAGCGCCCGCAGGACCTGCGCAAGGTCTGGCTGCTCGAGTCGCGCATCCCGCAGCTCAAGGCCGTGCTGGCGCACTGCGTGCAGCACCGCTTGGGCTACACGATCGTCGGCGACGAAGACCTGCAAAAGCTGTCCGCCAGCGCCCACCACGAGGGCGTGGTGTTCGGCGCCATGCCGGCCGTCGAGGCCAACCTTTCGGACTGGCTGCGCGATCTGGCGCCCGGCCCGCAGCTGGCGATCTGGCTCGACGGCGTCGGCAACCCGCACAACCTGGGCGCGATCCTGCGTTCGGCCGCGCATTTCGGCGTGGCCGGCCTGCTGCTGCCGAAGGAATCGCCGCTGGCCCTGTCGGGTGCCGCCGCGCGCGTGGCCGAGGGCGGCGCCGACCAGGTGCCGCTGGTGCGCATGGGCCGCGCTGACAACAGCCTGGCCCAGCTGGGTTCGGCGGGCTTCGGCGCGGTGGCCACGGTGGTCCGCGGCGGCAAGCCGCTGTATGGCACCGCGCTGCCCGAACGCATGCTGCTGGTGATGGGCGCCGAGCAGGCAGGCATCCACCCGGCCTTGGCCGAAGCCGCCGCGCTGCGCGTGGCCATCCCCGGCACCGGGGCGGTGGAGAGCCTCAACGTGGCGGCCGCCACGGCTGTTTTCCTGGGTGAATGGTGGCGGCAGCGGCGCACCTGAAGCGGATATTCAGTGCGCAAAAGGCATAATTGCGCCATGGACAAGCGACTGCCCAAACGCGCCTTCGGCGCCTGCCTGCTCTTCTTCGCCCTGGTGGCGGCCGTCCCGGCCGCGACGCGCCCGGAATACGACGTCACCTACACCGTGCAGTTCCTGCCGGCGTCGGACCAGGCCCAGGTGACCATCGCCCTGCGTCCGGACACCGGCAAGGTCAGCCAGATGCGGCTGGCCATGCCCCAGGACCGCTACACCCAGGTCACGGGCGACGGCACGGTCACGCGCAAGGGCGCCACCGTCACCTGGTCGCCGCTGGCCGGCAAGCCGTCGAAGCTGCGCTACCGCTACCGCGTCAGCAACCAGCGTCCGGGCGGCGGCTACGACGCGCGCATGACGGCCGACTGGGTGATCGTGCGCGGCGACGACCTGGTGCCCAGCGCCCGCATCCGCGCCACCCGGGGCTCGGACTCGCGGGTGCGCCTGCGCTTCGTGCTGCCCAAGGGCTGGACCAACGTGGACACGCCCTTCCCGCGCAGCCGCGACGGCAAGTCGTTCGTCGTCACCAACCCCGATCGCAGCTTCGACCGGCCTATCGGCTGGGTGATCGGCGGCGCCGTGGGCACGCGGCGCGAAGTGTTGTCGGGCATGGAGATCAGCGTAGCCGGGCCCAAGGGCGACGTGATCCGCCGCAACGACATGCTGGCCTTCTTCAACGGCCTGGCGCCCGAGTTCAAGCGCGCGTTCGGCGAGCTGCCGTCCAAGCTGCTGATCGTCAGCGCCGGCGACCCGATGTGGCGCGGCGGCCTGTCGGGGCCGCGCTCGCTGTTCCTGCACGCCGACCGCCCGCTGATCAGCGAGAACGGCACCAGCACGCTCACCCACGAGCTCACCCACGTCATCACCCGCATCCGCGGCGCCGATGGCGACGATTGGATCGCCGAGGGGCTGGCCGAGTACTACTCGATCGAGCTGCTGCGCCGCGCCGACCTGCTCAGCGACGCCCGCGCCGACAAGGCCCAGGCCTGGATGGCCAACCACGGCAAGTCGGTGAAGACGCTCACCCGCAACCGCTCGGCCGGGCCGCGCACCGCCCGCGCCGTGCAGCTGCTGCGCGAGCTGGACGCCGAGATCCGCCAGCGCACCCAGGGCAAGCGCAACCTCGACAGCGTGGTTCGCGCCCTGATCCCGCTGCGCGAAGTGTCGCGCGAAGACCTGCGCGAGCAGGTCGAGAAGCTCACCGGCACGCCGTCGAAGGTGCTCGCTTCGCCGCTGCTCGACTGATGGGCCTGCGCGACTTCCTGCGGCCACGTCGCCTCCTGCCGGGCCTGCCGTCGCCGGTGTTGCCCGCGAGCCAAGGCTACGAAAACTTCGGCAAGTGGCGGCGGACGCTCGACGCCGACCGCGCGCGACTGGACGCGCAGTGGCGCCTGCAATGCGAGATCGGTGCCGCCGCCGGTCGCGGCGGCTGGCCAGGCTGGTGCGGGCTGTGCAGCTTGGCCGTCTGCTTCGACCTGCCGTCGCATGCGGCGCACGCCAACGCCAACCTGCGCGAAGAAATGCTGTGCCCGGGCTGCCGCCTGACCGCGCGCAATCGCGCCGCGCTGGCCCTGCTGCTCGTCGGGCTGGTGCCGGAGACAGCCCGGGTTTACGTCACCGAACAGGCCTCCGCCGCCTACCTCTGGCTGCAGGCGCACCTGCCGCGGCTGCAGGGCAGCGAGTTCGGCCTGGATGGGCCGACGCGTCCGCGCCTGCAGGCCTGGTACGAATCCCTCGGCGGCCGCGGCGCGCTGGTCGAGCGCGACGTCACCGGGCTGGATTTCCCCGATGCCTCGCTCGATGCCATCGGCAGCTTCGACGTGCTCGAGCACGTGCCCGATTACCACGCGGCGCTGCGCGAGTTCGCGCGCTGCCTGCGCGCCGAAGGAAGGCTGGTGCTCACCGCGCCCTTCGCCGATGCCAGCGCCCAAACGCTGGTGCGCGCACGCCTGCGCGCGGATGGCAGCATCGAACACCTGTGCGAGCCGGAGATCCACGGCGACCCGGTGGCCGGCGGCGTGCTGTGCTTCTACCACTTCGGCTGGGACCTGCTGGACGCCGTGCGCGACGCGGGGTTCCGCGAGGCGCAGTGGGTTCGCACCTGGTCGCCGCGCGAGGGCCTGTTCTCGCTCTGGACCCTGGTGGCGACGCGCTGAAGGCTACGGGGTCTTGGGCGCCGGCGCGCTGCCGAAATCAACGTCGGTTTCCGCGGCCAGGTACATCAGCACCGCATACGCCGCCACCTGCTGGTCGAGCGCCTTGGCGTCGATCTTGTCCAGGGTGTCGTTGGCGGTGTGGTGGTAGTCGAAGTAGTCGGTGCCGTCCTGCGCCAGCTGCGCCCACGGTGCGCCCTTGGCGACGATCGGGCCAACGTCCGGCCCCGGGCCGCCGCCCTCGCGTTCGGTGGCGATGCCCAGCGGCGCCAGCACCTCGCCGATGGCCTCCAGTACCGGCCACGCGGCCGAGCCCACGCCGGCGCGCAGCGCGTAGATGCGGCCAGCGCCGAAGTCACTTTCCGCGCCCAGTTGGTGCGCCGCGACCTCGCCCGCGGCGGCGCGCGCCTCGGCGTAGGCTTTGCCGCCGTACAGTCCCTGTTCTTCGTTGGCGTAGGCGATCACGCGCACGGTGCGCCGCGGCGCGCGCTCCAGCCCGGCGATCAGTGCGCCGGCAGCGGCGGTGATGCCGATGCCGGCACCGTCGTCGATCGCGCCCGTGCCCAGGTCCCAGGAATCGAGGTGGCCACCCATCGTTACCACTTCATCGGGCAGCTCGCGGCCGCGGACCTCACCGATCACGTTGTGCGAGGTGTATTCGCCGACGGTCTCGGCGCCGATGTCCAGGCGCAGGCGCACCGGCTGGCCGCGCGCCAGCATGTGGCTGACGAGGTCGGCGTCGGGGTTGGACAGTGCCGCCGCCGGGATGCGCGGCACGTCGGGCAGGTAGCGCATGGTGCCGGTGTGGGCGAAGCGGTCGCTGCTGGTGCCGATGGAGCGGATCACCACCGCCAGCGCACCCTTCTTCGCGGCTTCCACCGCGCCGTTGCTGCGCGCGCCCACCGCCGGGCCGTAGCCGCGGCCGTCCTTGAAGCGGATCATGCGGTTGGAAACGTAGGCGATCTTGCCCGCCAGGCTGCCCTCGGGCGCCGCGACCAGGGCGGCCAGGTCGGTGAACTCGACGATCTCAGCCTCCAGCGGCTTGTCGCCGGTGCCCACGCTGCCGCCCAGGGCGGTGACCACCAGCCGCTGCGGGAAGGGCGAAAGCACTTCGGCCCTTTCATGGTGGCGCCGCCAAACCGGGAAGGTGACGGGTTCCAGGTACACCTTGTCGAAGCCCATCGCGGTGAACTTGGCCTGCGCCCACGCCACGGCGCGCGCGTCGGCCGGCGTGCCGGCCATGCGCGGGCCCACTTCGGTGGTCAGCGATTCCACCACCGACCAGGCCTGGCTGCCGGCCATCGCGCGATCCCGCAGGCCCTGCGCGGCGGCGATGTCGGTGGCGTCCAGGCCGGTGTCGGCCAGGGCGGCCGGGGCCAGGGCGAGCGACAGCGAGAGGGCAAGCAGGGTCTTGGCGAGCGACATCGATGGCTCCGGAAAAAAAAGCGCCGGCCTCGGGGCCGGCGCGGGTTGGGATGGGTATGCGCTCAGCGCTTGAGCGCGTCGCGGATCTCGGTGAGCAGCTTCACTTCTTCGCTGGGCTCGGCCGGCGCCGCCGGCGCGGCTTCCTGCTTGCGCTTGAGCGTGTTGATGACCCTCACCGCCACGAAGATGGCGACGGCGATGATCAGGAAGTCGACGATGGTCTGGATGAAGGCGCCGTATTTCACCAGCACCGCCGCCACCTCGGCGCCCGCGGCGTCCACGCTGGCCGGCTTGAGTTCGAACGCCAGCTCGTTGAAGTTCACGCCGCCGACCGCGTAGCCCACCATTGGCATGATGATGTCATTGACCAGCGAAGCGACGATCTTGCCGAAGGCCGCGCCGATCACCACGCCCACGGCGAGGTCGACGACGTTGCCGCGCATCGCGAACTCCTTGAACTCGGTGACCATGCCCATGCCGCTTCTCCCCGTCGGTGATTGGTGGAGGTGAATCTACACCGGCGACGGGATCAGGCGATATGCCCGCCGAACTCGACCAGCTGGTCCACCCCGGCGCGGAAGCGGTCGCCCGGCACCAGCGCCGCCACGCCCGCCGGCGTGCCCATGAACACCAGGTCGCCGGCCTTGAGCGCGTACAGCTTCGAGAGTTCGTGGATGACGTCGGCAACGCTGAACACCATCTCGCCCAGGCCCGACTGCTGGCGCAGTGCGCCGTTCACCTCCAGCCACAGGCGCCGCGTGAAGACATCGCCGGCATCGGCCGCCGGCACCAGTTCACTGGCGGGTGCGGAGTGGTCGAAGCCCTTGGACGTGTCCCAGGGCAGGCCCTTGGCCTTGGCCGCGGCCTGCAGGTCGCGGCGCGTGAGATCGAGCCCGACGCCGTAGCCGAACACCAGGCCCAGCGCATCGGCGGTGGCCACTTCACCGCCGGCGTCGCGGCCCAGCGCCACCACCAGCTCCACTTCGTGGTGCAGGTCGCGGGTGCCGGACGGGTAGGGCACGCGGCCGCCACCGGGCACGATGGCGTCGGCGGGCTTCATGAAGAACACCGGGTTGCCGCGGTCCACCGTGGCGCCCATTTCCTTGGCGTGCTCGGCGAAGTTGCGGCCCACGCAGTAGATGCGGTGCACCGGGAACAGCGCCTCGGTGCCGCGCACGGCGAGGCAGGGCACGGCAGGTGCGGGGAAGACGGTGGGGGTCATGGCGCGGCTCCGGGACGAAGCGCCAAGTCTAGCCGCGGACGGCGTGGCGATTCCGGGAAGACGGTCTCAGCGCAGGCCGAGGCGGGCCCGGATTTTTTCCACGTGCACGAACTCGCCTTCGATGACGCCTTCGCTGGCGCGCGCCGGGGCGGCCGTGGGGCGCATCAGGCGGCGCACGGCGGCGAACAGCAGCATGCCCAGGCCGATCACCAGGCCGAACGCCACCAGCAGCACCAGCAGCGCCAAGCCGAGCATGCCTACCAGGACGCGCAGCAGCGGGCTGCGCGGCTTGCTGGGGCAGTAGCTGAAGAGGCGCTGGAAGAGGAAGGTCATTGGCGGCGTGGCAGAATGCGGGGAACCGAAGTATGGCGAGGCGCGGCGTGCAAAGTGTAAGCGGTTCGTTAATCCGGCTGGCCGAACTGCCGCCGGAGGGGATGTCCGAAATCGAATGGCCGGTGGACGGCGAACTGCAGTCCATCGTGCTGCGGCGCAGCGGCGACCGGGTGCAGGCGTGGCTGAACATCTGCCCGCACGCCGGGCGGCGGCTGGACTACGCGCCCGGGAAATTCCTGCTCGACCAGGGCCGGCTGGTTTGCGCCGCGCATGGCGCCAGCTTCGAACTCGAGCAGGGCGTGTGCGTGGCGGGGCCGTGCCGCGGCGCGTCGCTGGTGCCGCTGGCCGTGGCCATCGGCTAGAACATCAGGTTCACCACCACCAGCACGATGACCAGGTACCCCAGGGTCAGCGGACCGCCCATGCGCCACAGGTCGCGCGGGCGGTAGCCGGCCGGGCCGGTCACCATGGCCAGCACCGGGTTGGACACGCTCAGGAAATTGTTCGACGCCGACAGCGCCACCACCAGTGCGAACGCCGTGGGATTGCCGCCGGCGGCCAGGGCCACGTTGATCGCCATCGGCACCATCACCACCGTGGCGCCGACGTTGCCGATCACCAGCGCGAAGGCGGTGGCCAGCAGGCCGATGGCGGCCTCCAGCACCCAGGTCGGCACGTCCGGCCCGATGCGTTCGAGGATGAGCTGGGCCAGCCAGCCGGCAGCGCCGGTGGAATCCATCGCCCAACCCAGCGGGATCAGGCAGGCCATCAGGAACACGGTCTTCCAGCTGACCGCGGCATAGGCCTCGTCCATGTTCAGCACGCCGGTGACCATCATCGCCGCCGCGCCGGCCATCAGCGCGATCGGCACCGGCACCAGGGTGGTGAGCGCCAGCGCCATGGACGCCATGAACACGCCCAGCGCCCACCACAGTTTCTGCGGCCGGTGCGCGCCCTTGGGATAGTCGGTGACCACGACGAAGTCGCGGCTTTCGCTGGCCTGCGCCAGGTCGGTCCAGATGCTGTGGAAGACCAGCATGTCGCCGGCCTTGATCGGCATGCGGCGGATGTCCTCGCGCCAGACATGGTTGTCGCGGTTGATCGCCAGCAGGCTGATGCCGAAGCGCTTGCGCAGCTGCAGCTGGGCCTGGGCCTTGCCGATGAAGGCCGACGTGGGCGGGATCACCGCTTCGGAAATGCCCGAGCGGCTCGGGTTGAACAGGTCGGCGAAGTGCCGCAGCCGCGTCGACATCTTCAGCAGGTTTTTCTGCGCGTAGTCCTGGATGGCTTCGCGCGGGCCCATCACGCCCAGCACGCTGCCGACCCAGATCATCTGGTCGGCCGGCGGCGCCAGCCGCGCCTCGTTGCCGCTGGCCAGGGCCAGCAGCAGGGGCGCGTCGCGCTGCGCCTCGGCTTCGCCCACCGCCATGCCCACCAGCGGGCTTTCGGCGCTGACGCTGAGTTCGTACACGTCGCCGTCGATGCCGTAGGCCCGGGCGAAGTAGCTTTGTGTGCGGCTGGGCGCGACGCCTTTTTCCTCACCCTGGCCCAGCAGCCTCGGCCCGCGCCAGCGGAAATAGGCCAGCCCCGCGAGCAGCAGCAGCAGGCCCACAGGCAGCGGCGCGAACATCGGCAGCGGCTGCAGCGTGGCTACGCCGGACGGCAGGTTGCGGTTGGCCGCCACCAGAAGGTCGTTGAGCAGCATCAGCGGCGAGTTGCCGATCATCGTCAGGCCGCCGCCCATCACGATGGCCGCCGCCACCGGCATCAGCAGCCGCGACAGGCCGATGCCCGAACGGCTGGACACGCGTGAGGCCACGGGCAGGAACAGCGCCATCACCGACGGGTTCTGCATGAAGCCCGACATCAGGCCGGCCATCGCCGAGGTGAGCAGGATCAGTCTTTCCTCCATGCCCTTGGACACGCGCAGCAGCCACACCGCCAGCCGATTGAGCGCGCCGGTGCGGTCCAGGCCCGCGCCCAGGATCATGGTGGCGATCACCGCGATGACCGCGTTGCCGGAAAAACCGTCGAACAGCTGGTTGGCCGGCACCAGCCCCGTCAGCCCCAGCACCACCAGCACCACCAGCGCGGTGGTGTCGGCGCGGATGCGTTCGAACATGAACATCGCGATGGTGAACACCACCAGGCCCAGCACGAGCATCATGTCGCGAGTGAGGACCAGGCCGGTTTCCATGCGTGGGTTGCGCCCTCAGGCCCGGTCGTACAGCAGGTCCCAGACGCCGTGGCCCAATTTCAGGCCGCGGGTCTCGAAGTGCGTTTGCCGCCGCCAGTCCGGGCGCGGCATGAAGCCGCGCGGGCCGGCCCGGCCGTGCAGGCGCGGCTCGGCGTCGAGCACGTCCCACAGGTGTTGGGCGTAGTTTTCCCAGTCGGTGGCCAGGTGCAGCAGGCCGCCCGGGCGCAGGCGGTCGCACAGCAGGGCGACGAAGCCCGGCTGCACCAGGCGGCGCTTGTTGTGGCGCTTCTTGTGCCACGGATCGGGGAAGTAGATGCGCACCTCGTCCAGCGACGCCGGGGCGATCTCGTGCTGCAGCACTTCCACCGCGTCGTGCTGGTAGACGCGCAGGTTGCGCAGGCCGGCCTGCGCGGCGGCATTGAGCAGGCGGCCGACGCCCGGCACGTGCACTTCGACGCCGATGAAGTCGCGTTCCGGCTCGCGTTCCGCCGCGAACAGCAGCTGCTCGCCGTTGCCGAAGCCGATCTCCAGCACGCGCGGCGCGCGGCGGCCGAACGCGGCGTCGAAGTCGCGCGGCGCGCCGGTGTAGTCCAGGCCCAGGCCGGGCCAGTGCAGGTCGAACGCGCGCTTCTGCGCGTCCGTCTGGCGGCCCTGGCGCAGCACGAAGCTGCGGATCGGGCGATTGCGCAGGGCATTCCCCGGGGCGCTGTCGTCGTGTTGGTCGGACATGCCCGTGGCCATGGTCAGAGGAAGTGGCCGTCGATCGGCGACGACGCGCTGGCGTGGCGCTTCTTCGGGATGCGCCCGGCCAGGAACGCCTCGCGACCGGCCTCCACCGCCTTGCGCATGGCGCTGGCCATCAGCACGGGGTTGCGGGCGCCGGCAATCGCGGTGTTCATCAGCACGCCGTCGCAGCCCAGCTCCATGGCGATGGCGGCGTCGGACGCGGTGCCGACGCCGGCGTCCACCAGCACCGGCACCCTGGCGTTCTCGACGATCTCCAGGATCGACCAGCGGTTCTGCACGCCCAGGCCCGAGCCGATCGGCGCGGCCAGCGGCATGATGGCCACGCAGCCGATTTCCTCCAGGCGCTTGGCAATGATCGGGTCGTCGGAGGTGTACACCATCACGTCGAAGCCCTCGGCGACCAGGATCTCGGCGGCCTTGATCGTCTGCACCACGTCGGGATAAAGCGTGCGCGCGTCGCCCAGCACTTCAAGCTTCACCAGCGTGTGGCCGTCCAGCAGTTCGCGCGCCAGGCGGCAGGTGCGCACCGCGTCGTCGGCGGTGTAGCAGCCGGCGGTGTTGGGCAGCAGGGTGTAGCGGTCGGGCGGCAGCACGTCCAGCAGGTTCGGTTCGCCCGGGTTCTGGCCCAGGTTGGTGCGGCGGATCGCCACCGTGACGATCTGCGCCCCCGCGGCCTCGGTGGCCAGGCGGGTTTGTTCCAGGTCGCTGAATTTGCCCGTGCCGGTCAGCAGGCGGGAACGATAGGTCTTGCCGGCGATCACGAGCGGATCGGCGTGCGGGGCGTCGGGCGTGCGATTCATCCCCGGATTATGGCCCGATTGACCGTGCGAGTTAACCCTTTGCCAAGAACGGGTTCAGCGGCGAGGCAGCGCCGTCAGCCGCCGCCGATGGCCTGGATGATCTCGACCCGGTCGCCTTCGGCCAGTACGTGGTTGGCGTGGCGGCTCTTGGGCACCACGGCAAGGTTGACCTCCACCGCGACCTTGCGGCCCGCGTAGCCGGCCTGCGCTAGCAGGGCTTCGAGGGGGGTGCCGGGTTCGACGTGGCGCGCTTGGCCGTTGAGCGTGATCTGCATGGCGGCGATTTTATCGCGTTGCGGCCGGTCGTGGCGGCCCGCATAATCCCCGTCGTTCGCGGGTGTAGCTCAATGGTAGAGCTGTTGCTTCCCAAGCAACTGACGAGGGTTCGATTCCCTTCACCCGCTCCATGCTGCGCACCGCTGGCCGTCCTTCGACGCGCCGCCCCTGGAGGAAAGCCATGCCGCACCCCGTCCTCCTGGGCTGGCGTGAATGGCTGTCCCTGCCCGTGCTGGGCATCGTGGCCGTGCGGGCCAAGGTGGACACCGGCGCACGCTCGTCGGCGCTGCACGTGCTGGACCAGGAAGTGTTCGTGCGCGAGGGCCGCGAGTTCGTGCGCTTCGAACTCGACACCGGCGTGCCCGGCCTGGCGCCGCAGCCGGTGGAAGCGGCCGTGCTCGACCGCCGCCGCGTCACCGACTCCGGCGGCCACGCCACCGAGCGCATCTTCATCCAGACCCGGCTGCGGCTGGCGGGCCAGGAATGGCAGGCCGAAGTGAACCTGACACATCGCCGGAACATGCTCTTCCCCATGCTGCTCGGGCGCACTGCGCTGGCCGGGCGTTTCCTGGTCGATCCGGCCAGTTCCTTCCTGCAGGGCGATCCGCCCGAAGGCCAGTTGCCGCCGTGAAGCTCGCCATCCTCTCCCGCAACGCCAAGCTCTACTCGACCCAGCGGCTGGTCGAGGCCGGCCGCCAGCGCGGCCACGTGGTGCGCGTGCTCGACCCGCTGCGCTGCTACATGCAGATCGCGCCCGGGCAGTTCTTGCTGCGTTACAAGGGCAAGCCGCTGGCCGGCATCGACGCGGTGATCCCGCGCATCGGCGCCTCGGTCACCTTCTACGGCACGGCGGTGCTGCGGCAGTTCGAACTGATGGGCACGTTCACGCCCAACGGCTCCGACGCCGTGCTGCGCGCGCGCGACAAGCTGCGCTGCCACCAGATGCTGGCCGGCGAAGGCCTGGGCCTGCCGGTGACCGTGTTCGGCGACAACCCCGACGACACCGGCGACCTGCTGGGCATGCTGGGCAAGCCGCCGCACGTGATCAAGCTCAACGAAGGCACCCAGGGCACCGGCGTGATCCTGGCCGAGAACGCCGGCGCCTCGCGCAGCGTCATCGAAGCCTTCCGGGGCCTGTACGCGAATTTCCTGGTGCAGGAGTTCATCGCCGAGGCCAAGGGCTCCGACGTGCGCTGCTTCGTGGTGGGCGACAAGGTGTCGCGGCCATGCGGCGCCAGGCCAGCGAGGGCGAGTTCCGGTCCAACCTGCACCGGGGCGGCAAGGCCAGCAAGGTCAAGCTCACCCCGGCCGAAACCGACACCGCCCTGCGGGCTGCCCGGGTGATGGGGCTGGGTGTTGCAGGCGTAGACCTTCTGAGGTCAAAAAGGGGCCCATTGGTGCTGGAAGTGAACTCCAGTCCCGGCCTGGAGGGCATCGAGGGCGCCACGGGCGTGGACGTGGCCGGCGCCATCATCGATTTCCTGGCCGCCAGCGTCCGGCCCAAGGCCCGGCCGGCCAAGGCCGCGGTTCGCCGCAAGCCCGGTTTAACCAAAGCCTGAGGCGCATTTAACAGGGTCTTAATACGTCCGGGCCTAGGCTTGCTGGGCCGGAAACCCTGCAAGGTCCTCCTCGTCAGAGCGGCATCCCGCGGACTACGGCAATCGGGGCAGTAGCAACCTTTCGGCCCGGGCAGGCGCCCTGAAAGCGTCCCCGGGCCTTTTTCTTGGGCGGGTGTGCAATCGCACCGCCTCTGTCAGAATCCTTGGCGTATCTGCCGAGACATTGCGATACCCCCCGTTGATCAAGGAATAGCCCGTGCGGATTTTGGTGGTCGAAGACAACCGTGACATCGCCGCCAACCTCGGGGATTACCTCGAGGACCGCGGCCACACGGTGGACTACGCGGCAGACGGCGTGACCGGCCTGCACCTTGCCGTGGTCAACGACTTCGACGCCATCGTGCTCGACCTCAACCTGCCCGGCATGGACGGGTTGGAGGTCTGCCGCAAGCTGCGCCAGGAAGGCCGCAAGCAGACCCCGGTGCTGATGCTCACCGCGCGCGACTCGCTGGACAACAAGCTGGAAGGCTTCGAGTCCGGCGCCGACGATTACCTGGTGAAGCCCTTCGCGCTGCAGGAAGTGGAAGCCCGCCTGGCCGTGCTGGCCCGGCGCGGCAAGGCCGCCCAGCCGCGCGTGCTGCTGGTGGCCGACCTGGAATACAACCTCGACACCCTGGAAGTGCGCCGCGGCGGCAAGCTGCTGCAGCTCAACCCCACGGCCCTGAAGATCCTGCAGTCGCTGATGGAGGCGTCGCCGTCGGTGGTGACGCGCCAGGAGCTTGAAACCCGCGTCTGGGGCGAAGAGCTGCCCGACAGCGATTCGCTGCGCGTGCACATCCACGGCCTGCGCGCCGCGGTGGACAAGCCGTTCGACAAGGCGCTGATCCAGACCCGTCACGGCATCGGCTACCGGATCGCCGACCTCGAAGCGAGCTGATTGGCATGCGCTACCGGCGTAGGCTTCGCAGCCGGATCATCCTGTCGTTCTTCCTGCTCGGCTTCGGGCTGACGGCGCTGTTCGCCACGGCCACGGTGCTGCTGCGCGAGCGGCTGGAAGACCAGCTGATCGGCGAGGCGCTGTTCCAGAACGTCGAGGACTTCGCCGGGCAGTTCTACCGCGACCCGGAAGGGTCGGGCGGCCTGCCGTTCCAGAAGATCACCGGCATCGTCTACAGCGAGCGCCGCTTCGGCAACGTGCCCTTCCAGTGGCGCGACCTGCCCGACGGCGTGCACGAGGTGACCGAAGAAGACGCCAAGGGCCGCCAGCGCACCTACAAGCTGGCGGTGAAGAAGGACGACGGCCACTGGTTCTTCCTGCGCTACGACATCACCCAGGAACGCGCCAGCCAGCAGCAGCTGATGTATGCGCTGATCGGCGTGGTGTTCCTGTTCTCGGTGATGTCGCTGGTGATCGGGTTCTGGTCGTCCAAGCGCGTCATCAGCCCGCTGACCGAGCTGGCGCGCCGCATGAAGGGCATGGCCGGCAGCGACAAGCCGGCCAAGCTGGCGCCGCACTTCGCCAACGACGAGGTGGGCCAGCTGGCCGCGGTGCTGGACGACTATGCCGAGCAGATGACCGCGCTGGTGAAGCGCGACCGCGAGTTCAACTCCGACGTCAGCCACGAGCTGCGCACGCCGCTGGCGGTAATCCGCGGCGCCACCGAGCTGCTGCTGGCCAATCCCGACATTCCCGAGAAAACGCGCCAGCGCCTGCTGCGGATCGAGCGCGCGGCGGTGCAGTCCACCGACCTCACCACCGCGCTGCTGCTGCTGTCGCGCAACGAGCGCGGCACCGGCCACACGCCGCTGCTGCGCCTGTGCCACCAGCTGGCCGACGCCAGCCGCACCCAGCTGGGCAGCAAGCGCCTGGAGGTGGTCGTGGAAGGCGACCCGGACGCGATCGCCGAGGCGCCCGAGGCCGTGCTGGCCGTGGCCTTGGGCAACCTGATCGGCAATGCCTGCAAGTACACCAGCCAGGGCGAGGTGCGCATCGTGGTCGAGGCGCACCAGGTGCGCATCGAAGACACCGGCCCGGGCCTGAGCGAAGAAGACGCCGCGCGCCTGTTCGAGCGCGGCTACCGCGGCTCGGGCGCCGGCGGCACGGTGGGCGGCGGCATCGGCCTGTCTATCGTGCGGCGGCTGTGCGAGCTGTACGGCTGGCACGTGTCCATCGCGCCGCGGCCGGAGCAGGGCGCTGTGGCCATCCTGCGCTTTGTGAGCGGGAACTAGTCAAGAGGAACTAGAAACTAGTAAGAGCGGGCTCTTCTCTAGTTCCTAGTTCCTGCTTTCAATAAATGGGGTCAGAGAACATATTCGTTTGAAACGAATATGTTCTCTGACCCCATTCATGGGTGCGGTCAGACTTTTTCGAGCCAGCCGTGGGTATCGGGCGTGCGACCGTCGAAGAGGCCGAAGAACAGGTCCTGCACGCGGCGCGTCACCGGGCCGGGCTTGCCGGCGCCGACCTGGCGCCCGTCCACCGAGCGGATGGGCGTGATCTCGGCGGCGGTGCCGCACATGAAGAGTTCGTCGCACAGGTAGAGGTATTCGCGCGGGATGTCGCGCTCCACGCACTCGATGCCGTTGGCCTTGGCCAGGGTGATGATCGAGTTGCGGGTGATGCCGTTGAGCAGCGCGGCGCTGATGGGCGTGGTGTGCAGAGCGCCGTCGACCACCAGGAACAGGTTCTCGCCCGCGCCTTCGCTCAGCAGGCCGGTGGACGCCAGCGCGATGCCTTCGCCGAAGCCCAGGCGGCGCGCTTCGCGGGCCACCAACTGGCCGGACAGGTAATTGCCGCCGGCCTTGGCGCCCGCGGGGATGGTGTTGGGCGCGAAGCGCTGCCAGCTGGACACGCAGGCATCAATGCCGGCTTCCAGCACGTCCGGGCCGAGGTACGGGCCCATGTGCCAGGCGGCGATGGCCAGGTCGGTGGGCGTGTCGGCCGAGAGGCCGAAGCCGCCGAGCCCGCGGTAGGCGATCGGGCGCAGGTAGGCTTTTTCAAGGCCGTTCGCATTGATGACGTCGCGGCAGGCCTGGGCCAGCGTGGGCACGTCGTAGGGCATGTACATGTCGTAGATCTTGGCCGACGCGTACAGGCGCTTGAGGTGGTCGGTGAGCCGGAAGATGGCCTGGCCGTCGGGCGTGGCGTAGCTGCGGATGCCCTCGAACACCGACGAGCCGTAGTGCAGGCCGTGCGCCATGACGTGGACGGTGGCTTCGGCCCACGGCTTGATGCTGCCGTTGTGCCAGATGTGGGCGGGGTACTGCTGCGACATGGCTTGCTCCTGCGGACAGGGCGCCAGTTTATCCGGTCAGGCCTGGCCGGGTCTCACAGTTCGATCCACCAGCAGCCGGCGTTGCGGCGCAGCTGGAAGGTGGTGCGGGTGACCTGCTCGGCCTGGTCGGTGCGCATCTGCAGGACGTGGAGGTGGTGGGGCGGGGCGTGCGCGGGTCCCCGGGCTTCGGGCTGGGGCGCGTCGTTCATCGTCGGCGCGTCGTCGCTGGCCGGACCGGTGTCGCTGGTCGGCCGGGCGTAGCGGGGCGGTATCCCGGCGGCGGCCATGGGGTCGGGATAGTTGGGGATGGCGCGGCCGTCGGCCATGGGCTCGACGTCGTCGGGCTGCGGCTGGGGCTCCGGGTAGATCAGGTCGGCCGAGACCAGCGGCTGACTGGCGATCCGTTCCAGCGCGTCCATCAGCCGCTTGCCGCTGCCCGAGCCGGTGCCGGTCCAGTGGTAGTGGCTGGCGAGGCGGTTGACGTCGCGGGCCTCGAGGGCCGAGCGCACGCGTTCGAGCAGGTCTTCGGGCCGGCGGGCGCAGCCGCGCTGCGAGAACCCGCCGCGGAAGCCGCCGGCCAGGTTGCCATCGGCGACGGGCGGCGCCTGCATCGGCACGGCGTTCATTTCGCTGCATGGGCGGTCGGTGAAGATGCTCATGCCCCGGGCGTCCACGCAGCGGCGGATGCCCTGGGCCTGGGCCGGCGTGGTCCAGGCCAGCAGCGCCAGCAGCAGGACGACGATCGTGGAAACCGGGCGAACCATGGCCGCCAGACTAGCGCGAAGCTCAGCCCAGGCGGGTGAGCACCGCTTCGGTCGGCTTGGCGAGGTTCAGCGTGTAGAAGTGCAGCTCCGGCACGCCGGCGCCCACCAGCCGGCGGCACATGGCCCCGACGATGTCGGCGGCGAATTCACGCACGCTGTCGGCGTCGTCGCCGTAGGCCTGCATGCGCTTGCCGATCCAGCGCGGGATCTCGGCGCCGCAGGCCTCGGAGAAGCGCTTGAGCTGGCTGAAGTTGGAGATGGGCATGATGCCGGGGATCACCGGGATGGTGATGCCGGCCTTGCGCACGTCGTCCACGAAGCGGAAGTAGGCGTCGGCGTTGTAGAAATACTGGGTGATGGCCGAGTTGGCGCCCGCGTCCACCTTGGTCTTGAAGTGGCGGATGTCGTCCAGCGCGTCGGCGGCCTGCGGGTGGGTTTCGGGGTAGCAGCCGACTTCGATGTGGAAGTGGTCGCCGTGCTCGTCGCGGATGAAGCGCACCAGGTCGGAGGCGTAGTGCAGGTCGCCGGCGCGCGCCATGCCCGAGGGCAGGTCGCCGCGCAGGGCGACGAGGCGGTTGCAGCCGTGGGCGCGGTAGTCGGCCAGCAGCTGGCGGATTTCCTCGCGCGTGCCGCCGACGCAGCTCAGGTGCGGCACGCCGTTGAGGCCGTGGACATCGCGAAGGGCGCGCACGGTTTCGGCCGTATAGGACAGCGTGGAGCCGCCGGCGCCAAAGGTCACCGAAGTGAAGGCGGGCTGGTGGCGCTTGAGCTTGCCGACGGTGCGGTCGAGCTGCGCACGCTGCTCGTCGGTCTTGGGCGGATAGAACTCGAAGCTGAGCTGGGTCATGGCGGGTCGGGTTGCAGTGGCCTGGCCCCAATATATCTCTTTGTCGCGATAAAAGGATGGAGCGGGGTCAGGTTCACTTCTTTTCACTAACAATTGTTAGT
>JANOJQ010000006.1:0-5502 GCA_031418815.1 Lysobacteraceae bacterium
CCACGACCAGCGCGAAGACGATGGGCGCCCGGCCCAGCGGCGTCAGCGCGAGACGGCGGAACTCGCTCATTTCCTGCTCTCCTCGCCGGTCTCGTCGTGGCGCAGGCGCCCGGCCTTGCGCAGCGCATCGCGCAGCATGTACTCGATCTGGGCGTTCACCGAGCGCAGCTCGTCGTCCGACCAGCGCTGGATGGCCTCCAGCACGTCGGCACTGATGCGCAGCGGATAGGCTTTCTTCTCAGCCATCGTCGGCTCAGTAGATGCTGCCGGCGTTGACGATCGGCTGCGTGCCGCGCTCGCCGCACAGCACCACAAGCAGGTTGCTCACCATCACCGCGCGCCGCTCGGGGTCGAGGTCGACGACCTTGCGCGCCGACAGTTGCTCGAGCGCCATTTCCACCATGCTCACCGCGCCTTCGACGATGCGGGTGCGGGCGGCGATGATCGCGCCGGCCTGCTGGCGCTGGAGCATGGCCTGGGCGATTTCCGGGGCGTAGGCGAGGTGGCTGATGCGCGCTTCGGACACGTGCACCCCGGCCGCGGCCAGGCGCTCCTGGATTTCCTCGGTGAGGTGCTTGGCGATCTCGGCCGCGTGGCTGCGCAGGGCGATGGTGCCGTCTTCGTGCTGGTCGTAGGGGTAGCTGGTGGCCATGGCGCGCAGCGCGGCTTCGGACTGGATGTGCACGAAGCTTTCGTAGTCGTCCACGTTGTACACGGCCTCGGCCGAGTCCACCACCTGCCACACCACCACGGCGCCGATCTCGATCGGGCTGCCGTCGAGGTCGTTGACCTTGAGCTTGCTGCCTTCGAAGTTGCGCACGCGCAGGCTGATCTTCTTGGCCGAGTAGAAGGGATTGTTCCAGCGCAGGCCCTGTTCCTTCACGGTGCCCACGTACTTGCCGAACAGGCTCTGCACGGCGGCCTGGTTGGGTTCAACCATGTAGAAGCCGGCCAGGGCGAACAGCAACACCACGCCGATGACCAGGGCGCTGGCGATCAGCAGCCCGGATTGGTCCCGGATGCCCAGGACCAGAAGGGCCGCGGTGCCGGCGCCGGCCAGCAGCAGGCCGAAAAGAGTCGGGATGCCGGGGATGGAGTGCAAGGATTGTTCTTTCACGGTGTATCTCCCTAGTGGTGAGGGAAAGATATCACAATGATATCAGCCTGCAATAGGCCGGAAGTCGGGAGTCCCCTGCGTGCGGGGGAAAGCCGGTTCAATCAGCGGCTTGGGCTTTCTTCTCGACACGGAAGCGAACCAGCGGCGAGGGCAGTTGCTCGCTGCCGACCATCAATTCCTGCCCGTCGGCCGAGAAGGCGATGGCCTCGGCCTGCTGGATCCACGGCAGCGCCAGGTGCGGCATCTTGGTGGCCAGTGAGGGCTTCCAGTCTTCGCCGCGTCCGCGCACCAGGAAATGGATGGAGCGGTAGTTCAGCACCGCCAGCACGCGGCCGTTGGGGCTGAGGTCGGCGCCCGTCACCTGGGCCCGGTAGCGGCCGTAAAGCGGGCTGCGCGCGAGGTCGCCGGCGTCGGGCTGTTCGATGCCGGTCAGGGTGCCGATCTTTTCGGCCACGCGCTCCTGGTCGCTGTGCGCCAGGGGCACGCGGAACAATTCGGCCGGCACGCGCTTCTTCGACACCAGCAGCACTTCGCCGCGCACCGGATCAACGGCGGCGGCCTCGCAGTCGCGCGGGCCGTCGGGCCAGCGGAAGCGCACGGTCCAGGCCAGCTTGGCGGGTTGGCCGAGGTCCGTCGGCTCTTCGAACACGTGCAGGGCCAGGTCCTGGCGGATGCCGCCGTTGTCGCCGGTGTCGGCGACCAGCAGGTAGTTGCGGCCGCCGAGTTCGAACGACGCCAGGTCTTCCCAGTCGACGTTTCGCGCCCCCGTGACGGCCACGCTGGCCCGGTGCCGGCCGCTGCCGTCCATTAGATGCAGTTGGGCGGAGTTGCCGCTGTCGTTGATCGCCCAGTAGTGCCCGGGATGCGAGCGCGAGACGGCGAACCCGCTGATCTCGTCCATCGCCTGGTCGGTGACCAGGCCAGCGATCTCGGGGCCGCCCCAGCGGGCGGCGAGGGTGGGCGCGGAAAGCAACAGGGCGAGGGGGAGCAGGATCCGTTGCATGGGGTGGTCGCTTCCGTGAGGGTCCAGCATGACAGAAAGACCGCGGCCGCAGAACCGGCGGGCGACGTCGGGCGCACTCGCTACAATGGCGCACCCCCCGCCCACGTCCCGACCGCCATGACCGACCACCGCGCCGTTTCCCTTGGCACCCCGCTTTCGTCCAACGCCCGCCGCGTGCTGCTGCTCGGCTCGGGCGAGCTGGGCAAGGAAGTGGCCATCGAACTGCAGCGCCTGGGCGTGGAAGTGATCGCCGCCGATCGCTACGACAACGCCCCGGCGATGCAGGTGGCCCATCGCAGCCACACCCTGAACATGCTCGACCCCGCCGCGCTGCGCGACCTCATCGCGCACGAGAAACCCGACCTGGTGGTGCCCGAGATCGAGGCCATCCACACCCAGACCCTGGTCGAACTCGAATCCAGAGGGCTGCGCGTGGTGCCCACCGCGCGCGCCGCCCGCCTGACCATGGACCGCGAAGGCATCCGGCGCCTGGCCGCGGAAACACTGGCGCTGCCGACGTCGCCCTATCGGTTCGTGGACACGCATGCGCAGTACCTGGACGCCGTCGCCGCCATCGGCCTGCCCTGCGTGGTGAAGCCGGTGATGTCCTCGTCGGGCAAGGGCCAGAGCACCGTTCGCACGCCCGGCCAGGTGGAAGCGGCCTGGGAACATGCCCAGACCGGTGGCCGGGCCGGGCAGGGCCGCTGCATCGTCGAGGGCTTCGTCGCCTTCGACTACGAGATCACGCTGTTGACCGTGCGCCACCGCGACGGCACCAGCTATTGCGACCCGATCGGCCACCTGCAGGTGGACGGCGACTATCGCGAAAGCTGGACGCCGCAGCCGATGTCGCCGCTGGCACTGCAGCGCTCGCGCAACATCGCGCGCCGCATCACCGACGACCTGGGCGGTTGGGGGCTGTTCGGCGTGGAGCTGTTCGTGCGCGGCGACGAGGTCTGGTTCAGCGAGGTCTCGCCGCGTCCGCACGACACCGGCCTGGTGACGCTGGTGTCGCAGGAGTTGAGCGAGTTCGCGCTGCACGCGCGGGCGATCCTGGGCTTGCCGATCCCCAACATCGCCACCCTCGGGCCGTCGGCGTCCTGCGCGGTGCTGGCCACGGGCCACGGCGTGCCGGAATTCCATGACGTGGACGCCGCCCTGGTCGAACCCGACACCGCGCTGCGCCTGTTCGGCAAGCCGCGCGTGGAAGGCCACCGGCGCGTGGCCGTGACGCTGGCGCGCGACGCCGACGTGGATTCGGCGCGGGCCAAGGCGCGCCGCGCGGCGGCGGCGCTCAAGGTTTTGCTGGTCTGACCGGCGCGCCGGCCCGGGTCACTCCGGGGTGGCCAGGTCCACCCAAACCATCCGGTGGTCGGTCGCTTCCAGCCAGGCGGCGCCGGCTTCGCCCGGCCGGGGCCAGAACACGCCGCTCGCCTGCACGGCCAGGCCCACGGATGGCAGCACGTAGTCCACGCGGTAGTTGCCATTGCGGGCACCGAACGACGCCGTGTCGTGGGCGGGGTTGGACTTGTGCGAGGCGTTCGCGGGCTGCAAGCCCGCATCGGCGAGGGCGCCGTCGCTGCGCGGCGCGGCGTGGCGCAGCACGCGCGGATGTTCAAGCAGCTGGTGGATGGTGCCCGGCAGGCTGCCGCCGTCGGCCGGGTCGGCGTTGTAGTCGCCGGCGATCACGAAGCGCGCATCGGCGTCCAGGCCTCCGCACAGTCCGGCGTCGTCGCACAGCCAGGGCTTGTCGCCCGGCGAAAGATACTCGGCCCACAGCCTGATTTCGTCGTGGTTGCGCGCGGCGTTGCGGCGCTCGGGGCCGTCGAACACCGGCGGCGTCGGGTGCGCCACCAGGAAGTGGATGCGGCCCAGCGGCGTGTCGATCGGCACGTCCCAGTGCGATTTCGAACTCAGGCGCAGCTGCGACCAGACCTGCGCCGGATAGAACCGGCGGCCATCCGGGAACCTCGGCTCGCGCGCGCCGGGCATCGTGCTCCAGCGCAGCAGGTGGAAACTGCGCACGGCGGCGGCGTCGATCGGATGCTTCGACAGCACCAGCATGCCGTACTGCCCGGGGTGCAGGCCGTAGCCCCAGGCGTCGTTGCCGTGGAAGCGGCCTTCGCCGCCGATGCGGCCGTCCTGGTCGAGGTCCAGCCCGCTGGGTACGCCGGTGTTCACTTCGGCGAAGTAGCGGTACGGGTACACGATGGCCTGTTGGCCGGACTGCCCGACGCCGAGGTAGCGCTCCTGGAACAGGGTCGCCGCGAGGCCCGCCGGGTCGTAATCGAATTCGTTGAGCAGCAGCACGTCGGGCCGCTGGTGCTGGATGGTGGCGGCGATCCTGCGGGCGTCCTCGTCGCCCTCGTCGAGCCGGGCGACCAGCCCGCCGTGCGTCTCGTCGAACAGCGAAGTGTTGAAGGTGGCGAAGCGCAAGGGCATGGCGGGCGTCACCGGTTCGGCGCTGGCATCGGGGTGCACGTCAGCCGCGTCGCGGCAGCCGGCCAGCAGCAGGAGGGCCAGGCAGGCCGCGGTCAGGAGGGGAATTCGCATGGGCGCGATTGTGCCCCAAGGCCCGGGCCGCGTCTGCGCAGGCGGTCACGTGGGCATCGGTCGCCAGTGCGCGCCGTCGAGGAATTCCAGCGGCCGGAAACCGCGCTTGTAGGCCATTTTTGGATGGCCGTCGAGCCAGAAGCCCAGGTACAGGTGCCGCCGCCCTTCTTCGCGCGCACGCTGCACCTGCCGCAGGATGGCGAAGCCGCCCAGGCTGCGGTGGGCGTGCTCGGGCGCGAAGAAGGTGTAGACGGCCGACAGGGCGTCGGGCACGACGTCGGTGACGGCCACGCCGACCAGTTCGCCGTCGAGCCGGAACTGCATGAAGTCGGTCGGGCTCCAGGGGCAGGCCAGGAAGGCGTCGAAATTCTCGGGCGCGGGGTCGTCCATGCCGCCGCCCACGTGGCGGGTGTCGAGGTAGCGGCGATACAGGTCGAAGTTTTCGGCGGTGCGCCGCGCCGGCGCCACGCTCACCTGCAGGTCGGCGTTGCGGGCCAGGCAGCGGCGCTGGCTGCGGCTGGGCTGGAACGTCGCCACCGGGATGCGCACGGAGATGCAGGCGCGGCAGCCGTTGCAGTGGGGCCGGTAGACGTGCCCGCCGGAACGCCGGAAGCCCATCGAAAGCGCGCGCCCGAACACCGACGGCAGGTGCGGGTCCGCCGGGTCGACGATCAGGTCGCGCGCCAGCCGCTCGGGCCAATACCCGCAGGCATGCTCGACGGTCTGGAACAGGCGAATCCCGTGCTGGTCTCCCATACCCCCAGTTTATCCCCAGCGGCGTGGGGGGGGGGCCCCCCCCGGGGGGGGAAGGCGGCCCCCCGGCCCCCCC
>JANOJQ010000007.1:0-14997 GCA_031418815.1 Lysobacteraceae bacterium
GGAGATGAAGCGGCCCTCGAGCATGTTCTGCAGCATCATCTTGAAGGTGGCGATGCCGACGTCGCCGGCCACCTGGACCTGGCGGGCGGGCAGGGCGGGGCGGTAGCCCGACTCGGCCAGCGCCCGGGCCTGGGCCTTGGCCACGTGCAGCAGTTCGTACTGGTTGAACACCACCACGTCGTCCTCGCGGGCCAGCTTCAGCTCCTTGGCCTCGAGCGCGGACGCCGACACCTTGCCCATCGCCACGGCTTCGAAGTACGGCTTGAGCGCGGCGAACACGTCGCCGCCCGGGCCTGCGGCCGCCGCCGCGCGCACAGCGATCTCCTTCAGGCCACCGCCGGCCGGCAGCAGGCCGACGCCGGCCTCGACCAGGCCGACGTAGCTTTCCAGGGAGAACACCGTGCGCGTCGCGTGCATCTGGAACTCGCAGCCGCCGCCCAGGGCCAGGCCGCGCACCGCCGCCACCACCGGCACCAGCGCGTACTTGATGCGCTGGCTGGTGGCCTGGAAGGTCTTCACCATGGCCTCGAACTCATCCACCTTGCCCGCCTGCAGGGACGCCATGGCGCCCGAGAGGTCGGCGCCGGCCGAGAACGGCTCCTTCGACTGCCAGATCACCAGGCCCTGGAAATCGCGCTCGGCGACGTCGATGGCCTGCTGCAGCCCGGCCAGCACGCCGTCGGAGACGGTGTTCATCTTGGTCTTGAAGCCCACCACCGCGATGCCGTCGCCGTCGTGCCACATGCGCACCGCGTCGGTTTCGAACACCGTCTCGCCCGGAGGCTGGCGCTCGCCGAGCACCGGGTCCGGGAAGCGCTGGCGGCTGTAGACGGCCAGGTTGGAGCGCGGCAGCTTGCCGTTGCGGGCCGGGCTGAAGCTGCCGTCGGCCGCATGCACGCCGTCGCGGCCGTCGAACACCCAGTTGGGCAGCGGCGCGCTGGACATCGCCTTGCCGGCCACGATGTCTTCGGCGATCCACTCGGCCACCTGATTCCAGCCGGCGGCCTGCCAGGTCTCGAACGGCCCCAGGCCCCAGCCGTAGCCCCAGCGGATGGCCAGGTCGACGTCGCGTGCGGTCTCGGCGATCGAGGCCAGGTGGAAGGCGCTGTAGTGGAACAGGTCGCGGAACATGGCCCAGAGGAACTGCGCCTGCGGATGCTGGCTGGCGCGAAGCTGGGCGAACTTCTCGGCCGGGTTCTTGTTCTTCAGGATCGCAACGATCTCCGGGGCGGCTTCACCGGTGGCCGGGCGGTAGTCCTGGGCCTTGAGGTCCAGCACCACGATGTCCTTGCCCTTCTTCATGAAGATGCCGGCGCCGGTCTTCTGGCCCAGCGCGCCCTTGTCGATCAGCGCCTTGAGCCAGGCCGGGGCGGTGAAGTACTGGTGCCACGGGTCGTCGGGCAGGGTGTCGGCCATGGTCTTGATGACGTGGGCCATGGTGTCCAGGCCGACCACGTCGGAGGTGCGGTAGGTCGCCGACTTCGGGCGGCCCAGCAGGGGGCCGGTGAGGGCGTCCACTTCGTCGAAGCCCAGGCCGAAGGCGGCCGTGTGGTGCAGGGTCGAGAGGATGGAGAAGACGCCGATCCGGTTGCCGATGAAGTTCGGGGTGTCCTTGGCGTAGACCACCCCCTTGCCCAAGGTGGTGACCAGGAAAGTTTCAAGCCCTTCAAGGACTTGCTTCTCAGTCTTCGCGCAAGGGATCAACTCGGCCAGGTGCATGTAGCGCGGCGGGTTGAAGAAGTGCACGCCGCAGAAACGGGCCTGCAGGGACTCGGGCAGCACTTCGGCCAGGCCGTTCATGCTCAGGCCCGAGGTGTTCGAGGCCAGGATCGCGTGCGGGGCCACGTAGGCCTCGATGCGGTCGTACAGCGCCTTCTTCCAGTCCATGCGCTCGGCGATGGCCTCGATGATCAGGTCGCAGTCCTTGAGCAGGTCCAGGTGCTGGTCGTAGTTGGCCGCGGTGATTGCGGCGGCCTTGGACTTGCTGGCGAACGGCGCCGGCGACAGCTTGCCGAGGTTGGCGATGGCCTTGTCGACGATGCCGTTGGGCGGGCCTTCCTTGGCGGGAAGGTCGAACAGGATGGTGTCGACGTCGGCGTTGACGAGGTGGGCGGCGATCTGCGCGCCCATCACGCCGGCGCCGAGGACGGCCACCTTGCGGATGCGAAGTTGCGGCATGGGAATGACTCCGTGGGGGAGGCTGGGGAAGGGGTCAGTCGGCCCGGAGGCCGGCGGCGGCGAAGGAAATCAGGGCCTGTGCGGCCTTTTCACAGTGGGCCTTCTCGGACACGCCGGTGGGCCGCTTGATCAGGCCGAAATCGGCCATGGCATAGGTGAGCGCGCCGGCGGTGAAGTCCAGGCGCCAATAAAGGTCTTCCTTGGCCAGGTTGGGCACGGCCGCGCCGATGGCCTTGGCGAATTCGCGCAGGACGTGGCCGTAGTTGTCGGACAGGAACTTGCGCAGACGGTCGTTCTTCTCGGCGAACGCCCGGGCCAGGACCCGGACGAAGGCCGAGCCGCCGTGGCGGTCCATGGTGAGGGCCAGCGGCGGTTCGATGAAGGCGGCCAGGATGGCATCCAGGTCGCCGGGGTGGTCTTCCTGGGCGCGCTTGAGCTGGGCCAGGCGGCGCTCGCTCATCTCGTCCATGCGGCGCCGGAAGACTTCGTTGACCAGGTTCTCCTTGCTGCCGAAGTGGTAGTTCACGGCGGCGATGTTGACGTCGGCGCGGCTGGTCACCTGGCGCAGCGACGTGCCCGCGAAGCCGTGTTGGGCGAAGAGTTCCTCGGCCGCGCCGAGGATGCGTTCCTTGGTGTTGAAGTGGGTCGTCGTCATGGCCTGCCAGCGCTCGATTCAAACGGATGTTGGTGAGTGTAGCGCTGCCGGCGTGACAGTCAAATGTACGATTGAATCAATCGTGCGCTCGCCCGGCCCGCCCGGCCAGGGCCGGGGTCGGCCGGCCACACCTGCGGGAGTTCACAGGGATTCACGCTAAACCCCCGATTGAATGGAGAATTGTGTTAAATTCACGGGCTCCCAAACCCCTAGAACCCACGGAGTTGCACCATGGCGCTGGAGCGCACCATTTCCATCATCAAGCCCGACGCGGTCGCCAAGAACGTCATCGGCGAAATCTACGCCCGCTTCGAGAAGGCCGGCCTGAAGGTCGTCGCCGCGAAGATGAAGCACCTCTCGCGCAAGGAAGCCGAAGGTTTCTACGCCGTGCACCGCGAGCGCCCGTTCTTCAACGCGCTGGTCGAGTTCATGTGCTCCGGCCCGGTGATGATCCAGGTGCTGGAAGGCGAGAACGCCATGCAGGTCAACCGCGACCTGATGGGCGCCACCAACCCGAAAGACGCGGCGCCGGGCACCATCCGCGCCGACTTCGCGCAGTCCATCGACGCCAACGCCGTGCACGGCTCGGACAGCGTTGAGAACGCCGCGATCGAAACCGCGTATTTCTTCGCCGCCACCGAGCTTTGCCCGCGCTGAGCGGTGATCCCGTGATCGAGACCTCGGACAAGTCCATCCCGCTGCTGGTGAACCCAGCCTCGGGTACGCTCGCGCCGGCACCGCCGGCGCGGCTGAACCTGTTCGACCTCGATCGCGAGGGCCTGGAGCGCTTCTTCGCCGAAACCCTCGGCGAAAAGCGCTTCCGCGCCCACCAGCTCATGAAGTGGATGTACCACCAGCACGTCACCGATTTTTCGCTGATGACCGACGTCGGCAAGGCCCTTCGCACCAAGCTCGAAGACAACTGCGAGATCCGCCCGCCCAACGTCGTGCTCGACAAGGGTTCCACCGACGGCACTCACAAGTGGCTGCTCGGCATGGACACCTCCAATGCCATCGAGGCGGTCTTCATCCCCGACAAGGGTCGCGGCACGCTGTGCGTGTCCAGCCAGGTCGGCTGCGGCCTGAACTGCCAGTTCTGCTCCACCGCCACCCAGGGCTTCAACCGCAACCTGTCCACCGCCGAGATCATCGGCCAGGTGTGGACGGCGTCGAAGCACCTCGGCAACAAGACCCACATGCACCGCAAGCTCACCAACGTCGTCATGATGGGCATGGGCGAGCCGCTGCTGAACTTCGACAACGTCGTGCGCGCGATGAGCCTGATGCGCGACGACAACGGCTTCGGCCTGGCCAACAAGCGCGTCACGCTGTCCACCGCCGGCCTGGTGCCGATGATCGACAAGCTCTCGGAGGTCAGCGACGTCTCGCTGGCGGTGTCGCTGCACGCGCCCGACGACGACCTGCGCACCGAGCTGGTGCCGCTGAACAAGAAGTACCCGATCGCCGAACTGCTGGAGGCCTGCGTGCGCTACGCGCAGCGCAAGCCGCGCATCTCGATCACTTTCGAGTACACGATGATGAAGGGCGTGAACGACAAGCCCGAGCACGCCCGCGCGCTGGCCAAGCTGATGCGCAAGTTCGACGCGCAAGTGCAGCGCGAGGATGCGGCGAAGGTGAACCTGATCCCGTTCAACCCCTTCACCGGCACCCGCTTCGAGCGCTCGGAAGAGGCCGATATCCGGGCGTTCCAGAAGATCCTGCTCGACCAGAAGGTGCTTACGATGGTCCGCCGCACCCGCGGGGACGACATCGACGCCGCCTGTGGCCAGCTCAAGGGCCAGGTGGTGGACCGCACGCGGCGCCAGTCCGATTTCAAGCGCAAGCTCGAACAACAGGGAATCAACGATGCGGCCTGACGCCATGCGCCACCTTTGCCTCGCTGCCGCCATTGTGCTCGCCGCCGGCTGCGCCACCGGCCCCGGGACATCGCCCGCCGACGACGGGCAGCTGGCGACGTCGTCCCATTCGGCGATGACCAACAAGGGCCAGGCCAACCTCAGCCTCGCCCAGAACTACCTGGCGGCGGGGAACGTGGAATACGCGTTGGACCGCGCCAACCGGGCGCTGCGCAGCGACCCGAACTCGGCCGACGTGCAGGTGGTGCTGGGCATGATCCGCGAGAAGCTCGACGACAGCCCGCGCGCCGGCGAGCACTATGCCCGCGCCGCCAAGCTGGCCCCGGATTCGGGCCACGTACTGAACGTCTACGCCATCTGGACGTGCGAGCAGGGCAAGGCCGCCGAGGCCGATGCCCTGTTCGCGAGCGCCGTGAAGGACCCGTTCTTCAAGGCCAAGGAAACCGCCTACTTCAACGCCGCCAAGTGCGCGATGCAGGTGGGCCAGGCCGAGAAGGCGGCGCAGTACCTGCGCCACGGCCTCGCGCTTGCCCCGGAAAACCGCCTGCTGCTGATGCGCATGGCCGAGCTGCAGCTTCAGCGGGGCGACGCCATGAGCGCCCGCGCGTTCTACCAACGCCGCGAGGCGCTGGGCGCGCCCACGGCCGAACTGTTCGAGCTGGGCGCGCGAATCGAAGACTCGGCCGGCGACCAGGCCGCCGCCGCCCGCTACCGTCAACGCAGCCGGGATCAGTTCCCGGAACAAACGCCGCCCGCCTCCGAGGGATCGCGCCAACCATGAGCAGTCAAGCAATGCAGGACGAGCTGTTTCAGGAACCCATTGGCATGCGGCTGCGGCGCGGCCGGGAGAAGGCGGGCCTGACCGTCGAACAGGCCGCCCAGCAGCTCAAGCTGCCGGTGGCCATCGTGCAGGCGATGGAAATGGACGACTGGGCGCGCCTCGGTGCACCGGTGTATGTCCGCAGCTACCTGGGCAGCTACCTGCGCCTGGTCGGGCTGCCGGCCGACCTCGCCGAGCAGGCGGCCCAGACCAAGCCGGCGCCGGCGCTGGTGGCCATGGGCTCCAGCTCCCGGCTCCGCCATGCGCTCCAGCGTGGAGTGCGCAACGGCGTCTACCTGTTGATGACCGGTGCGCTGGTGGTGCCGGTTTACTGGGCGGCCCGCCACTACCAGGACCAGAACCGCCCCGACGTGTTGACCCTTGAGACCAGTGCCGAGATGGTCGAGGCCCAGGCCCTGGCCGCGGGCGTGCCTTCGGCGACGCCTGCCGGCCTGGTCGGCAGCACCGAGCCCGCGGCCGCCGCTGTCGGGTCCGATGCCGGCGCCGCTGTGCAGCCGCAAGTCGACCCCGCCCAGGCCACGCTGCCGGCGACAGGCCCGGCGCCGGTCATGGCGTCGATGGCACCCTACCCGAAGCCTGCCGCAGCCGTTGGCGGGCTCGTGCTTCGGTTCAAGGGTGAAAGCTGGGTCGAAGTGCTGGATGCGCAGGGTGGCCGCGTCGAGCGTGGCCTGGTCGAGGCCGGTGGCGAGCGCCGTTACGCTGCCGGACAGGTGTCGCGCATTACGCTGGGTAACTCCGATGCGGTGGACGTGAGCTTCGGGGACAAGGCGCTGGACCTCTCGCCCTATCGCACCGCGAACGTCGCCCGCTTTACGGTATCCTCTGCCGGTGAACCCGCGCCTGCCGGCAACTGACCCCGGGCGCTCGCGCCAGCGGCGTCCCCACCACCCCGTCCGCGCCTTCCCGCGGGCCTGAAGAAGCATTCCATGGACCAGATCGAAGAATACGAACAGGGCGAACGCGTTCGCGCCTGGCTGCGGGACAACGGCTCTTCCCTGATCGGTGGCGTCGCCATCGGCCTGGCCGCCCTGGGCGGCTGGCAATGGTGGCAGGGCCAGCAGGACCTCAAGCTGGTCGAGGCCGCAGCCGAATACCAGGTTTTCAGCAAGGCCGTCGAGGCCAAGGACGACACCAAGGCCGGCGCCCACGCCACGTCGCTGGCGCAGGCGTTCCCGAAGTCGCCTTACCCGGTGCTGGCCGCATTGCGCCGCGCCGAACTGCTGCACACGCAAGGCAAGGACGAGGACGCCCTGAAGGTGCTCGATGCCACCACCAACGCCAAGGCCGACCCGGTGCTGGTGGAGCTTTCGCAGCTGCGCGCCGCGCGGCTGCTGGCGGGCATGGGCAAGAACGAGGACGCAATCAAGCGCCTGGACGCCATCGCCGACACGTCCTTCCCGGCCGTCGCGGCCGAGATCCGTGGTGACGCCGAGATGGCGCTGGGCCGCCGGGACGCCGCGCGCGCTTCCTACGAAAAGGCCCTGGCCTCGCTGGACATCGCCGCCCCGACCCGGCCGATGGTCGAAATGAAACTCACCGATGCGGGCGGCTCGCCGACCGCTCAGCCGGAGATCTGAACGCATGTCGCTTCGCACCCTGCTCATCGCCCTGGTCCTACTCCTCGCCACCGGCTGCACCACCGTCAGGGGCTGGCTGAGCGACGACAAGACCAAGGCACTCGCGCCCGCGCCGCTGGTCGATATCGCCGCCACCATCAGCCCCAAGGCAAGCTGGACCGTGGACCTGGGCGACAATCAGTCCAGGCTCGGCCTGCGCCAGCGTCCGGCGATCGACGGCGACCGGCTGTTCGTTTCGAATGATTCGGGCCGCGTGCTCGCGATCAATGCCAACACCGGCGACACCCTCTGGGACTCCGAGGTGGTCAAGACCGGCAAGCAGGGCAGCCGCCTGTTCTTCTGGAAGCGCAAGGCCAACGAGGCCGGGCTGACCGGTGGCCCCGGCGTCGGTGCAGGGCTGGTGGTGGTGGGCGGCCGCAACGGCGAAGTCGTGGCGCTGGACACCGAGACCGGCGCCGAGCGCTGGAAGACCACGGTCACGTCCGAAGTCATTTCCAGCCCGCTGGTGGACGGCGGCCTGGTCATCGTGCGCAGCGGCGACGGCCGCACCTTCGGCCTCAATGCCACCGACGGCACCCGCAAGTGGGTGTTCGACCGCGGCCTGCCGAACCTGGGCGTGCGCGGCAACGGGTCGCCGGTTGCCGGCGGTGAAATGGTGTACCTGGGCTACGACGACGGCTCCGTGATCGCGCTGCGCATGGCGGACGGCCTGCGTGCATGGGAACAACTGGTTGCCCAGCCCGACGGTCGCAACGAACTCGAGCGCCTCGCCGACGTGGATGGTGAAATCCAGGTTGGCCCGACCGAACTGTATGCCACCAGCTTCCGCGGCCAGACCATGGCAATCACGCTGTCCAACGCCCGTCCGCTTTGGACCCGCGACGTGGGCAGCTACGGCGGCGTCGGTCTGGCGGCTGACAAGGTCGTCGTTGCCGACAACAGCGGCACCGTCTGGGCGCTCGACCGCGCCGGCGGCACCGCGATGTGGAAGCAGGACGCCTTCGCGCGCCGCTGGCTGACCACGCCGGCGGTGCAGGGCAACTATGCCGTCGTCGGCGACGTCGAGGGTTACCTGCACTGGCTCAACCTCGACGACGGCAAGATCGTCGGCCGCGTCCGCGCCGATCGCTCGCCGATCCTGGGCACCCCGCAGGTTTCGCCGGCCGGCACGCTGTTCGTGTTGACCTCGGACGGCGAGCTGTCGGCGTACCCGCAGCCGTGATCACTTCGGCCGCGGCCCGCAAGGGTCCGCGGCCAAACGCGGGCCGCCCTCCGGCGGACCGTTTCGCCGCCCGGCCCCTGCCGGGCGGTTCGCGCTTCCAGCGCGGGAAACACCACCAGTAATCGGGAGAGATCCACGTGTTGCCATTGGTCGCTCTCGTAGGCCGGCCGAATGTCGGCAAGTCCACGATCTTCAACGCGCTCACGCGCAGCCGCGACGCCCTCGTCCATGACGAGCCCGGCGTCACCCGCGACCGCCACTACGGCATCTGCCGTCGCGAGGAGGACCATCCGTTCGCCCTGTGCGACACGGGCGGCCTGTCCGGTGACGAAGAAGGCCTGGCGGGCGCCACTGCGCGCCAGGCGCGTTCGGCGGTTGAAGAGGCCGACCTGGTGCTGTTCGTCGTGGATGGCCGCGAGGGGCCTTCCGCGCTCGACGAGAACATCCTGAACTGGCTGCGCAAGAGCGGCAAACGCTTCTTCCTGGTCGTCAACAAGACCGATGGCCTGGACGAAGACGCGGTGGTGAACGAGTTCGCCCGCTTCGGCGTGGAGCGCATCATTCCCATCGCCGCGGCGCACCAGCGCGGCATACCGGACCTGCTTGAGGAGATCATCCCCGAGCTTCCGGCCGAACGCGACGTCGAGATCCTGCCCGACGAGCCCGGCCGGGTCCGCATCGCCTTCCTGGGTCGCCCCAACGTGGGCAAGTCGACGCTGGTGAACCGCCTGCTGGGCGAGGAACGCATGATCGCCTCCGACGTGCCCGGCACCACCCGCGATTCGATCGCGGTGGACATGGAGCGCGACGGCAAGCGCTACCGGCTGATCGACACCGCCGGCCTGCGCCGCCGGGCCAAGGTCGAGGAGGCGGTGGAGAAGTTCAGCGTCTTCAAGACCCTGCAGGCCATCGAGAACGCCCAGGTGGTGGTGGTGATGCTCGACGCTGGCGAAGGCGTGACCGAGCAGGACGCCACGGTGTTGGGCTACGTGCTCGATTCGGGTCGGGCGCTGGTGATCGCGGTGAACAAGTGGGACGACCAGGACAAGTACACGCGCGAACAGGCGCTGTCGATGCTCGAGCGCAAGCTCTCGTTCTGCGAGTGGGCCGAGCGCATGACCATCTCGGCCAAGAACGGCACCGGCCTGAAGGAACTGTTCAAGGCCATCCATCGCGCCCACGACTCGGCCACCCATCAGTTCAGCACCGCCGAGACCACCAAGGCGCTGCAGGTCGCCGTGGAAAGCTTCCCGCCGCCGGTGGTGCGCGGGCACGTGGCGAAGATGAAGTTCGCGCATCCGGGTGGCGCCAACCCGCCCACGTTCATCGTGCACGGCAATCGCCTGACGTCATTGACCGAAAGCTACCGCCGGTACCTAGAGAATTTCTTCCGCAAGCGCTTCAAGCTGGTCGGCACGCCGATCAAGTTCGTGTTCCGCGAAGGCGAGAACCCCTACGAAGGCAAGAAGAACGTCCTTTCCGAGCGCCAGGTCAAGGCCAAGCGCCGCCTGATGAAGCACGTCAAGGGCAAGTGATACCGCGCACGGCGATAACGCTCGGCGTGCTGGCCGGCGGCCGCGGCCAGCGGCTGGGCGGGCGCGACAAGGCCTGGGTGCTGCACCACGGCAAGACCCTGCTGCAGCACACGCTGTCGGCCTTCCCGGGCGGCTACGTGGAGCGCCTGGTGAGCGCGCGCGAGCCCGATCCGCGCTTCGAAAAGCTGGGCCTGCGCGCCGTGTTCGACCAGCGCTCCGGTTTTCCGGGCCCGCTTGCGGCGCTCGAGGCCCTGTCCGCCGCCTGCACCACGCCCTGGCTGATCACCGTGCCGGTGGACGTGCAGCGCATCCCGGACGATCTGCCCGACGCCCTGCGCGCGGCGGTGGCGCGCGACGGCGTGGTGGTGAAGGACGCCACCGGCCTGCAGCCGCTGATCGGCCTGTGGCGCACCGCCGCCCTGCAGGCCGCCGTGCGCGACTTGCTCGACTCCGGCGAAACCGCCGCGCACCGCCTGGTGTCGCGCCTGGACCTGGCGCGCATGGACATTTCGCCGCGCCTGCTGGCCAACCTCAACACCCCCGACGACCTCCAGGACACGCCGGCGCCATGAACGCGGACGTGCCGACCCGCATCCGCTTTGCCCGGGCGCAGGAAATCGTCGAGGCGGTGGCGCTGGCCCATCCCATGGACGTCGAGCGCAAGCCGCTGTCGCGCGCGCTGGGCCGGGTGCTGGCCGAGGACGTCGTGGCGACCATCGCGCTGCCGGGCTTCGACAATTCCGCGATGGACGGTTTCGCGCTGCGCAGCGCCGACGGCGACGCGCCGCGTCGGCTGGTGGGTGAGCAGTTCGCCGGCGCCACGTCGGGCATCCCGATCGCGGCGGGCGAGTGCCTGCGCATCACCACCGGCGCCGCGTTGCCCGCGGGCGCGGACGCGGTGCTGATGAAGGAAAACACCCGCGTCGAGGGCGACATCGTCACGCCCGCACAGGCCGCCCGCCCGGGTCAGCACGTGCGCCGCCAGGGCGAGGACGTGGCCGTGGGTGACACCGTGCTGCGCGCCGGCACCGTGCTCGACGCCAGCAAGCTCAGCCTGGCCGCCGCGCTGGGCCACCATGACCTGCCGGTGCGGCGGCGACCCACCGTGGCCGTGTTCACCACCGGCGACGAGCTGCGCGCGCCCGGCCAGCCTTTGGCGCCGGGCGAGATCTACGACAGCAACCGCGTGCTGCTGCAAACCCTGCTGATCGCCGAAGGCTACGAGCCGGTGGCCTGGCCCGTGCTGCCCGACGATCCCGATGTGCTGGCCGGGGCGCTCAAGGACGCCGCGTTCTCGTTCGACCTGGTGCTGACCTGCGGGGGCGTGTCGGCCGGCGAGAAGGATTTCCTGCCGGCGTTCCTGGCGCGCGAAGGCCAGGTGCATTTCTGGAAGGTGATGATGCGCCCGGGCATGCCCGTGCTGTTCGGCCGGTTGGGCGAGGCGCATTTCCTGGGTTTGCCCGGCAACCCGGTGTCGGTGCTGGCGACCTTCCTCACCCTGGCGCGGCCCCTGCTGGACACGCTGCAGGGCCGGGCACAGCCGCGGCGTCCGCTGCGCGCGCGACTGACGGCGGACGTGGCCAAGTCGCACGAACGGCTGGAATTCCTGCGCGGCGTGTTGGCCTGCGCCGACGACGGCCAACTGCAGGTGACGCCCAACCCGGCGGATGGTTCGCACCGGCTCCTGGCCGCCGCGCAGTCCAATGCGCTGGTGGTGCTGGCCGAAGGCGCCGGGCAATGGTCCGCCGGCACGCTGATGGACGTGCTGCCCTACGCCGGCCTCGATCCGGGCCGCTAGACTCGGCCCATGGCCATCCTCGAGATCACTCCGCAGCAGGCGCGCGCGCGCCAGGCCCAGGGCGCGCTGCTGGTGGACGTGCGCGAGCCCGACGAACACGCGCTGGGCACGCCCGCGCAGGCCCTGTGCATGCCGCGCGCCGCGCTGGAAAGCGATCCCACCGCCGCGGCGCCCGACCCGCAGGCCGCGCTGGTGCTGATCTGTGCCGGCGGCGCGCGGTCGCTGCGCGCGGCGCAGGCGCTGGAAGCGCAGGGCTATGGCAACGTGGTCTCCGTCGCCGGCGGCTACCAAGCCTGGCTTGCGGCCGGCCTGCCGGTGGACGCGCAGCGCGACGCCGATTTCATGGAGCGTTACTCGCGCCACCTGCTGCTGCCGCAAGTGGGCCTGGCAGGCCAGCAAAAGCTCGAGCAGGCCCGCATCCTGATGGTCGGTGCCGGCGGCCTCGGTTCCCCGGCGGCGTTCTACCTCGCTGCGGCGGGCATCGGCTTGCTGCGCCTGGTGGACGACGACGTGGTGGACCGCAGCAACCTGCAGCGCCAGGTCCTGCACACCGAGGCGCGCATCGGCCTGGCCAAGGTCGCATCGGCTGCGATCAGCCTTGCGGCGCTCAACCCGCGCGTGCGCATCGACGCGGTGCAGGCGCGCGTCAACGCCGACAACGTCGACGCGCTGCTGGCCGACGTGGACGTGGTGATCGATGGCGCCGACAACTTCCCCACGCGCTACCTGCTTTCGGACGCCTGCGTGCGCCTGGGCAAGCCCCTGGTCTACGGCGCGGTTCAGCGCTTCGCCGGCCAGGCCACCGTGTTCGATGCCGGCCGCCTGCGCGGCGAATCACCCTGCTATCGCTGCCTGTTCCCGGAGCCGCCGGGCGAAGGCGAGGCGCCCAACTGCGCGCAGGCCGGCGTGCTGGGCGTGCTGCCCGGCATCATCGGCCTGATCCAGGCCAGCGAGGCGATCAAGCTGGTGCTGGGCCTGGGGGATAGCCTGTCGGGCCGGCTGCTGCAGTTCGACGCGCTGGCCATGCGCTTCCACGAAACGCGGCTGTCGCCCGATCCCGCCTGCCCGGTGTGCGCACCCGCGGCGCGCTAGGCCGATACCGTGCGGATGGCGACGCGCCTGAAGGGCGCACCGCCGGGCAATTGGCCCATCACTTCGATTTCCAGGCGCGACAGAGGCCGCGCTTCGGTCGGACGCTCGCCCCGGTCCAGCCGCTGGCGCAGGCGCGCGGCGTGCGCCTCCACCCGGGCGCGCGTTGACTTGTCCACGCCGTCATCGGCCGCCCGTGCGCCCGCCGCCCGCAGCCCGTCGCGCGGCAGCGCGAAGTTGGCCACCGTGCGCGCCTGCAGCTGCAGCCGCGGCGGGGCCAGCCGCTTGCCCTCGAACGACAGCTGCACGGCTGGTTTGGCCTCCGCCCCCGCTTTCCAGCGCTTGGGCAGCAGGATGCGCAGGTGCAGCGGCGACGTGACGAAGGCGGCGACCACGTGCGCCGACGCGCGCGGCCCCATCCGCACCTTCCAACGTCCCGGCGCCGGCCGCGCGATGCGGACCACGGCGTAGCCATCGCCGCGGCTCGAGTGCACGGCGAAGTCATCGGCGCGGACCGCACGGCCGGAGGGCGAGTGGACGCTGAAGGCCGGCGCCTTGCGCCCCAGGGTGGACACGGTGATCGTGAGCCAGTCGGCCGCGGGCTCCACGTCGGCGTCGTAGCCACCGTCCTGCCGGCCTGACGCATTGGCGACGTTGAGCAGCAGGCCCTCGTCGCTGATGTCCGCACGCATCTGGTTGTAGACCAGTTGCAGGTCCAGCGCCGTCGGGCTGGCCTGGAACACGCCGCCGGTCTGGGTGGCGATCTGCTGCAGCAGCGCGATGTCGGCGGAGGGGCCCAGCGCCACGGTGAACACCCGCAGGTCGGCGGGCCAGGTGGCCAGCGTCGACAGTGCGGACGGGGCGCGGTTGTCGTAGCCATCCGAGACCAGCAGGATGGCCCGCGGCGAGGCCACGCCGGCCAGCACGTCGGCGGCGCGCTGCAGGCCGGCCCCGATCGGCGTCCAGCCGCCGAAGGCGATGGCGTCGATGGCGGCGCGCGCCACGCCGGCGTCGCCCGGATCGTCGAGCAGCGTGAGCGGGAACTCAATCCGTGACAGGTCGGCCAGCGGAGTGGCGCCGGGCACCGGCGACGGATCGGCGAAGCTGACGATGGCGGTGCTGTCGCCCAGCGACATCAGGTCCACGAAGCGCTTGGCGTTCGCCCGCGCCGCGGCCTCGTATCCCAGCGCCACCATGCTGCCGGTGCGGTCCAGGCACTGGGCCAACTGAAGCGGCGCCGGCGTGGTCAGCGTGAGGTCGAGCGTGGCCAGGGCCAGCGCGCGCAGGCCGGCGACCATTTCATGGATCACCGGCAGCGCGTCGGCCCAGGCCGGCTGGAAGCTGGTGCCGCACTCGGTGTTGAAGCCGAACACACGATGCCCGAAGAACAGGTATTCGTCCGAGGTGCCGGCGTGGTTGCTGGTGCTGCCAAGCGCATAGGAAACGCCGTTCACCGCGGCGATGGCGCTGCGCAGGGTGTTTTCCAGGCTGGAGTAGATGGCGTCGTCCGCCGCCGACACCGGCAGCGAACCGATGTAGCTGCCGCCGCCCGGGCCCGGCCGCAGGATGAGCCGCCCGTAGGAATGCGAGTCCACGCCCACCAGGAGGTTCGGGAACTCTTCCAGCAGCCAGCGCACGTTGCGGGTCTCGGCTTCGGAAAAAGCGTGCGGGCCGCGGTAGGCGTCGCTGCAGGCGCTGCCCGAGGAGCCGGCGCCGCCGAAATAGACCTCGAAGTTGCGGTTGTCGTCCACGCCGGGGCAGGTGGGGGCGCCGGCGTTGGGCCGCCGGTTCTTGCGCCAGCCGGGGTCGTCGTGCACGGAAAAATTCAAGCCGTCGGGATTGAGCGCCGGCACGATGATCAGGTCGCCCTCGTCCACGATGCGGGTCAGCGCCACCACCTGCGGATCGACGCTGGCGGGATCGTAGTTGGCCAGCAGCTGCCCGGCGAACTCCAGCGCCACCAGTGGGTTCATCCACTCACGGGCATGGGTGCCGCACAGCACCAGCATGCCGGGCCGTGAGCGCAGCGCCGGGGTGGCGGTGATGCGCAGGGCCCGCACCGTCGCGGGCCCTGCGGCCCCGGCCAGTACGCCGTCGTAGCCGGCGGTGGCGTGGGGCAGGGTGAGCAGGCTGCAGCGGGCGGGGTGCGCCGCGGCGAGCGCCGCCATCGAGTCGGCTATCTCGACGCCGTCGAGATAGCCGGTGACGAAGCCGCTGAGCAGGAT
>JANOJQ010000008.1:0-5590 GCA_031418815.1 Lysobacteraceae bacterium
CATTAGCTTGTGATAGAAGCGGAAATACATCAGGTGCATGATCGCGTGCTCGATGCCACCGATGTACTGGTCCACGGGCAGCCAGTAATTGGCGCGTTCGTCCACCAGGTCGTTCGCGCCCGGCGAGGTGTAGCGCGCGTAGTACCAGCTCGATTCCATGAAGGTGTCGAAGGTGTCGGTTTCGCGCTCGGCCGGGCCGCCGCAGCCCGGGCAGGTGGTCTTGCGCCATGCCGGGTCGGCCTTGATCGGCGAGGCCATGCCGGTGAAGGCGACGTCCTCGGGCAGCACCACCGGCAGCTGGTCTTCGGGCACCGGCACGGCCCCGCATTTTTCGCAGTACACCACCGGGATCGGGCAGCCCCAGTAGCGCTGGCGGCTGACGCCCCAGTCGCGCAGGCGGAAGTTCACGCGCCGCTCGGCCTGGTGCGACTTCGCCAGCTTGGCGGCCAGGGCTTCGAACGCGGCCTTGAAGCCCAGGCCGTCGATGTCACCGGAGTTCACGGTGCGCAGCTTGGCCGCCGTCTTGTCGGCGTACCAATCCTGCCAGGTGGCCGCGTCGTAGGTTTCCCCTTCGACCGCGATCACCTGCCGGCTCGGCAGGCCGTACTTGTGCGCGAACTCGAAGTCGCGCTGGTCGTGGCCGGGCACCGCCATCACCGCGCCGGTGCCGTAGCCCATCAGCACGAAGTTGGCGATCCACACCGGCACCATTTCGCCGCTCACCGGGTGCACGGCCTGCAGGCCGGTGGCGATGCCCTTCTTTTCCTGCGTCTCGAGCTCGGCCTCGGACACGCCGCCGCGGCGGCATTCGTCAATGAACGCGCGCACCTGCGCATTGCCCGAAGCGGCCCACAGCGCCACCGGGTGTTCGGCGGCCACGGCCAGGTACGTCACGCCCATCAGCGTGTCGGGGCGCGTGGTGAACACGGTCAGCGGCTCGGCCTGCGCTTCCATCGCGAACCGGATTTCCAGGCCTTCGCTGCGGCCGATCCAGTTGCGCTGCATGGTCTTGACCGCCTCGGGCCAGCCCGGCAGCGTGTCCAGGCCGTCCAGCAGTTCCTGGGCGTAATCGGTGATCTTGAGGAACCACTGCGGTATCTCGCGCTTTTCCACCAGCGCGCCGCTGCGCCAGCCGCGGCCGTCGATCACCTGTTCGTTGGCCAGCACGGTGTGGTCCACCGGGTCCCAGTTCACCACCGAGTTCTTGCGGTACACCAGGCCCTTCTTCAGCAGGCGGGTGAACATCAGCTGCTCCCACCGGTAGTACTCCGGCGTGCAGGTGGCGAACTCGCGGGTCCAGTCGTAGGCGAAGCCCAGGCGCTGCAGCTGGGCGCGCATGTGCTCGATGTTCTTGTAGGTCCACTGCGCCGGCGCGGTCTTGTTCTTGATGGCGGCGTTTTCAGCCGGCAGGCCGAAGGCGTCCCAGCCCATCGGCTGCAGCACGTTGAAGCCCTTCATGCGGCGGTGGCGGCTGATGACGTCGCCGATGGTGTAGTTGCGCACGTGGCCCATGTGCAGCGCGCCCGAGGGGTACGGCAGCATGGACAGGCAGTAGTACTTGGGGCGGGACGTGTCTTCGCGCACCTGGAAGGCGCCGGTGGCCTGCCAATGGGTCTGCGCGGCGATTTCCACCGCCTTCGGGTCGTAGGCGTTGGGGTCTTGGATGTCGGACATGGGTTTGGGACAGGAAAAAGCAGGCTGCCAGCGTAACAAATCGGGGGCCTGCTGGTCTCGACGACGGCTGCGGTTACCATCGGGCTTCCTCCTGGAGACAAGCCCCATGCACCCGACCCGCACCCTGCTGCTGCTTGCGTTGACCCTGCCCGCCGCCGCCCAGGCCGAAACCCTCGCCCTGCACTGCGGCCAGCTGTTCGACAGCGCCAGTGGCCGCAGCCGGGCCGACCAGACCGTGGTGGTGGCCGAGGGCAAAGTGCGCGAGATCCGGGCCGGCATGGCGGCGGTGGACGGTGCGCGGTCGGTGGACCTCAAGGGCCACACCTGCAGCCCGGGCTGGATCGACCTGCACGTGCACCTGGACGGCCAGTCCAGCCCCGACAGCTATTCCGAGGGTTTCCGCCTCAACCCCGAGTTCACGGTGCTGCGCTCCACCGGCTACGCCCGCAAGACCCTGCAGGCCGGCTTCACCACCGTGCGTGACCTTGGCGGCGACACCACGCTGGCCCTGCGCGACGGCATCAACCAGGGCCTGATCGAGGGCCCGCGCATCTACGCCGCCGGTCGTTCGATCGCCACCACCGGCGGCCACGGCGACGGCACCAACGGCCTGAACCGCGAACTGTCGCACGCCGTAGGCGCACCGGGCCCGATCGAAGGCGTCATCAACAGTCCCGACGAAGCCCGCGCCGCCGTGCGCCAGCGCTACAAGGAAGGCTCGGACGTGATCAAGATCACCGCCACCGGCGGCGTGCTCAGCTACGCCAGCAACGGCGACGGCCCGCAGTTCACCCAGAGCGAAGTCGAAGCGGTGGTGGCGGCCGCCAAGGACTATGGCTACCGAGTGGCGGCCCACGCGCACGGCAAGGAAGGCATGCGCCGCGCCATCGAGGGCGGCGTGGTCAGCATCGAGCACGGCACCTACATGGACGACGAGATTTTCGCCCTGATGAAGCAGCACGGCACCTGGTACGTGCCCACCATCAGCGCCGGCAAGTTCGTGGCCGAGAAGTCCAAGGTCGACGGCTTCTACCCGGCCGTGGTGCGGCCGAAGGCCGCGCGCATCGGTGCGCTGATCCAGCAGACCTTCGGCCGCGCCTGGCGCGCGGGCGTGAGGATCGGCTTCGGCACCGACGCCGGCGTGGGCCACCACGGCGACAACGCCGATGAGTTCATCTTCATGGTGGAAACGGGCTACCCGGCCGCCGACGCGCTCCAGGCCGCCACCATCAACGCCGCGCAAGTGCTCGGCGTTACCGACATCGGCCAGATCGCCCCGGGCTTCCGCGCCGACATCGTGGCGATGCCCGGCGACCCGCTGGCCGACATCCAGGCGGTGAAGAAAGTGGACTTCGTGATGAAGGACGGCGTGGTTTACCGCACGCCCTGAAGGCGCGGCTCACTCCCAGCGGAACACGTCCTGCACCCCCGCGCCGAACACCCGGGCGATGCGGAACGCCAGCTCCAGCGACGGTGCGTACTTGCCCGCCTCCAGCGCGATGATGGTCTGGCGGGTCACGCCGACCTCGCGCGCCAGCGCTTGCTGGGTCATCTCGCCGCGCTCGAAGCGCAGGCGGCGGATGTGGTTGCTGATCGGCGTGCCGGTCATGGGCGGCGGTCCCGCCAGTAGGCGATCGGCGTCGCCCAGTCCAGCCGCTCGGCCGGCGTCATGGTCTACTCCACCCGACTAAATGTACGCTTAAAGTTACATTCCAAACCAAGCACGTCAAGTAAACCGTACATTGGCTTGTGACCGCCCTCGGCTGGCACCATCTTCGGTTCGCCCTGCCCCAGACCGGATAAGACATGACCACCGCCAGCCCCCACGTTTTCGACGCCAGCCTTCCGCAGTTCGAGATCGAGGTGCTGCTCAAGTCCAAGGAGGTCCCGGTGCTGGTGGACTTCTGGGCGCCCTGGTGCGGGCCTTGCAAGACATTGGGGCCGATGCTGGAAAAACTGGCCGACGAGTTCAACGGCGGCTTCCTGCTGGCCAAGGTGGACGTGGACAAGGAGCAGCAGCTCGCCGGCTACTTCCAGATCAAGTCCGTGCCCACGGTGATGCTGGTGAAGGACGGACAGATCGTCGACGGGTTCCCGGGCGCACTGCCCGAGGGCCAGCTGCGCGAGTTCCTGAGCCATCACGGCGTGCAGCCCGTGGCGCTGGCCGAGGAAGCCGCGCCCGACGTCGAGGCGCCGCTTGACCCCCATGATGAAGTGGTGCGCCTGCGCGCCGCCGTGCTGGCCGAGCCCGACAAGGACGAAACCCGCCTCGACCTCGCGCTGGCGCTGCTCAAGACCGGCGCCATCGCCGAGGCGCAGGCCCTGCTCGACGCCCTGCCCGCCAACCTGGCCCAGGACGATCGCGCCCTGCGCGGCCACGCCCGGCTTGGCTTTGCCGCCCTGCTCAAGGACGCACCGCCGGCCGCCGTGCTGGAAGCCGCCATCGCGGCCGACCCCACCGACCTGCGCGCCCGCCACCTGCTGGGCGCCCACCTGATCGTGGCCGGTGCATCGCAGGCGGGCCTGGAGCAGTTCCTGGAGATGCTGCGCCGCGACCGGGCGTTCCAGGACGGCCTGCCGCGCAAGGCCCTGATCGACGCTTTCCGCGTGGTCGAGGACGAGGACCTGGTCGGCAGCTATCGGCGCAAGATGGCCTCACTGATCTTCTGAGCCGCCGATGAAAGCCTCCCGCCTCCGCCTTTGGCTCAACTGCTGGCCGCCCTTCCTGTTCTCGGGCATGCGCGTCACCCACCTTGCCGACGACTACCGCCATGCCCGGGTCGAACTGCGCCAGCACTGGTACAACCGCAACTACGTCAAGACCCATTTCGGCGGCAGCCTGTTCGCGATGACCGATCCGTTCTGGATGATCATGGTGCTGCAGCGCCTGGGCCCCGGTTACCTGGTCTGGGACCAGGCCGCGGAAATCCGGTTCATCAAGCCCGGCCGGGGCACCGTGGTGGCCGACTTCCGGCTGGACGACGCGGTGGTGGAGCAGCTGCGCGAGGCCGCAGCCGGGGGCGAGAAGGTGCTGCACTGGTTTGAGTTGGACGTGACCGATCCCGCCGGCGACGTGGTCGCCCGGGTGCGCAAGCAGGTCTACGTCCGCAAGAAGCGCCCCGCTTCCCCTTCGCCCTAGGCAAGCCGGGAGTGTGAAGCGCGTCACGGATTCACAATTGGGTTGCCAGCCCCGCCCGCTGACGTATGCTGGACAGCCCGGCCCCCCGCCCTGCCAGACCCCCGCGCCATGCAGCAGGAAGAAGAGCTATCCCCTGACGAGCTGACCGCGCTGCTCTCGAGCTACATGCCCGAGATCCCCGGCTATCGCGTGCTGCGCCGCATTGGCAAGGGCGGCATGTCGCAGGTGTACCTGGGCGTGCAGGAATCGCTGGACCGCCAGGTGGCCGTGAAAGTCATGTCGCCCGCGGCCCTCACCGACGAAATCAGCAAGCAGCGCTTCGAACACGAGGCGCGCACCATCGCCAAACTCGAGCATCCCTGCATCGTCGGCATCCATGAGGTCGGACGCACCCGCCAGGGCCTGCTGTATTACGTGCTGCCCTACCTGGCCAAGGGCCACCTGGGCCAGCGCGATTTCACCCAGGACGAAAACCGCGCCATCGAAGTGCTGCGCTCGCTGCTGTCGGCGCTCGAATACGCCCATGCGCGCGGCATCGTGCACCGCGACGTCAAGGCCGAAAACGTCCTGTTCGACAACGCCGACCGGCCGCTGCTCACCGACTTCGGCATCGCCCTCAAGCGCAACGACACCAGCCGCATCACCACGGCCGGCCGGGCCGTGGGCAGCGGCGGCTACATGGCGCCGGAGCAGGCGCGCGGCGAAGCGGTCGATGGCCGCGCCGACCTTTACAGCGTTGGTGTACTTGCCTACGAACTGTTGAACGGCCGCCTGCCC
>JANOJQ010000009.1:0-17463 GCA_031418815.1 Lysobacteraceae bacterium
CAGGCCGCGGCGGCTGGGGTAGATGGCGTGGCAGATGCCCTGGGGCAGGCTCCACAGCGGCAGCACCACCTCGAGCTCACCCTTGCGGATGGCTTCGGCACAGGTGAGCTCGGGCAGCAGCACCACGCCCAGGCCCTCCACGGCGGCGGCCATCAGCAGCGGGAAGTCGTGCGCCATCAGCGCGGGCTGCAGGTCCACCTTCTGCACCTGGCCTTCGGGGCCGTGCAGGGTCCAGCGCTGGCGGCTGTCGTCTTCGCTCATGCTCAGGGTGGTGTGGTGGGCCAGGTCGCTGGGCAGGATCGGGCGGCCCACCCGGTCGAGATAGCGCGGGCTGGCCACCAGCAGCTCGCGCAGCTGGCCGAAGCTTCTCGCCACCATTTCGCCGTCGTCGGTCAGCTGGCTGCGCACGCGGATGGCAATGTCGAAGCCTTCCTGGATCACGTCCACCCGGCGGTTGCTCACGTGCAGCTGCAGGCGCACCTGCGGGTGCTGCTTCATGAAGTCGGGCAGGATCGGGCCCAGCACTTCCTGGGCGATGGACACCGGGCAGCTGACCTTGATGCTGCCGCGCGGCGTGGCGCTGACGCGGTCCACCGCTTCGCGCGCGGCCTGGGCTTCGGCCAGCATGGTCTGGGCGTGGCGGTAGACGCTTTGGCCCACGTCGGTGACGGCGAACTTGCGGGTGCTGCGCTGCAGCAGGCGCACGCCCAGCTCGGTCTCGAGCTGCGCGATGCGCCGGCTCAGGCGGCTCTTGGGAATGCCCAGGGCGCGCTCGGCCGCGGCGAAGCCGCCGTGTTCCACCACCATGGCGTAGAACTGCAGGTCGTTGAGGTCCGGATGGTTGCTCATCAGCCGATCTTCTCCATGCCGCCAAGGTAGGGGCGCAGGGCCAGCGGCACTTCAATGCTGCCGTCGGCCTGCTGGTAGTTTTCCATCACCGCGATCAAGCAGCGGCCCACGGCCACGCCCGAACCGTTGAGGGTGTGCACGGGCTCGGTCTTGCCGGTGGCCGGGTTGCGCCAGCGGGCCTGCATGCGCCGGGCCTGGAAATCGCCGCAGTTCGAGCAGCTGCTGATTTCGCGGTAGGTGGCCTGGCTGGGCAGCCAGACTTCCAGGTCGTAGGTCTTGATGGCGCTGAAGCCCATGTCGCCGGTGCACAGCAGCACCTTGCGGTAGGGCAGGTTGAGTTTTTCCAGCACGGTTTCGGCGCAGCGGGTCATGCGCTCGTGCTCGGCGTGGCTGTCTTCGGGCTTGGCGATGGTGACCAGCTCCACCTTTTCGAACTGGTGCTGGCGGATGAAACCGCGGGTGTCGCGGCCGTGGCTGCCGGCCTCGGCGCGGAAGCACAGGCTGTGCGCGGCCATGCGCAGCGGCAGCTGGGCTTCCTCGACGATGGTGTCGCGCACGGTGTTGGTGAGCGGCACTTCGCTGGTGGGGATCAGGTAGCGACGGTTGTTGGCCGACGTGGGGTCGCCGAACTCGGTGGCGAACAGGTCGTCTTCGAACTTGGGCAGCTGGCCGGTGCCGCGCAGGCTGTCGGCGTTGACGATCAGCGGCACGTTCACTTCAAGGTACTCATGCTGCTGCGTGTGCAGGTCCAGCATGAACTGGGCCAGGGCGCGGTGCAGGCGGGCCAGCTGGCCGCGCAGCACGGTGAAGCGCGCGCCGCTGAGCTTGACGCCGGCGTCGCCGTCCAGCCAGCCGTCGCGGGCGCCCAGCTCCACGTGGTCCTTCACCGGGAAGGTGAACTCGCGCGGCACGCCGAAGCGGCGCACTTCCTGGTTGTCGGTTTCGTCCTTGCCGGCGGGCACGCTGTCGTGCGGGAGGTTCGGCACGGCCATGGCCACGCGATCAATCTCGGCCTTGATCTCTTCCAGGCGCAGCTCCGACGCCTTCAGCTCGTCGGCCAGGCCGGCCACTTCGGCCATCAGGGCGGTGGTGTCTTCGCCCTTCCCTTTCGCCATGCCGATGGCCTTGGACCGGGTGTTGCGCAGGTTCTGCAGTTCCTGGGTGCGGCCCTGCAGCTGCTTGCGCTCGGACTCCAGCGCCTCAAGCGCACCCACGTCCAGCGCATAGCCTCGGGTGGCCAGCAGGCGGGCGGCGGTATCGGCCAACTGGCCGCGCAGGAGGGTCGGGTCGAGCATGGGGTCATTCCAAAAATGAAACGGGCCCGCTGATTATCACCTGCCTACCTACAGTGCCGCAACGACTTGCGGCCGTCCGCGGCGACCTTGTACCGAGTTGATCCTCAGTGGCCACTTCGTGAACCGGGTCACGTTATTTCACATGAGTCCGACATTCGGCTCACCGTATTCCCCATTTCGGAGCATCCACGCATGACCACCAAAGCAATCTTCAGCCTCTCCCTTGCCAGCGCCGTGTTGCTGGGTCTTTGCGTGGACGCCAGCGCAGCGGCCCCCGGCGTCCAGCGCGCGCAGGCAGCACCGCAGCAGACGGGCCAGCTGACCCCCAAGCAGCGCGGCGACCTCACCCGGCAGCTCGTGCTGAAGTGGGGCAACTACGTCCAGAAGGTCCACGGCGTGCCGGTCCGCACCTGGGCCCAGCGCATGGTTCCCAACCTCGTCCAGGCCGACTCCAGCAATTTCCGCACCGCTCTCCAGCGCGACACCTTCGAAGGCGCCATGGCCGAACTCTCCGGCACGGGCCACAGGGTCAACGATGAGACCGTGATTTCCCTGCTCGCCGCCGGCGGCGAAGACGGCACCCAGACCCTGGGCGCGCTGGGCAACGATCTCGTTTACACCCCCGTTGCACCCTGCCGCATCATGGACACCCGCAACGCGGCCGCCGGCGCCATCGCCGCCAATTCCACCCGTAACTTCGTCGCGTTCGGTGTCAGCAACTTCACCAGCCAGGGCGGCAGCGCCACCAACTGCGGCGTTAACCCCTTGGCTGCCACCGCGGTCGCGATCAACCTGACGGCGGTCACCCCGACCGGCGCCGGCTATGCCACGGCCTACCCGTTCGGCAGCGCGCAGCCGGTCGCGGCCAGCATCAACTACACTGCGGGCGCCATCGTCAACAACGCGCTGATCGTGCAGACGCCGAACCCGATCGCTGCGTTCGACTTCACGCTTTACACCTTCGCCTCGTCGCATTACGTCGCTGACATCGTCGGTTACTTCGCGCCGCCGGTGGCCACCGCGCTGCAGTGCGTGGACACGGCCAACACGGTTGTCAACGTCGCCGCGAACGGCACCGCGAACGCCGTCGCCCCGGCCTGCGCCGCCGGCTACACCCAGACGGCGACCAACTGCGAAGCCAGCGACTGGCAGGTGCCGTTCGTGTTCTTCCACGCCGGCACCTGCTCGGCCCGCAACAATAGCGCGGCCGCGCATGACATCCGCGCCTCGCGCACCTGCTGCCGCGTCCCGGGCCGCTGATACGCTCAATGCGGTAACCCAGGCCGGGCATCGAACGATGCCCGGCCTTTTTATTGGCCGTCGTGCGCCGGCATACTCCCGGGCCTTCCTTGCCCGCTCCGCCCATGGCCGCCTACCTTCCCAACCACATCCCCGCCCGGTCCCGCTGGCTGCACGCGATCTTCGCCCTCGGCATCCTGGCCTACGGCGCCTGGGGCCTGTGGGTGGACGACCTCTACCTGCCGGGACGCCGCGGGCCGGGCATCCACCTGAAGAGTTACGCCGCGTGGCTGATGTTCGGTGCGATGGCATCGGCCAGCACCCTGATGGCGCTGGTGGTGGTGGACCACTACGACCAGCGCAACAACGAGCGCGACTACAAGCGCGGGGCCGAACGCATGGCCACGGTGATGGGGGCGCTGCTCGTCTTTGCGCTGGTGGCCCATCTGATGCAGGTGAGCGGCCAGCCCCGCGCCGGCGACAGCGCCCGGGCCACGGGCCCGACGATGACGATCCAGGGCGCCGATTTCGACCGGCGCCAGCGCGCCATCGCCGACCGCCCGCGCACGGCCGACGTGGACGCCTACGAGGCCGTCGTGGCGCGGCCGATCAGCGACGCGGCGTTCGCCTGCCGCCGGCTGGGCCAGGCCGCCCAGGGCGGCTACTCGCGCTTCGTGGTGCTGGCCCGTGTTTCCACCCTCGGCGACCTGAGCGACCTGGCCGTGCAGCCAACCGCCCCGTTCTCCGACTGCATGTTCGACAAGCTGCGCACCACCCGCCTGCCGGCCCCGCCCGCCACCACTGACGCCGACGGCTTTCCGCTGCTGTTCGTATTCAACCTGAGTACTTGAGGCGCGCCCTCGGTCAGGTTGACCCCGATCAAACCGGCATCCTGGAAGACCGCCCACACTGACATTCGACGCCCCCGGGCCTGCGGAGCGAACCGCCATGAAGCGACGCACTTTCCTCATAGCGGGCGGCACGCTCGCCGCGGGCGCAGCGGGCGCCGCGCTGAGCCTGCGCGGCATGGGCAGCACGCACGACTACGCCGAGCAGATGGCCCGCCTGCGCGGCGCCCTGGCGGCGCAGCCCGAGGCGGCCGACCTCGTGCGCTTCGCCACGCTGGCCGCCAACAGCCACAACACCCAGCCCTGGCGTTTTCGGCTGGCGCCGGGCCGCATCGAGCTGCACCCCGACTTCAGCCGCCGCACGCCGGCAGTGGATCCCGACAACCACCACTTGTTCGTGAGCCTGGGCTGCGCCGCCACCAACCTGGCCCTGGCCGCGCAGGCGCGCGGGCTGCCGGGCGAGCTGCGCTTCGAACCGGGACCGCAGCCACACCTGGCGCTGGCGTATCAGGCCGGCGCGCGCATCGCGTCGCCGCTGTTCGACGCCATCACGCGGCGCCAGTCCACCCGCGCCGAGTTCGACGGCCGGCCAGCGCCGGCCCGCGACCTCGCAACGCTGGCGCAGGCGGCCCAGGTGCCGGGCGTGGCGCTGTCGCTGGTCACCGATCCCGTCACGCGCGATCGCATCGGCGAACTCGTGCTGGCCGGCAACAGCGCGCAGATGGCCGACCCCGCCTTCGTGCGCGAACTTCGGCAATGGCTGCGCTTCAATCCGCGCGAGGCGCTTGCCAAGGGCGATGGCCTGTATGCCGCCGCCAGCGGCAATCCGATCGGCCCCGGATGGCTGGCGCCGACGCTGTTCGACCTGTTCTTCAGGGAAAAGACCGAGAACAGGAAATACGCCCTGCAGATCGCGAGCTCGGCTGGCCTGGCGGTGTTCTCCGCCGACAAGGACGACCCGGAGCACTGGCTGCTCGTAGGCCAGGCCTGCCAGCGCTTCGCGCTGCAGGCCACCGCGCTGGGCATGAAGCACGCCTTCGTGAACCAGCCCATCGAAGTGCCATCGCTGCGCGGCGAACTGGCCGCGCTGGCCAGCCTGCCCAGCCGGCGCCCGAACCTGCTGATGCGCTTCGGCTACGGCCCCACCCTGCCCTATTCGCCGCGACGCCCGGCCGGCAGCGTAATCGAGGCGGGCTGAGCCTTAAGCCGCACCCGGCGGGCGGTAGTAATCCATCAGCTTGTAGCGCCGCGCATAGAAGGCGAATATCGCCGCCGCCACGAAGGCAAAGCCCGCGAAGAAGAACATCAGGAACGCCATCTCGCTCAGCCCGGTGCTGGCGATGGACGAGGTGACCACTTCATTGCGCACGGCGAAATTGGTCATCAGAACCCACAGGTTGCCGAAGGTCACCGACAGCAGCCAGAAGCTCATGATGCTGCCCTTCATCGAGGGCGGCGACTGGCTGTAGGCGAACTCCAGGCCCGTGGCCGACACCAGCACTTCGCCAAACGTGAGCAGCGCGTACGGCGCGATCTGCCAGGCGATGGACGTGGGGTTGCCGCCGTCGATGTAGACCTGGATCACGCCCGCCACCACCCAGGCCAGGCCCGACACCGCGATGCCAAAGCCCATGCGCCGCAGCGCGGTGGGCTCGAAGCCCAGGCGCCGCAGCGCCGGGTACAGCACGAAGTTGTTGAACGGGATCAGCGCCATCACCATCAGCGGGTTGAGCGCCTGCATCTGCGCCGGCTGCTGCACCAGCCAGCTCGGCCACCACCAGCTATCGTGCGGCATCAGCATCTCGCCGCCCTGCAGCACCCACGTCGACGCCTTCTGGTCGAACAAGGACCAGAACGGCGTCACCAGTGCGAACACGATCAGGATGCGCAGCACGGCGCGCACGCCCTCCACCGCTTCGTCGGGATGGTGGCCGCGGGCGCGCTGCAGCTGCATCGAGGTGCCGATGCCGCCAAACAGCATCAGCAGGCCCAGCGCCATGCAGAACGCGATCACGAAGCCCACCTGCGGCGTCAGCGCCAGCGCGCCCAGCGCCGCGACTGCGCCGATACCCGCCACGACCAGGCCGGGGCGACCCTCGCCCTGGGCCAGCAGCGCGGTGCGCGAAACGTTGATGAACGAATCGGGGTTGGGCGGCGCCGGCGGCACGTTCACGTATTTGTGCCGGCCCATCCAGAAGATGATGGTGGCGATGGCCATCAGGATGCCCGGGATGCCGAACGCCCACGCCGGGCCCCACGCGGCCAGGATGCGCGGCATCAGCAGCGAGGCGAAGAAGGAGCCGAAGTTGATCGTCCAGTAGAAGAAGTCGTAGACGATCTTGGCCTTGTGCTTGTTGGTCTGGTCGAACTGGTCGCCGACGAAGGCCGATACCAAGGGCTTGATGCCGCCCGAGCCCAGCGCGATCAGGAACAGGCCGGCGTAGAAGCCCGTGCGGTTGTCCTCGAAGAAGGCCAGGAACGCGTGGCCCACGCAGTACACCAGCGACAGCCACAGCACCGTGGAGTACTTGCCGAAGAAGCGGTCCGACAGCCAGCCGCCCAGCAGCGGGAAGAAGTAAACGCCGATCACGAAGGTGTGGAAGACGTCCTTGGCGATGCCCGCGCGTTCGGCCAGCGGGTAGGACAGCAGCAGGCTGGTGATCAGGAACGGCGTCAGGATGTTGCGCATGCCGTAGAAGCTGAACCGCTCGCAGGCCTCGTTGCCGATGATGTAGGGCACCTGGCGCGGCAGCGGGGCATCGGCCGGGGCGACGGTATCGGGGGCGGCGGTGGTCATGGGCAGCGGGGTCTCCAAACGAAGCGGGCCGCGGCATTGTGGCCGCGGCCCGCCGTGAATCGCAAATCCGGCTCAGTACGCGCGCCGCACCTTGCGCCCCAGCACCCAGGCGATGGCGATGCCCGCCAGCAGCCAGCCCACGACCTGCTGCACCAGCATGCCGCCGATGTAGTCGGCCGGGAACCGGTACCAGGTCCACAGCGGCACCGCGACCGCCACCCAGGCGAACACGCCCAGCACCGTGGACACGGTGACCCGCTTGCCGAAGCCCCAAGGCGCCAGGCCCAGCACCCAGGCCATCAGGCCCGAGGCCACTACGGTGGACGCCAGCTGCAGGCCGAGTTCGTCCAGCATGTCCATCGCGTTTTCGCCCTGCGGCTGGTACACGATGAAGGCGTAGGGGCTGGCGGCGGTTTTCTTGCCGAAGGCCTCGGCCTGCGCCGGATCAGCGTATTGCTCGGCCGTCAGGCCGGGCACCATGTAAACGCCTTCGCGCGGAAGCTGCGCCTGCAGCGTGGTCAGCACCGGGTCTTCCGCCACCGGGTACTCATAGCCCAGGTTGCCCAGCGGCAGCAGCATGTTGGCCACGAAGCCCCAGAAAAACAGCACCAGGCCGCCCAGACAGGCGGCAAGCAACAGTCGCATGGTCTTGCTCCTTCTCCCCAGAAGAGCCCTGAGGGTACGCGCGTGAAGACGGGGCGCAAGTGCCTGTGCAGCAGACTTCAGGCCGGCCGGATGAACTCCGCCAAACGCGCGCCCGCCCACACCAGGGCGAAGCCGCCCACCAGCGTGGCCGCGAGATAGCCCACCAAAAGGCCGGGCTTGTCGGTGCGGGCGTAGACCAGGCATTCGATCATCAGCGCCGAATACGTGGTCAGCCCGCCCAGCACGCCCACGATCAGGAACGCGCGCAAGTAGAGCGCGCTGGGCCCGCGGCCCTCCAGCCACACCAGCAGGAAGCCAGCGGCGAAGCTTCCCACCAGGTTTACCGCCAGCGTGCCCCAGGGCATGCCGGTGCCCAATTGCCTGAGCAGCCAGCCGCCGATCAGATGGCGCAGGCCGGCGCCCAGGGCGCCGCCGGCCATCACGATCCAGAGCAGATTCCCGTTCATGGGCACAGGGTAGAAGCCAAGCGCGGTCCACTGCAACACGAGTGGCCTGGGCGTGCCGCCCAACGTGACGCCGCGCTATTTCGCGAGAGGCTCACTGGCCACGGCATCCACGGGCGACTCGAAGGCGATGGCCAGCACGCACGGCACGTCCGACGCGCAGTAGGCCTCGTGCGACAGCTTGGCCGGTCCGTAGGCGTAGGACCCCACGTTCAGGACGACGGTTTCCTGGCCGTCATACGTGACGTGCAGTTCTCCCGAGACCAGCACCATGCGCTCCGCCGAGGTGTGCCAATGGCGCGGGACCGTGGATTTGGCGGGAACCTTGAAGAAGATGTCCGCGTTGTCCTTCGCGGGATCGCCCTGCAGCACGGCAATGGCACAACCTTCAGGCAGGAATGCGGGGCAGGGTCCCCACTGAAGATCGGCGTCCGTGTGCGTCTTCGCGACCGCAGTGGCTTGCGCAGGGGCCTGGGCGAGCGCGACGGCGGGGACGAATGCAGCAAGAAGCAGGCTGGCTCTCAACATGGTGTTGATCCTCGACTTGGCTGAGCGGAAGTGCTCAGCAGGTTCCAACGCAAACGCTGGACGGCAGCGGCCCAACGGCCGGCCTGGCCTCGCAGCGGACCCGGTTGCTTCAGCACGGACCCGGTAAATGACCTGACCCCGTTACTGGACATCGGCTAGCGCAGTTCGCGGCGCAGGATCTTGCCGACGGCGGACTTGGGCAGGCTGTCGCGGAATTCCACGTGCTTGGGCTGTTTGTAGCCGGTGAGGTGCTGGCGGCAGTGGGCGCGCAGGTCGGCTTCGGTGAGCGCCGGGTCGCGCCGCACCACCACCAGGCGCACGGCCTCGCCGCATTTTTCGTCGGGCATGCCGACCACGGCGGCCTCGAGCACGCCCGGGTGCAGGGCGACCACGTCCTCGATTTCGTTGGGGAATACGTTGAAGCCCGACACCAGGATCATGTCCTTGCGGCGGTCGAGCAGGAAGTAATAGCCGTGTTCGTCCACGCGCGCGATGTCGCCGGTGCGGAACCAGCCGCCGTCGAAGAAGGCGTCGCGGGTTTCCTGCAGCTGCTGCCAGTAGCCGGTGGTCATCTGGGGGCCGCGTGCGCACAGCTCGCCCGCTTCGCCCTGGGGTACTTCCCCGCCCTGCTCGTCGCGCAGGCTGATTTCCACTTCGGCCAGGGCCAGGCCAATCGAGCCCACCGGGTTGGGCGCGTTCCAGCGGTTGTAGGTTACGGCGGCGCTGGTTTCCGAGAGGCCGTAGCCCTCGACTACGTCCTTGCCGGTGAGCTGCTTCCAGCGCTCGGCGGTGGCGCGGCGCAGGGCTGTGCCGCCCTGCAGGCACAGCTTCAGGCCCGACAGGTCGAGCTTGGCGAAATCGGGGTGGTTCATCAGCGCGTCGTACAGCGTGTTCACGCCGGAGAAGAACGCGGGCTTTTCTTTTGCCAGCGTGGCGATGAGCCCGGGGATATCGCGCGGGTTGCTCACCAGCACCGCGTGGTAGCCGTGCACCAGGGTGAACACCAGGTTGGTGTAGGCGGCGATGTGGTAGATCGGCAGGCAGATCACGATCACGTCCTGCATCGGGTCCATCGCGTAACCGAAGCACTGCTCGGCCGCCGCCACGTTGGCGATCAGGGCCGAATGTGGCAGCACCGCGCCCTTCGACAGGCCCGTGGTGCCGCCGGTGTACTGCAGCTGGGCGGTGTCGCTGGCCTTGGCTGTTGAAATAACGCGCGGGTGCGTCTTGCCCGCGGCCAGCGCGGCCGGCCAGCGCACGGCGCCCGGGATGGAGAACGGCGGGATCATCTTCTTTACGTGCTTGAGCACCGTGTTGACGATCAGCGACTTGGGCCACGGCAGGTGGTCGCCCACGCGCGTGGTGATGACGTGGCGAACGGCCGTACCCGGCAGCGCCTCGGCGGCCACGGCGCCGAAGTTGTCCAGCACCACCAGCACCGTCGCGCCCGAATCGGCCAGCTGGTGGCGCAGCTCGCGGGCGGTGTAAAGCGGGTTCACCAGCACCGCCACCAGGTCGGCGCGCAGCACCCCCAGCAGGGCCACCGGGTACTGCAGCAGGTTGGGCAGCATGATGGCCACGCGCTCGCCGGGCTTGAGGCCCAGGCCATGGCGCAGGTACGCGGCGAAGTCGGCGCTGAGGCGGTTGATGTCGATGAAGCTCAGGCGGCAGCCGAGATTGCTGACGGCGGGGCGGTCGCCGTGGCGATCGCAGGCCGCGATCAACAGCTGCGGCAGCGTGAGGCCGGCATCGAAGGCCGCGCTGGCGATGTTCGGGAACTCGGCCTGCGCCAGCACCGACGGCACGTTCTGGCCAAATGGTTTTTGCATCGCGCCCTCCCCGGCTTTTGGCCAGCCTAGCGTGAACCGAGGCGGCGGGGTAGGCAGGGCGCGGCCATGCCGCTAGCCTTGGCGTTCCCCTTTTCCGCGGCCCTGACCCCATGCGCATCCTGTTCGTTTCCCTGCTGCTGGCCGTCGGCCCCGGAGCGGCGGCTGCCCGCGACTCGCTGGTCACCGTGGCCGAGGAATCCGGCTTCGTTCGCACGGGCCGCTATGCCGAAGTGCTCGAACTGTGCGATGCCTTCGCCAAGGCCTACCCGGCCTCCGCGCGCTGCATCGAGTTCGGCACCACCCCGCAGGGCCGGCCGATGAAGGCGCTGGTGGCCTCCACGTCGGGCGCGCTGGAACCGGCTGCGGCGCGCGAGCGCGGTCTGCCGGTGGTGCTTATCCAGGGCGGCATCCACGCCGGCGAGATCGACGGCAAGGACGCGGGCTTCCTCGCGCTGCGCGAGATGCTGGAAGGCAAGGCCGCGAAAGGCGCGCTGGACAAGCTGGTGTGGGTGTTCGTGCCGGTGTTCAACGTGGACGGCCACGAGCGCTTCGGCGCCTGGAACCGCCCCAACCAGCGCGGCCCCGAACAGATGGGCTGGCGCACCACCGCCCAGAACTACAACCTAAACCGCGACTACGTGAAGGCCGACGCGGCGGAAATGCAGGCCATGCTGGCCCTGGTGAACGCCTGGGACCCGCTGGCCGTGGTGGACCTGCACGTCACCGACGGCGCGCAGTTCGAGCACGACATTTCCATCCAGGTGGAGCCCATCAACGCCGGCGACGCCGCGCTGCGCGAGGTGGGCCGCGCCTGGCGCGACGGCGTCATCGCCGACCTGGCGAAGGCGGGCTCGCTGCCGCTGCCGTTCTATCCGTCGTTCGTGGCGGACGACGACCCCAGCTCGGGCTTCGCCGACAGCGTGGCGCCGCCGCGCTTCTCCACCGGCTATTTCTGGCTGCGCAACCGGCTTGCCATGCTGGTGGAAACGCATTCGTGGCGCACCTACCCCGAGCGCGTGCGCTCGACCCGCAACACGGTGGTGTCAGTGATCGAACACATCGCCGCGCACGGTGCGCAGTGGCAGGCCGCGGCCCGCGAGGCCGACGCCCGCGCCGCCGTGCCGGGCAGCGCGCCCGAACCGCTGGCCTTCACCGCCACCGACAAGGCGCGCACGATCGACTTCCGCGGCTATGCCTACACTCGCGCGCCGTCGGACGTGTCGGGCGCACTGATGACCCGATACGACGAATCCAAGCCGCAGGTCTGGAATATCCCGCTGCGCGACGAAGTGGTGCCTTCGCTGAGCGTGGCTCCGCCCGCGGGCGGCTACCTCGTGCCCACCGAGCACGCCGCCCGCGTGGCCCGGCAGCTCGACATCCATGGCGTTGCGTACCGTCGCATCGGCACCCTGCCCCGCGCCGCCGTGCAGGTGTTCCGCGCCGACACCGCCACGCCCTCGCCGCGCTCGTTCGAGGGCCATCAGCCGCTGGCGGTCACCGGCGCCTGGTCCGACGACGTGCGGGATATCGGCCCCGGCGCCCTGTTCGTGCCGATCCGCCAGGCCAAGTCGCGCCTGGTCATGGCCATGCTGGAGCCGCAGGCCCCGGACTCGCTGCTGGCCTGGGGCGAATTCAACAACCACTTCGAGCAGAAGGAATACATGGAGGGCTACGTGGCTGAAGCCGTGGCCCGCGAGATGATGGCCGGCGACCCGGCGCTGAAGGCGCGGTTCGAGCAGCAACTGAAGAATGACCCGGCATTCGCGGCCGACCCGCAGGCCAGGCTGCAGTTCTTCCACAGGCTGCATTATTCGTGGGATGCGAGGCTCAATCTCTACCCGGTGCTGCGCACGGCGAATGTTCCGCAGTAGCACTGCGTCGCCAGGCCGCTCCACCCGGCCCCGGGAGCAAGGAACTTGGGCCAGGGCACCGGCGGGTGAGCGCGATGACGCCGCGGACAGGCATCAAAGACCCGAACGCAGTTTCCTGTGGATTCGCCGCGTCACCAGCCAAACCCCGCCCAGCACCACGGGAATCATGGCGCCCGCCGCAATCTCGGGGTTGATCGCCACGCCAGCCGCCTCAAGCGATTTGGCGCCGTAGAACAAAAGGCTCACCACGTAGTACGAAATGGCGGCGATCGAAAGCCCCTCCACCGTCGCCTGCAGGCGCAGTTGCAGCGCTTGCCCCCGGGTGAGTTTTTCCAGCAGCTGCTGGTTCTGCGCTTCGGCGGCAATGTCCACCCGCGTGCGCAGCAGTGCGCTGGCGCGGGTGACCCGTTCGGAAAGCGAGGCGAGCCGCTGCTCGGTGGCCACCACCGTGGCAATGGCGGGGGCGAGGCGGCGCTGCATGAAGTTCCCGAGCGTTTGCGTGCCGGGGATGGCCTGTTCGCGCAGCTCGGAACTACGCTGCATGACGAGCGCATGGTAGGCCCGGGTGGCGGAGAACCAGTACTCGTGCTCGGTGGTCGCGCGCTCCACCCTGGCGGCCAAGGCCACCAGCGTGTCCAGCAAATCCTGGTCCGATGTCAGCTTGTTCTCCAGGCGCGCCATGACATCCATCAGCGTTCCATCGGCCTGGGTCAGCATCGGCCAGAGGCTCTTGGCGGCCGAAAGCCCGCGCAGCGACAGGATGCGATAGGTCTCCAGCTCCAACACCCGACGGGTGACGCGGCCAGCGCGCGCCGTGCTGGTTCCGGGCGAGGCAATCACCAGCATGTGTTCGAAGCCGCTGGGGCGCAGCATCAAGTCAGTAACCACCAGGGAGTGTCCGGCGGCGCCCATCACGGACGCCACCACCGGATGCTCGCCAAACCAGGCAAGCGCCTGATCCAGGCACTGCGCGGACTGGGTCACGTCACCGTGCAGGAAAGCGAGCTTCACGGCCGCGATGGTTCGCCCCGGCAAATCGCGCAGCCATTCCGGCGCCACACGCAAAGCCGACATCAGGTCCGGGTCACTGGCCGCAAGGGAAACGCTGCGGGCCAGCGGCTGGACGATCGTGTAGCGCGTGAATTCGGTGTGGCGCTCCCACGTGGCCGAGAATCCGTCGAAATCCAGGCTGAGGAAATTGCCAGCCAGGCGCTCGACTTCGAGCTCGCCCAGGCCGGGCAACCGTCGCAAGTGCTGGCACTCCTCGTCGCGCGTCACGCCTTCGTTGAGCAAGGCGATATAGACCACCAGCGACGGCACGGGCACGGCCACCGTTGGCCGGGCATGCACTTCGTTGTGGACGATTCCGCGCTGTGCGGCGTCTTCGGGCAGCAGTCGGTTCTCCGACGCTGGGCCGGGCGCGTCAACGGTTTTGTGTGGCGGGCGCGGCTCGGCTTCAGGCAGGGTGGACGGACTCATCGCGCTGCCTTCGGGGCTGCCAGTTGGATGCGCCGGAACGTAGCAGTCAGGCGCCGGGCGCCACGTGAAGGCCTTGGCTCACGGCAAGCAAGCTCCGCACGCTCAATCCGACGGGGGATCGAACCACGCCGCCTGCATCCGGACGCCGCGCAGCGGGGCAGTCTCGAGATGGGCCGCGTGCAGTGGCCCGGCGAAGAAGGTCATCAGCAGGCTGCGGCGCCTGGCGCCGGTCACGTTGAGGCTGCCCGCGTGCACCAGGTCCGCGTCGAACACCAGGATGTCGCCGGCACGCCCCGACAGCTGCAAGGCTTGGGTGGCGTCGCTGTAGTCGGTGAGCGCCAGGCCGTCGCGATGGCTGCCGGGCACGATGCGCGTGGCGCCGTTGTCGGGGCCGTAGTCGTCGAGGAAGGCGATCGCCAGAACGGTATCGCCCGGGCGCTGCGCCGAGAGGTCGCGATGCAGGCCCTGGTGTCCGCCGCCCGCCAGGGGTTCGCGGCCTTCCACTTGGGCCAGGAAGAATTTTTCGCCGATCAATGCGCCGGCGGCCGCCAGCAGCTCAGGCAAGCGGCACACTTCCTGCACCGTGGGCGAAAGATCCAGCAGGGAGTGACGCCAGTCGGCGCCGCGCGGTACGGGCCACTGGTCGTTGGGCTTTTCGCCGGCGTCGAATTCGGCGCGAAGGGCATCGCGCCAGGGCGCGGGGATGGCGCCACGCAGCACAACGCAGCCGTCGCGGCGCAGGATTTCGGCGTGAGCCGACGCGCCCACCGGAATGGGCGCGACCTCAGCCATGCGGCTTGCGTGCCTCGGCGCGCGCGGCGCGCAGGCGGTCGAGCTTGTCCTTGAGCTTGATTTCCAGGCCGCGGTCCACCGGTTCGTAGTACACCTTTTCGCCCATCGCGTCGGGGAAAGCGGTCTGGTCCAGGGCGATGCCCTCGGGCGCATCGTGATCGTATTGGTAGCCGGTGCCGTAGCCGAGTTCCTTCATGAGCTTGGTCGGCGCGTTGCGCAGATGCAGGGGCACGTCCTGGGTGCCGTGCTCGCGCACGTCGGCCTGGGCGGCCTTGAAGGCCACGTAGCCGGCGTTGGATTTGGCGCAGCTGGCCAGGTAGATCACCAGCTGGGCCAGGGCCAGGTCGCCTTCGGGGCTGCCCATGCGCTCGTACGCGTCCCAGGTTTCGATCGCCATTTGCAGGGCGCGCGGGTCGGCCAGGCCGACGTCTTCGATGGCCATGCGGGTCATGCGGCGGGCCAGGTAGATCGGGTCGCAGCCGCCGTCAAGCATGCGCGCGAACCAGTAGAGGGCGGCGTCGGGGTTGGAGCTGCGCACGGATTTGTGCAGGGCCGAGATCTGGTCGTAGAACTGTTCGCCCTGTTTATCGAAGCGGCGCGTGCGGTCGGCCAGCACCTGCACCAGGGTGGCCTGGGTGATGTGGCCGGCTTCGTCGGCGGCGAGTTCGGAGGCGATTTCCAGCAGGGTCAGGCCGCGGCGCACGTCGCCGTCGGCGGCGCCGGCGATGTCCTGCAGGCGCTCATCGTCGACGGTGATGCCCTGCCCGCCCAGGCCGCGCTGTTCGTCGGCCAGGGCGCGCTTGAGGGCTTGCACGATGTCGTCGCGCGACACCGCCTCCAGCACGTGCACGCGGCAGCGCGAGAGCAGCGCGGAGTTGAGTTCGAACGAGGGGTTTTCGGTGGTGGCGCCGACGAACAGGATGCTGCCGCGCTCGATGTGCGGCAGGAAGGCGTCCTGCTGGGTCTTGTTGAAGCGATGCACTTCGTCCACGAACAAGACGGTCCTGCGGCCTTCGTTGAAGCGCTGCTCGGCCGCGGCCAGCACCTCGCGCACCTGCGGCAGGCCCGACAGCACGGCGGAGATGGCGATGAACTCGGCTTCTGCGTAGCGGGCCAGCAGCAGCGCCAGGGTGGTCTTGCCGCAGCCGGGCGGGCCCCAGAGGATCATCGAGTGCACGCGACCTGATTCCACCGCGCGCCGCAGCGCCGAGCCCGGCGCCACCAGCCTGCGCTGGCCCACCATCTCGTCAATCGACGCCGGGCGCATACGCTCGGCGAGCGGCTTCAGCCCCTCGGGCGGCTGGAACAGCGACTCACCGTTTTTAGTTTTCTTGGCCACGCCCCGATTCTCTCAGAACGGGGTCAGGTTCACTTCTTTTCACTAACGGACGTTAGTGAAAAGAAGTGAACCTGACCCCGTTCCTGCTAGTCCTTCAGCGGGATGACTTCGGCGGACTCGGCGACTTCGCCCACCACGTCCACGCCTGCGGGGGCCTTGAAGGTGAAGGTGCCGGGGGGGAAGGCCGGGTTGCGCTTCCAGGCCGAGAAGCCCATGACCGTTCGCTGGCCCAGGCCGTCGAACATCTCCATGCGCACCAGGCCGCCGGCGCCGAAGCCCAGGCGGGCGCGGTCGAAGGGGGCTTCGTCGGGCTTGCGCGGGGTGAGTTCCAGCCATTCCAGGCCCTGGCCCTTGCCGCCTTCTTTCGCCACGAACTGGCGCTCCATCTCGGCGGGGTCGATCAGCATGGCCAGCGGGCTGTTCTGCTCCTCGAGGCTCTGCTGGCGCACGGTCACCTGCTCCATGTCCGGGTCGTAGATCCAGATGTGGTCGCCGTCGGCCACCAGCAGCTGCGGGAAGGGCTTGAGGTACTCCCAGCGGAACTGCCGCGGCGCCTGCAGCTTCACGGTGCCGCTGGAGGTTTCCTTCAGCACGCCCTCGGACGAGAACACCCGCTGCGAGAAGTTGGCCGACAGGCCCTGGATGTCGCGGCTGAAAACGTCCAGCTTCTCGCGCGCCGCGGCGTGGGCGCCGGTGCTGGCGAGGGCAAGCAGGAAAATGGCAAGTAGGCGCATGGTCGTCGGGCCGTGTGTTCGATGGGCAGAGTTTGGCGGGCACAAGCTGAACGGCAGGAACGGGGTCAGGTTCACTTCTTTTCGCTAACGGCCGTTAGTGAAAAGAAGTGAACCTGACCCCGCTGTTTACCGCGGGGGTGGGGGGGCGAGGACGGTGCGGTCGCCGTTGTGTTCGGGGCCGGAGACGATGCCGGCGGCTTCCATGGCTTCGATCAGGCGGGCGGCGCGGTTGTAGCCGATCTTCAGGCGGCGCTGCACGCCGGAGATGGAGGCGCGGCGGGTTTCGGTGACCACGCGCACGGCCTCGTCGTACAGCGGGTCGGATTCATCGCCCGCGCTGCCCGATTCGGGCAGGCCGCCGGGGCCGACCACCACGCCGTCGCCCATCGTCTGCACTTCCTCCAGCACGCCCTCGATGTAGTCCGGGCCGCCGCCGCTGGCGCGCAGGTGGGCCACCACGCGGTGCACTTCGTCGTCGCTGACGAAGGCGCCGTGCACGCGCTCGGGCATCGCCGTGCCGGGCGGCAGGTACAGCATGTCGCCGTTGCCCAGCAACGTCTCGGCGCCTGATTGATCAAGAATGGTGCGCGAATCGATCTTGCTCGACACCTGAAAGGCGATGCGCGTGGGGATGTTGGCCTTGATCAGGCCCGTGATCACGTCCACCGACGGCCGCTGCGTGGCCAGGATCAAATGAATGCCGGCGGCGCGCGCCTTCTGCGCCAGGCGGGCAATCAACTCCTCCACCTTCTTG
>JANOJQ010000010.1:0-13867 GCA_031418815.1 Lysobacteraceae bacterium
ATGTCGGTGGCGATCAGCGACATCGGCAGGCAGACGCCGTTCTGGTACACCTTCTCCAGCGCGTCGCGGGTGATGCGCTTGCCGCGCAGCAGGCCGTTCATGTCGGGCAGCAGCAGGTCGATCTGCTCGCAGCCTTCGATCTGTTCGAGGGTGGCGGCATCGGCGGCGGGAAGATGGCTGGAGGTCATGAAGTCGGGCATCCGCAGGGGTCGCCGGATACTAGCATTGGCTCCGAGAGACTGTAAAAAATCCTCATCATCACGTACGCCCCGGCCCGCCTGGCCCGCGCCGGGCTTGGGCCTCACAGGCCGTCAAAGCCACCTGTTGCGGCGCAGCACCGCTTCCGGCCTGTTGCGATATCGCGCAAACCGCGTTGATAAAATCAAACGGCCGGGGTAAGGTCGGCTATCCCTTCGCGAGGCGCCCATGCGTGCAATCCCGCTGGTAGGTCTGCCCTCGGACCGCAAGCAGATCGGGCTCCACCCCTTCCAGGTCGTGGGGGAGAAATACCTGCGCGCGGTGGTGGACGGGGCCGGCTGCCTGCCGCTGGTGATCCCGTCGCTGTCGCCGCCGCTGGACCTGCGCGAAACCCTCGCCCAACTCGACGGCCTGCTGCTCACCGGCGCCTACAGCAACATCGAGCCCCACCACTATTCCGACGAGCCCAGCTGGCCGGGAAACCACCACGACCCCGCGCGCGACGCCACCACCCTGGGCATCGTGCCGCTGGCCATCGCGATGCGCGTGCCGGTGCTGGCGATCTGCCGCGGTTTCCAGGAAGTGAACGTGGCCCTGGGCGGCACGCTGCACCAGAAGGTGCACGACGTGCCCGGCTTCGACGACCACCGCGAGAGCGCCGACGACCCGCTGGGCGTGCAGTACGCGCTTTCGCACGTGATCGAACTGGCCGAAGGCGGCCTGCTCGCCGGCATTGCCGGCGCACGCGAGGCGACGGTGAATTCGCTGCATGGCCAGGGCCTGCGCACGCTGGGCCGCGGCCTGGCGGTGGAAGCCACGGCCCGCGACGGCCTGGTCGAAGCCGTGCGCCTGGACGATCGCGGGCTGTTCGAGGAGCCTGGGCCCTTCCTGCTGGCGGTGCAGTGGCACCCGGAGTGGAGGGTCACCGAGAACCCGTTCTACCTGGGCATCTTCCAAGCCTTCGCGGCAGCCTGCCGCGAACGCGCCAGCCAAAGACCCTGAGCCCATGTCCAAGAAGACCCAAACCAGGCAGACCCCCGCCGAGCAGCAGGAGAGCACGCTCAAACGCTGGCTCAAGGAACGCCGCATCACCGAGGTCGAGTGCCTGGTGCCCGACATCACCGGCAACGCCCGCGGCAAGATCATCCCGGCCGCCAAGTTCTCCCACGACTACGGCACGCGCCTGCCCGAGGGCATCTTCGCCACCACCGTCACCGGCGAATACCCCGACAACTACGACGAACTGGTGTCGCCGTCGGACTCGGACATGCTGCTGCGCCCCGATGCCGACACCGTGCGCATGGTGCCCTGGGCCACCGACCCCACCGCGCAGGTGATCCACGACTGCTTCACCAAGGACGGCGCCCGCCACGAGCTGGCGCCGCGCAACGTGCTGCACCGGGTGCTCAAGCTCTACGCCGACATGGGCCTGAACCCGATCATCGCGCCCGAGCTGGAGTTCTTCCTGGTCCAGCGCAACACCGACCCGGACTTCCCGCTGCAGCCGCCCGCCGGCCGCAACGGCCGCCCGGAAACGGCGCGCCAGTCGTACTCGATCGATGCGGTGAACGAGTTCGACCCGATCCTGGACCTGATGTACGACTACAGCGAGGCCATGGAGCTGGACGTGGACACGCTGATCCACGAGTCCGGCGCCGCCCAGCTGGAAGTGAACTTCGAGCACGCCGACCCGATGTCGCGCGCCGACCAGGTGTTCCTGTTCAAGCGCACCATGCGCGAGGCGGCGATGCGCCACGGCATCTATGCCACCTTCCTGGCCAAGCCGATGGAGAACGAGCCCGGCAGCTCCATGCACATCCACCAAAGCCTGGTGGACGCCAAGACCGGCAAGAACGTCTTCGCCGGCGCCAAGAAGGGCCAGCAAAGCGAACTGTTCATGCACTACCTGGCCGGGCTGCAGAAATACGTGCCGGCGGCGATGGCCATCTTCGGGCCGAACGTCAACTCGTACCGGCGCCTGGCCTTCGGCGAGGTCTCGCCCAAGAACGTCATGTGGGGCTACGACAACCGCACCTGCGGCCTGCGCGTGCCGATGGACACGCCGGAGAACACCCGGGTGGAAAGCCGCTTCGCCGGCTCGGACGTCAACCCCTACCTGGCGCTGGCGGCCACCCTGGCCTGCGGCTACCTGGGCATCAAGGAAAAGCTGCAGCCGACCGCGCCGATGAGCGGCAGCGCGCACTCCAAGGGCTATGACCTGCCGCGTTCGCTCGAGGAAGCCATCGTGCTGCTGCGCAAGTCCAAGCCGCTGCGCGGCCTGCTGGGCGAGCGCTTCGTGAAGGCCTACACCTCGGTGAAGGAAAAGGAACACCAGACCTACTTCCGGGTCATCAGCTCGTGGGAACGCGAATTCCTGCTGCTCAACGTCTAACCACGGAATCCCCATGGAAAACAACCACACCGCGCTGCAGCAGCTCGACGCCGCCCACCACCTGCACCCCTTCAACGACAACGCCGCGCTGGCGAAGAAGGGCACCCGCATCCTGACCAAGGGCGAGGGCTGCTACGTCTGGGATTCGGAGGGCAACAAACTGCTGGACGCCTTCGCCGGCCTGTGGTGCGTGAACATCGGCTATGGCCGGCGCGAGCTGGGCGAGGTGGCGTCGAAGCAGATGACGCAGCTGGCCTACTACAACAGCTTCTTCGGCTGCACCACCGAGCCCACGGTGCGCCTGGCGGCCAAGCTGGCGGAACTCTGCCCGGGCGACCTCAACCACGCGTTCTTCTCGAACTCCGGTTCCGAGGCCAACGACACCATCCTGCGCATGGTCCGGCACTTCTGGGCGGTGCAGGACCAGCCGCAGAAGAACATCGTCATCGGCCGCCACAACGGCTACCACGGCTCCACCGTCGCCGGCGCCAGCCTGGGCGGCATGAAGGGCATGCACAAGCAGGGCGGCCTGCCGATCCCCGACATCCACCACATCGATGCGCCGTTCTGGTTCGCCGACGGCGGCGACATGGACGAGGAAACCTACGGCCGCCACTGCGCGCAGCGGCTCGAGGACAAGATCCTCGAGCTGGGCGCGAACCGCGTGGCCGCCTTCATCGGCGAACCGATCATGGGCGCCATCGGCGTCTACATCCCGCCCAGGAACTACTGGAAGGAAATCGAGCGCATCTGCCGCAAGCACGACGTGCTGCTGATCGCCGACGAGGTGATCTGCGGCTTCGGCCGCACCGGCCAGTGGTTCGCGGCCGACTACTACGGCTTCCAGCCCGACATCATGACCCTGGCCAAGGGCATCACCAGCGGCTACATCCCGCTGGGCGCGGCCATGTTCAACGACCGCGTGGCCGGGGTGCTCAACGAGAAGGGCGGCGAGCTGGCCCACGGCTACACCTACTCGGGCCACCCGGTGTGCGCGGCCGTGGCGCTGGAGAACATCCGCATCCTGCAGGAAGAGAAGATCGTCGACACCTGCCGCGACGACACCGGCCCCTACCTGGCGCAGAAGTGGAAGGCCCTGGGCGAGCACCCGCTGGTGGGCGAGGCCCGCATCGTCGGCATGGTGGGCGCGCTGGAGCTGGTGCCCGACAAGTCGCGGCGGGAATTCTTCCCCGACCGCGGCCGGGTGGGGCAGCTGTGCCGCGACAAGGCCCTCAAGAACGGCCTGATCCTGCGCGCCACCTACGACGCCATGCTGCTTTCGCCGCCGCTGGTGATCACCCGCGCGCAGATCGACGAACTGGCCGAAAAGGCCTGGAAATCGCTCGACCAGACCGCCCGGGAGCTGGGCATCGCCACCGGCTGAAGACATCCCGGCGCGGGCTGGCCCGCGCCGGGGCGCTGTGTATGATTGGAACGCGGCTTTGGTCCTGCCTGTTACCTCACACCGATAGGGGATAAGTGATGAAGCTCAGAATGACGCTATTGGTTACCGCGATCCTGATGGCGGCCTGCAGTGGCGAGAAGGCCCCCGACGCCAGCACCGCGGCCCCGGCCCCGGCCGAGCCCACCAAGGTGCTCAACATCTACAACTGGTCGGACTACATCGCCGAAGACACCATCGCCAACTTCGAGAAGGAGACCGGCATCAAGGTCACCTACGACGTGTTCGATTCCAACGAAGTGCTCGAGGCCAAGCTCATGGCCGGCAACACCGGCTACGACATCGTGGTGCCGTCGCTGACCTTCCTGTCGCGCCAGATCCAGGCGGGCGTGTTCCAGCCGCTGGACAAGGCCCGGTTCAAGAACTACGGCAACCTCGACCCGGCCATCATGTCCCTGCTGGCCAACAACGACACCGACAACGGCCACGCCGTGCCCTACCTCTGGGGCACCACCGGCATCGGCTTCAACGTGGCGAAGGTGAAGGAAGCGCTCGGCGACGATTTCCCGCTCGACAGCTGGGCGATGGTGTTCGAGCCCGAGAACCTGGCCAAGCTCAAGGGCTGCGGCGTGGCTTTCCTCGACACCCCGTCCGAGATCATCCCGCCGGTGCTGGACTACCTGGGCGAAGAGCCCAACAGCTTCGACCAGGCGGTGATCCAGAAGGGCGTCGACCGGCTGAAGCAGCTGCGTCCGTCGATCACCTACTTCCACTCGTCGCAGTACATCAACGACCTGGCCAATGGCGACATCTGCGTGGCCGTGGGCTGGTCGGGCGACATCATCCAGGCCAAGGACCGCGCGGCCGAGGCCAACAAGGGCGTCGAGGTGGCGTACGTCATCCCCAAGGAGGGCGCGCCGATGTGGTTCGACATGCTGGCCATCCCCAAGGGCGCCACCAACCTCGACAATGCCTACCTGTTCATCGACTACCTGATGCGCCCGGACGTGATGGCCGGCGTGCAAAACTACGTGATGTATGCCAGCGCCAACCAGGCGGCCCTGCCGTCCGTGGACAAGGCCATCCTCGACGACCCGGGCATCTACCCGACCGAAGAGGCGAAGAAGGGCCTGTACACGCTGGCGGTGCTTCCGCCCGAGGTGGACCGCCTGTTCACCCGCCACTGGACCACGCTCAAGACGGGGCAGTAAGCGCGATGGCTGCCGTAGCCAACGGCGCGCCGGCAGGCGCGCCCAAGACCGACAAGCTGGGCGCGGACAACTACCTGCGCATCGAATCGGTGCGCAAGGAGTTCGACGGCTTCGTGGCGGTGGACGACGTCAGCCTGTCGATCCGCAAGGGCGAGATCTTCGCCCTGCTGGGCGCCTCGGGCTGTGGCAAGTCCACCCTGCTGCGCGTGCTGGGCGGGTTCGAGACGCCGACCAAGGGCCGGGTGATCCTGGACGGCCAGGACATCACTGCGCTGCCGCCCTACGAGCGGCCGATCAACATGATGTTCCAGTCGTATGCGCTGTTCCCGCACATGACGGTGGAGCAGAACATCGCCTTCGGGCTCAAGCAGGACGGCATGCCCAAGGCCGACATCGCCCGGCGCGTGGCCGAGATGCTGGCCCTGGTGCAGATGGAGAAGTTCGCCAAGCGCCGGCCGCACCAGCTGTCGGGCGGCCAGCAGCAGCGCGTGGCGCTGGCCCGGTCGCTGGCCAAGAGCCCCAAGCTGCTGCTGCTGGACGAGCCCATGGGCGCGCTGGACAAGAAGCTGCGCTCGCAGATGCAGCTTGAACTGGTGAACATCGTCGAGCGCCTGGGCGTCACCTGCGTCATGGTCACCCACGACCAGGAAGAGGCCATGACCATGGCCCACCGCATCGCCATCATGGACGCCGGCTGGATCCGCCAGCTGGGCACGCCCGATGAAATCTACGAACAGCCCAGCTGCCGGTTCACCGCCGAGTTCATCGGCTCGGTGAACCTGATCGAGGGCAAGATCAAGGACGACGAGAAGGATTTCATCACCATCACCAGCCCGGCGCTGGACTGCCTGGCCTACGTCGGCCACGGCGTCACCGGCTTCGAAGGCCAGGACGTGGCCCTGGCGCTGCGGCCCGAGAAGGTGGCCGTCAGCAAGGACGAGCCGGCCCAGCCGCACAACAAGGTCAAGGGCATCATCGAGGACATCGCCTACTTCGGCAGCCACTCGGTCTTCCACGTCCGGCTGGCCAACGGCAGCAAGATCCTGGCCAACATGATCAACAGCCAGCGCTGGGCCAGCGAGAAGTTCACCTGGAACGACGCGGTGTGGCTGAGCTGGGACGACCAGGCCGGCGTGGTGCTGACCTCATGAAGCGGTTCGCCGCTTCACTGCGCAAACACCTGCCCGGCCCGCGCTGGCTGGTGATCGCGGTGCCCTACCTTTGGATGCTGCTGTTCTTCGCGGTGCCGTTCGCCATCGCGCTCAAGATCAGCTTCGCCAGCGCGGCCATCGCCATGCCGCCCTACACGCCGCTGGTGGAGTGGGTGGGCGACAGCCTCAAGCTCAGCCTCAACACCGCCAATTACCTGTACCTGGTGCGCGACAACCTGTACGTCAACGCCTACCTGAGCTCGCTCAAGATCGCGGTGATATCGACCTTCCTGTGCGTGCTGATCGGCTACCCGATCGCCTACTCGATCGCGCGCATGTCGCCGGCCAACCGCAACATCGCCCTGATGCTGGTCATCCTGCCGTCGTGGACTTCGTTCCTGATCCGCATCTACGCCTGGGTGGGCATCCTCAAGAACAACGGCCTGCTCAACAACTTCCTGATGAACATCGGCCTGATCGACCAGCCGCTGCAAATCCTGCACACGCCGGTGGCGGTGTACATCGGCATCGTCTACGCCTACCTGCCGTTCATGGTGCTGCCGCTGTACGCCAACCTGGTCAAGCACGACCACAGCCTGATCGAAGCCGCCAACGACCTGGGCGCGCGGCCGTGGAAGTCGTTCTTCACCATCACCCTGCCGCTGTCCAAGGCCGGCATCATCGCCGGCGCCATGCTGGTGCTGATCCCGGTGGTGGGTGAGTTCGTGATCCCGGAAATGCTGGGCGGCGCCGACACGCTGATGATCGGCCGCGTGCTGTGGCAGGAGTTCTTCAACAACCGCGACTGGCCCGTGGCCTCGGCCGTGGCGATCGTGATGCTGGCGCTGCTGATCATCCCCATCATGGTCTTCCACCGCTACCAGTCCAAGGAAATGGAGTCGAGGCTGTCATGAGCCAGCCCCGCAATTCCAAGTTCACGCTGACGATGCTGGTGCTGGGCTTCGTCTTCCTCTATGCGCCCATCCTCAGCCTGATCGTCTATTCCTTCAACGAATCGCGGCTGGTGACGGTGTGGTCGGGTTTTTCGGTGAAGTGGTACGGCGAGCTGTTCCGCGACCAGCAGATGATGTCGGCGGCCTGGGTAAGCGTGCAGGTGGCGTTCTGGACCGCGTGCGCTTCGGTGGTGCTGGGCACGATGTCGGCGATGGTGATGACGCGCTTCCGCGACTTCCGCGGCAAGACCCTGTTCGGCGCGCTGATCACCGCGCCGCTGGTGATGCCCGAGGTGATCACCGGCCTGTCGATCCTGCTGCTGTTCGTGTCCATCGGGCCCATCATCGGCATCGGCGAGCAGCGCGGCATGCTCACCATCTGGATCGCCCACGTCACCTTCTGCATGGCCTTCGTCACGGTGGTGATCTCGTCGCGGCTGGGCGAATTGGACCGCTCGCTGGAAGAAGCGGCGATGGACCTGGGCGCGAACCGGCTGAAGGTGTTCTTCGTGATCACCCTGCCCATCATCGCCCCGGCGCTGATCTCGGGCTGGCTGCTGGCGTTCACGCTGTCGCTGGACGACCTGGTGATCGCCAGCTTCGTGTCCGGCCCCTCGTCCACCACGCTGCCGATGAAGGTGTTTTCGTCGGTGCGGCTGGGCCTGAGCCCCAAGATCAATGCGCTGGCCACCCTGATGATCCTGGCGGTGTCCATCGCCGCGCTGATCGGCTGGTGGCTGATGACCCGTGACGACAAGAAGCGCCAGCGCGACATGCAGATGGCGCTGCAGAAGGGCTGACCCATGAGCGTCGAGAACCGTGACCCCTGGACCGGCGAAGTGCGCCGGCACGACAGCCTTGGCGCGGCCGGCATCGAAGCCGCGCTGGCCGCGGCCGACCGCGCGTTCCCGGCGTGGTCGGCGCTGGCGCTGGCCGAACGCGGTGCCTGCCTGCACAAGGTCGCCGCGGTGCTGCGCGCCCGGCGCGACGCCATCGCCACCGTGATGACCGGCGACATGGGCAAGCTGCGCCGCGAGGCGCTGGCCGAGATCGAGAAGTCCGCCGCGGCCTGCGAGTACTACGCCACCCACGCCGGCGACTACCTGGCCGACCAGCCCATCGCCACCGACGCATCGCGCAGCTACGTCACGTACGAGCCGATCGGCTGCGTGCTGGCGGTGATGCCGTGGAATTTCCCGCTGTGGCAGGTGTTCCGCTTCCTGGCGCCGTCCCTGATGGCCGGCAACGTGGCGGTGCTCAAGCACGCCACCAACGTGCCGCGCTGCGCCGACGCCATCGCCGGCGTGCTGGCGGAAGCGGGCGTGCCGGCCGGCGTGTTCGCCGTGCTGCACATCGACAGCGACCAGACCGCCGGCGTCATCGCCGACCCGCGCATCAAGGCGGTCACGCTCACCGGCAGCGACCGGGCCGGGCGTTCGGTCGCGGCCACGGCCGGCAAGCACCTCAAGAAGTGCGTGCTGGAGCTGGGCGGCAGCGACCCGTTCGTGGTGCTCGAGGACGCCGACCTCGACAAGGCCGTGCCGATGGCCGTGCTGTCGCGCTTTGGCAATGCCGGCCAGACCTGCATCGCCGCCAAGCGCTTCATCGTGGTGGACGCGGTCGCCGACGAGTTCGTGCGCCGCTTCGTCGAGGCCAGCGCGCGCCTGCAGCCGGGCGACCCGCACGCCGATGGCACCGGCCTGGCGCCGATGGCCCGCGCCGACCTGCGCGACGAGCTGCACAAGCAGGTTCAGGCCAGCATCGCCCAGGGCGCCAAGCCGCTGCTCGGCTGCGCGCCGGGGCAGGGCGCTACCGTCTACCCGGCCTCGATTCTGGACCACGTGGTGCCCGGCATGCCGGCCTATGGCGAGGAGCTGTTCGGCCCGGTGGCCAGCGTCATCCGCGCGAGGGACGAAGCTGACGCGCTGCGCATCGCCAACGACACGGCCTTCGGCCTGGGCGCCAGCGTCTGGACCCGCGACACGGCGCGCGGCGATGCCGCGGCGCGCAAGATCACCGCCGGCGCCTGCTTCGTCAACGCCATCGTGCGCAGCGACGTGCGCCTGCCGTTCGGCGGCACCAAGGCCTCGGGCTACGGCCGCGAGCTGGCCGAGCACGGCATCCACGAGTTCATGAACATCAAGACCGTCTACGTCGGCTGAGCCGGCGTCACGGGGTGTCGGTTTCGTACCATTCGCGGGCACCGCGCAGGCGCAGCTTCGACGCACCCCGGTCCAGCCCCACGCCCACCGCCAGCGGGCCCCACTGCGCCAGCATGCGGCCGTCGCGGCGGCCTTCGGCCAGGCGCAGGCGGGCTTCGAGCGTGTAGCGCCGGTTGCGCGCGCGCACGTTGTCCAGGGCCAGCTCGCCGCCGGCCAGCCGGAAGCGGCCGCTGGCGTCGACCTGGCCGGCGTCGGCCAGGCGCAGCAGCCACATCGGGTAGTCGCCGCGGCGGCCGAACAGCGCCAGCACCAGGCGCAGGTCGGACATCGCCAGCGTGGCGTCGCCGTCCAGCAGCAGCGGCATGGCCACGTTGGCCTTCGCGCGCGGCACGTGCATGCGCAGCCACCAGTTCGCCACCGGCGGACCCTCGCGCTGCGGGAAGTTGACCTGGCTCAGGTCCACGCGCAGGTCCTGTACCTGCACGTCGCGCAGCGCCAGGTCGGCATCCTCGAGCGTGGCGGAGATGGCCACCTTGCCGCGCAGCGGCAGGTCGGCCACCTGCACCCGCGCCAGCGGCGAGTCGATGCGCAGCGCGCCGTGGGCGTGGCCGGTGTCCGGCACCACCGTGAGTCCCAGTCCCAGCGCGGCCTTGCCTTCGCCGAAGGACACCGAGCCCGGCGGGAAGTAGCGGTTGAACACCTGCAGGTCGGGGATGGCGGCGTCGGTCATCGTGAGCGAGACGATGGGCGGATCGAACAGCGTGTCTTCGGGATGGGCCTGGGCCAGGTCGAGCTGGGCGCCGGCGTCGGACAGCAGCAGCTCGCCGTCGGGCCCGCGCATCTGCACGCGCTGCAGCATCAGCCGGCGCTGGGCGGGCGGGCCCGGCAGCCGCAGCAGTTCGCCGTCCATGCGCGCGTCGATCCGGTGGCCCAGCGCCGACAGCCGCAGTTCGGCGTCCTCGAAGACCAGCCGGCTTTCGGGCATCAGCTGGCCGTCCTGCAGCCGGATCTTGGCGTCCAGCCAGCCCTTGCCCGAGGCCTCCAGGCCTTTCCAGCGCGCCAGCCAGGGCTGCAGCAGCGACAGCGACCGGAAGCGCAGGCGCAGGTCCACGGTGCCGGTGGCGCCGCCCAGGGCATCCACGGTGTCCGCCGCCACGGTGGGGTCGCCCTTGCGGCCGACCGAGGCGGTGATGCGCCGGGCCGCGCTGCGCGGCAGCGACAGGTCCACGTTGACCACGGTGCCGCGCTTGGCGCCCGGCGGCAGCGAGGCTTTCAGTTCAACCCGGTCGTTGCGGATGCGCAGGTCGGCTTCGAGCGCGCGCTCGTCCTCCAGCCCGTCTGCGGCCACGTGCAGCGGCTGGCGCAGGGACAGCCGCGTGCGCTGGTCCACGCTCTTGTCCGCCAGCACCAGCCGGCCTTTCAGTTCGCCGCGCGCCGGGCCAAATTCGTCCGCGCGCAGGCCGTCCGAGTCCAGCGCCAGCGGCGGCAGCACCAGGTCCACCTGCAGGTCGGCGGTGACCGCCTGCAGCTTCTGCACAAGAGTGGTCTTCGAGGGCACGAACGCTTCCACCGCGAACTTGCCGGTGACGCTGCCGCCGCGCACCGGCGCAGCCGGCCCGGCCACGATCTGCAGCTGCTGCCAGTCGAGCTCGCCACGGGTGATTTCGAATGGGCCGCCCGACAGCGCCTTGCGCAGGTCCATCGACGCAGAGGCCCTGCCGGTGGCGGTCATCGTTCCCTCGATCAGCACCGAGCCCAGGTTGATGGCCTGCAGGTCGGGCAGGGTGATGGTCCAGGGGTGGGCCTTGCCAGGCACGGGATCAAACCGGACGCGGCTGGGTTTCACGTGGGCCGCTGCGCCATGGGCGCGCAGGCCATGCAGCCGGATCTCGCGATGGATCAGCGCCCACGGCACGAACCACACCGACGCGCGCGGCGCGTGGATGGCCCAGCCCTGGCGCCGCGAGTGGCCGCGCAGGGTGACGCCCCAGGCCATCACGTGGCCGGGCACCACGGACAGTGCGAAGTCCCAGCCCAGGTGCGCGCGCAGCGGCTTGCGGTTGATCCAGTTGTCGATCAGCGGCTGGTTCAGCAGCAAGGTGGACAGCAGCAGCCAGCCGACCCAGGCGACCAGCGCGCGCCGCAGCCAGGTGCGGGCGCGCGGCGGAAGCCGGGGCAGGGGGTTTGGGGAGGCGCGTGCCATGTGACTGGAACCTACACCAGTTCACGCACGCGCCGCGCAACCGGCGCGGTTTACCGCGCGCGCGGTTCGGCTAGACTCGCGGCAGGGGCTACGGCCCGGCAGGCCATCGGGAGAGAAACCATGACGAACCAAACCAAGCGCCACACCGCGGCCTGGCTGCTGGCGATGGCGCTGTGCGCCGGCGGCCTGCCCGCGCATGCCGCCACCGGCTCGCCGGAGGAGCTGGCGAAGGTGCAGGCGCAGCTGCAAGAAGCCATCACCGCCGTCGAGGCCGCACGCGCGGCACTGGCCGGCGGCGAAACCAAGCTGGCCGCCGCGCGCGCCAACCTCGACAAGGCCGACGCCGCCCGGATCGAAGCCGAAAAGCAGCTCAGCCGCACCGAAACCCAGGCCGCCCGCGGCCGCGTCACCCGCGAGCGGGTCAACGCCGATCGCGGCAGGGCCGAGAAGGCCGCCGAAGCCGTGAACGCCGTGCGCATCGAGATCAGCCAGGCCCAGGCTGACGTCACCGCCAGCCAGGCCAGCCTGATGGCGGCCAAGACCGCCGTGGACACCGCCGCCGCCAGCGCCACCGCCTACCTGGGCGAAGAAGCCCCCGCCAACTGAGCGGCCAGCCTCCGGAAAGCATCGCCCACAAAAAACCCCGCGATCAGGCGGGGTTTTTTGCTTCTTTTGACCCTGGCAGGTCCGCGAATGGTGGGGTGGGGGCCACTTAAAAGCCGTCCCGAACGCCCGAACCGCGCGGGTTTCAGCCGGGCAGGGTGGAGGCGTACCCCCAAATCTACCCCCGTTCACGCCGCCCTGAGCAGGCATTCGTTTCCGGACTGCCCGCACGCGCACTTCGGGGAAAAACTTTGCTCTAGTGTTGATGGCTCCATCCTCTCAAGAGCTGGAGCCTCCGGGAAAGCCGGGGCGATTCAGGCCGACACCGAGCACTTTCACGGCACGATCTCGGATGAAGACGGCCATGCCCCGGGCATCGGGACCAGGACATGGCTGGCCAACTCAGGATAACTAGCGCCCCATATTTTCTTCGCGCGCTTTTTTCTTTGCCGCTTCTTCTTCTTGACGTTGCCTTAATTGTTCTTGACGTTCTTTCTTTTTGGCAGCCTCCGCCTCTTGCCGCTGGCGTAATTGCTCTTGACGTTCTTTCTTTTTGACAGCCTCCGCCTCTTGCCGCTGGCGTAGCTGTTCTTGACGTTCTTTTTTCTTAGCCTCTTCTAGTTCGCGACGCTGTCGTTGCTGTTCAGCGCGCTCTTTTTTCTTTTCGTCATCACTTGCGCCGCTTCCGGGGTGTTGTCCAGCAGCGCGGTTTCGTTCTCTTTCCGCCTTATCTTTGGCGGCATTTTCGCGAATCATAAGTGAACGATTTTTCAGGCATTCCTGGTAGGCTTTGCCTTTAGCGGCTGATTCGCTAGGCGTGACGCCTTTATAGTCAGGTCTTTCGCACGGCGGCGGAATGTCACCTGCTTTTTTGTCATCCTCAGCCAAGCTGGCGCTACTGCAGAACCCACATATCAGAAGTAGTGCGATGACTTTACACTTCATTTGCATGTCTCCGATTGGCGAAGCTGTAGGTAATTCGTTGCATTTATGAATTTACAACGCAAGTAACTTTGATATGTGCTTGACCCAGTTAAAAGCCAGCAATCGCGGGCTTTTTATTATAAATTTTGGGGTGGCTGATCGGGTTCGAACCCACGACAACCGGAATCACAATCCAGGCTTCTTGCGAGCCAAGCAACGGATTCATAACGGGGGGCGTCGCTTGTACCTTTTAATGGCGTCATCCCAGGCGACGCTTTCGAAGCAGCTCCACCTTGTAACGGCCTTGCGCGACCAAAAAGGCCACAAACAACAACGCCACCCGAGGGTGGCGTTGTTGTTTGTTGGTGGAGGTGGGGGGAGTTGAACCCCCGTCCGAGAGCACGCCATCTCCGGTACTACATGCTTAGCTCGTTGTTAGTTCTCGTACGACGGCAACACAACGTGCGAGGCACACCGTCGTCCACACCCGCTAAGTTCACTGCTGGTTGGCGGGTCGCCGCCGGCAGCTGTTCCGTGATAATGACCCTACATCCACGAGCACGGGCACAAGTGGGTTCGGGGCTTACGCCTTAAGCGGCGAGAGCGTAGTTGTCGTCGTTGGCAACTAAGTTTTGCAGCTGGATTAACGAGGAAAGCTACCCCCTCGG
>JANOJQ010000011.1:0-24928 GCA_031418815.1 Lysobacteraceae bacterium
CGTGGCGGAAAGCCTGGACGCCATCGGCGAAGCGCTGGCCGAGAACGGCAAGGTCATCGTCACCGGCTGCCTGGGCAAGCGCCCCGAGCAGATCCGCGCCGCCCATCCGGGCGTGCTGTCCATCAGCGGCCCGCAGGACTACGGCAGCGTGATGAGCGCGGTGCACGACGCGCTGCCGCCGCGGCACGACCCGTTCGTGAACCTGCTGCCCGACTACGGCCTCAAGCTCACGCCCAAGCACTACGCCTACCTTAAGATTTCCGAGGGCTGCAACCACCGCTGCAGCTTCTGCATCATCCCGTCCATGCGCGGCGACCTGGTGTCGCGCCCGGTGGACGAGGTGCTGCGCGAGGCCGAGAAACTGGCCAAGGGCGGCGTGCGCGAGCTGCTGGTGATCTCCCAGGACACCAGTGCCTACGGCGTGGACATGAAGTACGCCGAGCGCGAATGGCGCGGCAAACCCTGGCAGACCCGCATGAAGGGCCTGTGCGAAGGCCTGTCCGAGCTGGGCATCTGGACCCGCCTGCACTACGTGTACCCGTACCCGCACGTGGACGACATCATTCCGCTGATGGCCGACGGCAAGCTGCTGCCCTACCTGGACATCCCGTTCCAGCACGCCAGCCCGCGCATCCTCAAGCTGATGAAGCGCCCGGGCGCGGTGGACAAGACGCTCGAGCGCATCCAGCGCTGGCGCGCCATCTGCCCCGACATCACCATCCGCAGCACCTTCATCGTCGGCTTCCCGGGCGAAACCGACGAGGACTTCGAGCAGCTGCTGTCGTTCCTGGACATGGCCGAGCTTGATCGCGTGGGCGCCTTCGCGTACTCGCCGGTGGACGGAGCGCGCGCCAACGACCTGCCCGATCCCGTGCCCGAGGAAGTGAAGCAGGAGCGCCTGGCCCGCTTCATGGAGCTGCAGGCGCAGATCAGCGCCGAGAAGCTCGAGCGCAAGGTCGACACGGTGCAGACGGTGCTCATTGACGAGATCGACGGCGAGCTGGCCATTGGCCGGTCCAAAGCCGACGCGCCGGAGATCGACGGCCTGGTGCAGATCCAGGACGGCGCCGCCGCGGGCCTGAAGCCTGGCGACTTCTGCGAAGTGCGCATCATGGGCAGCGACGAACACGACCTGTTTGGCCTGGTCGGTCCCGACGAGGACTGAGCCTGTGGGAGGGCCTTCAGTCCCGGGGGCTTTCGGCGAAGGTCGTCGGGCCGGAAGGCCCTGCTACCCGTCGTAGGAGACGGCCAGGATGACGTAGCGCGCCACGCCGGTGGGCAGCGTCACCTCGAACTCATCGTCCACCCGCTTGCGCAGGGCAGCGCGCGCCAGCGGCGAGTCGATGCTGATCCAGCCGGCCCTGGCGTCGGTTTCGTCGGGGCCGACGATGCGGTAGCAAATGGGGGCTCCGCCCTCGACGTCCTCGATATCGAAGGTGGCGCCGAAGAAAATCGCGGCCACGTCCGAAGGCCGGCCCTCGGCGACCTTGAGCGCCTCCAGCCGCTTGCTGAGGTAGCGAACCCGCCGGTCGATTTCGCCCAGCTGCTTCTTGCGATAGGTGTATTCGGCGTTTTCGCTGCGGTCACCCTCGGCGGCGGCGGCCGCGAGGGCTTTCACCACTTCGGGCCGGCGCACGCGCCACAGGTCGTCCAGTTCGGCGCGCAGCCGCTCGAACCCGGCCCGGGTGATGATGGCGGTGGAGGCTTCGGAGGGCGGGCGCCAGCGTGACATCGAGGGGCTTGTCGGATACGGGAGACTGATTCTAAGCGTGCGTGGCCCATGGCGCTGGCCGGGGCGCGCGTCCTGTGCCGATAATCAGGCTGTCATCGGCACGGTCGGGCAGGGGAGCGGCATATGGTCTGGGTGCTGGGTTTCCTCGTCGGGTGCCTGCTGGCCTGGGCGATCTTCGCCTTCAACCGGCTGGTGCGCCTGCGCAACTTGGTCAAGGCGGGCTGGAGCGACATCGACGTGCAGCTGATGCGCCGCCACGATTTGGTGCCGCGCCTGGTGGAGGCCGTGCGCGCCTACGCCGGCCATGAAAAGGCCGTGCTGGAACGCGTGACCGAACTGCGCTCGCAGGCCATGGCCACCACCTCGCCGGCGCGGCTGGCCAGCCTGGAACAGGCGATCGAAACCGACGTGGCCCGCCTGCTGGTGATCAAGGAAGCGTACCCCGAGCTCAAGGCCAGCGAGAACTTCCTGGCGCTGCAGCGCGACCTGGTGGACGTCGAGGACCACCTGCAGTACGCGCGCCGCTTCTACAACGGCGCGGTGCGCGGGCTCAACGACGGCGTGCAGCGTTTCCCGGACCTGGTGGTGGCGCGCGCTTTGGGCTTCGCCGAGGCCGAGTACTTCAAGGCCGGCGAAGACGCCGGCGTGGCGCCCAGGCTGGAGCTGGGCGCGTGATCCGGCCGCTGCTGGCCGCGGCGCTGGCATGGCTCGCGCTGCTGGCGCCGGTGGCGGCGCAGGAGCGCATCCTGAGCTACGACAGCGAGCTCAAGGTCAACGCCGACGGCAGCCTGGACGTGGTCGAGACCCTGCGTGTGCGCGCCGAGGGCAACCAGATCCGCCGCGGCATCTACCGTGATTTCCCCACCCGGTACAAGGACCGTTTCGGCAACCGCATGGTGGTGGACTTCAAGCTTCTGGGCGTCGAGCGCGACGGCCGGCCCGAGCCGCATTTCACCGAAGCGATGCCCAACGGCGTGCGCATCAACACCGGCAACGACGACTTCCTGCCGGTGCCGTCCGACATCACCTTCACCCTTCGCTACCGCACCACCCGGCAGCTGGGCTTCTTCGACGAGCACGACGAGATCTACTGGAACGTCACCGGCCTGGGCTGGGCGTTCCCGATCGAGCAGGTGCAGGCGCGCGTGCAGCTGCCCGCCGCGGTGCCGCGCGTGCAGATGCGGCTGGACGGCTACACCGGCTACGACGGCGAAAAGGGCGCGGCCTTCGAAGCGGCCGCGCCGACCGATGGCGTCGCGACGTTCCGCACCACGGCGGCGCTTTCGCCGCAGCAGGGGCTGACGATCGTGGTTGGTTTTCCCAAGGGCCTGGTGGCCGAGCCCACGCCGGCGCAGCGCTGGGGCTGGTTCCTGCGCGACAACGGCGGCGTGCTGGTCGGTTTGGCGGGCCTGCTGGCCCTGGTGGCCTTTTATGGCTGGTGCTGGCACCGCTACGGCCGGGATCCCCAGGCCGGGCCGATCTTCCCGCGCTACGAGGTGCCTGAAGGTTTCACCCCGGGCGAACTGCGCATGCTGCGGCGCATGAGCCACGACCACCTGTGCTTCGCCTCGGACGTGGTGGACATGGGCGTGCGCGGCTACCTCGAGATCCACGAGGGCGGCAGCAGCAAGACCGACGGCTGGCGCCTGGTGAGGGTGCCGGGCGCCGATGCCATGACGCTCGGCGAGAGCCAGCGCGCGCTGGCGGCCAAGCTGTTCGCGGCCGGCGATCAGATCGTGCTCAAGAACACCGAGGCTTCGCGCGTCAGCGGCGCCATCATGGCGCAGGTGGTCGCGATGACCAAGAAGCTCAAGCCGCGCTACTTCGTCGGCAACGGCGGCAGCCTGATGTTGGGCTTCTTGTTCTCCCTCGTCGTGGGCGTCGTCGCGGCGGTGGCGTCGGGTGGCGCGGGCGTGCTGGCCCTGGTGGTGCTGGCGGCGCTGGCGCTGGCGGCGCACATCACGTTCGCCTTCCTGCTCAAGGCGCCCACCCTGGAAGGGCGCAAGCTGCTCGACGAGATCGAAGGCCTGCGCCTTTACCTGGGCGTGGCCGAGCGCGACGAACTCAAGTCGCTCCAGGGTCCCGCCGTCGCGGGCGCCGAGCCGGCACTGGACGCGGGGCGCTACGAGGCGCTGCTGCCTTTCGCGATGGCGCTGGAGGTCGAGAAGGCCTGGACCGGCAAGTTCATCCGCGCGATAGGTGAATCGGCGGCGCGCGAAGCGTCACCGTCCTGGTACCACGGCCGCGGCCCGGTCGGCACGATGGGGCTGGCCAGCATGGGTTCGTCGCTGGGCAGTGCGCTGACCCGCGAGATTTCTTCGTCGTCCACGCCGCCCGGTTCGAGTTCGGGCGGCGGTGGCGGCGGTTCGTCCGGTGGCGGCGGTGGCGGCGGTGGCGGTGGCGGCCGCTGAGGCGGCGCCCCGGATCAGCGCTTCTTGCCGCCCAGCAGGCTGCCCAGGATGCCGCGCAGCAGCTGGCGGCCCAGGCCGGTGGCGACGGTGCGCGTGGCCGACTTCGCCGCGGCTTCCACCGCGCCCTGGCGGCGCTTGGTGCCCCACAGGAAGTCGTCGAGCCTGGAAGGCGCTGGCTCGGCGGCCTTGCCGGGCGCCGGCGCGTCCTGGCCGGCGCCGGGTGCGGGCGCCGGGGCCGTGGCCTGCTCGGCCCGCTTGGCCAGCATCTCGAAGGCCGACTCGCGGTTCACGCCGGTGTCGTACTTGCCGCCCACCGGGCTGCGGCCGCGCACGGCGGCGCGCTCTTCGGGCGTGATGGCGCCCATGCGGCAGCGCGGCGGCGCAATCAGCGCGCGTTCCACCGGCATCGGGATGCCCTTGTCGAGCAGCATCGACACCAGCGCCTCGCCCACGCCCAGTTCGCCGATCACCTTGGCGACGTCGAGCTTGGGGTTCTGCACGAACGTTTCCGCGGCGGTGCGCACCGCTTTCTGGTCGCGCGGGGTGTAGGCGCGCAGCGCGTGCTGCACGCGGTTGCCCAGTTGGCCCAGCACGGTGTCGGGGATGTCGTCGGGGTTCTGCGAGCAGAAGTACACGCCCACGCCCTTGGAGCGGATCAGGCGCACCACCTGTTCGACGCGCTGCCGCAGCGCCGGCGGGCAGTCGCCGAACAGCAGGTGCGCCTCGTCGAAGAAGAACACCAGCTTGGGCACGTCCAGGTCGCCCACCTCGGGCAGCGTCTCGAACAGCTCGGAGAGCAGCCACAGCAGGAAGCTCGAATACAGCCGCGGCCGCAGGATCAACTGGTCGGCCGCCAGCAGGTTGATGATGCCGCGGCCGGACATGTCCTGGCGCATCAGGTCGGCCAGCTGCAGCGCCGGCTCGCCGAAGAACTGCTCGCCGCCGTCCTGCTCGAGCCGCAGCAGCGCGCGCTGGATCGCGGCCACCGACTGCGTGCTGACCAGGCCGTACTGCTTGCCGATGTCGGCCTTGTTCTCGGTGACGAAGCCGAGCAGGGCGCGCAGGTCCTCCAGGTCCAGCAGCAGCAGGCCCTGGTCGTCGGCCAGCTTGAAGGCGATGTCCATCACGCCCGACTGCACGTCGTTGAGTTCGAGCATGCGCGCCATCAGCGCCGGGCCCACTTCCGACACCGTGGTGCGGACCGGGTGGCCGAGCTTGCCGTACAGGTCCCAGAACACCACCGGGCTGGCTTCGTTGACATGGCCCTCCACGCCGATTTGCTGCACGCGCGCGGCCAGCTTCTCGCTGGGCGTCCCGGGCACGGCAAGACCGGCGATGTCGCCCTTCACGTCGGCCATGAACACCGGCACGCCCAGGCGCGAGAATCCCTCGGCCATCACCATCAGGGTCACCGACTTGCCGGTGCCCGTGGCGCCGGCGACCAGGCCGTGGCGGTTGCCGTACTTGCCCAGCAGGCGCACGGGCAGGTCGCCCTTGCCGATCAGGATGTCGCTCATCAGTGACCGCTCCGTCGTGGAATGTTCCGGCGGATTCTAGCCCGCGGCTTGCCCCGGCGCCGCCGCGGCCGCTAGGCTGCCCGCCTGCCGTCCGGAACCTGCCCATGCGCGCGTCATCCCTGTTCGTCCTTGCACTTGGCGCCTGCGCGCTGTTGTCGTCCCCTGGCGCGGAGGCCCGCCGCGTGCCGGCCAATGCCCAGAAGCTATACGACGTGCTGGACCAGGCCAGCGCGCAGTACCGCGCCGGCGTGGCCCAGCTGCGCAAGGGCGAAGCCGGGCCGGGCCGCGAGGCCGTCCGCAAGGCGTCGGCCCAGCTGCTGGACGCCGCGCGCCGCTGCGGTGACACCCGCGGCTGCGATGTCTCGCGCTTCCTGGCTGCCTACGATGCGCTGGTGCAGCAGGGCGCCGACCTGGCCGCGGGCGGCGAGGGCTTCGGCGCCGCCGCAGCCGGCATCGGCGGCAGCGCCGAACGCGCCGGCGTGCTGGGCGCCATGCCCGAGGCGGGCCGCTCGATCACCCTGCTCAAGGGCCGCGACCTGCGCGAGTTGATCGAACTCAACGAACCGGTGAAGGCTGCGATGGCCGAATGGCTCACCTGGATGCGCCCCAGCCTGATCACCAGCTGGGAGAACTACCAGCAGATGCGCTTCCTGATGTGGCCCGAGTATGAAAAGGCGGGCCTGCCCGAGGCGCTGCTGTTCGGCATCCTGGCCAAGGAATCCAACGGCCGCGTGCACGCCGTGTCGAGCGCGGGCGCGGCCGGCCCCCTGCAGTTCATGCCGGCCACGGGCGCGCGCTTCGGCCTGGGCTGGCGCGACGGCTTCGACACCCGCTACGACCCGCAGCTGGCCGCGCGCGCCAGCGTGCTGTACTTCAACGAACGCTTCGCCGAGCTCAACAACGACCTGGAGTTCGCCGTGGCCGCCTACAACGGCGGCGAGGGCCGCGCGCTCCGGCTCAAGCAGGCGTCGGGCGGCAGGGACTTCTGGGACCCGGCGGTCTATGCGCAGCTGCCGCCTGAAACGCGCGACTACGTGCCTTACGTGCTGGCGGCGGCGTGGCTGTTCCTCCACCCCGAGGAATATGGCCTGGAGTTCCCGAAGGTCAATGGTGCGGCGACGGTGATGAAGCTGGCCGCGCCGGCGTCCATCTACCAGCTGTCCATTTGCCTGGGCGGTCCGCGCGAGGGCTACTTCCGGCCGCTGCGCAACCTCAACCCGCGCTACGAGCCGCATGCGGCGATCGCCGCGGGCACCGAGCTGCGCGTGCCGGTGGCGGTGCCGCCGCTGTACCAGGCGTCCTGCCTGTCAGGCCCGCGCGCCGAGATCGCGCTGGCGCTGATGGCCGCCAGCAAGCCGACCGTGCCCGCTACGGCTACCCGTGCGCCCTACAGCGCGCCGTCGGCCGCACGCACCTACCGGGTGAAGTCGGGCGACACGCTGAGCAGCATCGCCCGCCGCCACGGCTGCGCCGGCGCCGACGCGCTGGCGCGATCCAACGGGCTGCCTGCGCCCTACGTGATCCGCTCTGGCCAGCGCCTGCAGCTCAGGGGCTGCAGCGGCTGATCCGGTGCGCGTGGGTCAGCGCTGCCGGACGACGGGTTCGGCTTCGGCCGCGGGCTCGATGACGGGCGCCGCGGTGCCGTCGGCCTTCGCCCGCGCCTCGGCTTCCCGGGCGGTGGCCTGGGCCCGCGTGCCGCGGCGGAACTCCCAGTCGTAATTGCCGCGCTCGATCGGTTCGACCGTCATCTCCAGCGTCACCGGGCGAATGCAGGTGGCCACCGGTTCGCCGGCAGCCGGCTCGAGCACCTGCACGGGCACGAACGCGACCACCTTGCCCGGGCTGATGTCGATGTCCAGCCGGCCTTCGTGGATGCGCTCGCGGGAGTTCAGCATCAGGTGCAGGTGGTAGATGGCGCGCCGGTCGTCCAGCCACTCCACGCGGTCCTGCTCGCCACTGGCGGCGACGCAGCCTTCGTCGGTGACGTACACGATCGCCAGCGGCCGCAGCGCTTTTTCGTTCGCCATCGCGGGGGCGGACAGCCCCGCGATGGCCAGGCCCATGGCCAGGCAGGTGGACCTGCTCACAGCGAATCCCAGCCGGCGCGCGGCTTGAAGCGGCCACCGTAGCGGTTGGCCAGCACGTCCAGGCGCGCCTTGAGCTTGTCGGCGCCCACCGCCTTGACGTGCTGCAGCGGGCCACCGCGGAACGGCGCGAAGCCGGTGCCGAAGATCACGCCGGCGTCGAGCAGGTCGGCATCGGCCACCACGCCGTCGTGCAGGCACGACACCGCTTCGTTGAGCATCGGCAGGATCAGCCGGTCTTCGAGGTCCTCGGGTGCCTGGTAGTCCTTGGCCACCTCGGGCTTGATGGCGCGGCCGTTCTCCCACTTGTAGAGGCCCTGGCCGTCCTTCTTGCCGCGCTTGCCTTCCTCCACCTTGAACGCCTCGGGCAGGGCCTGGCCGTGGAAGTCGGCCATGATTTTCCCCACGCTGGCCGCGACGTCCAGGCCCACGGTGTCCACCAGTTCGATCGGCCCCATCGGCATGCCGAACTTCAGCGCCACCTTGTCGATCACCGGGCCGGGGATGCCTTCGGAGAAGGCGATGAGGGCCTCCTGCATGTACGGCGCCAGGATGCGGTTGACCAGGAAGCCGGGCGTGCCGGCAACCGGCACCGGCAGCTTGTCGATGGCCTTGCAGAACGCGGCCAGGCGGCGCTCGGTTTCCGGGTCCAGCTGGTCGTGGCGCACGATTTCCACCAGCGGCATCAGCGCCACCGGGTTGAAGTAGTGCAGGCCGGCGAAGCGCGACGGGTCTTTGCGGCCCGCGCGCAGTTCGGTGAGCGGGATCGAAGACGTATTGGAAACGAGGATCGCGCCGGGCTTGAGCGTCTGCTCGACCTTGGCGAACAGCGCCTGCTTGGCCTCGAGGTTCTCGAAGATCGCCTCGATCACCAGGTCGGCGCCGGCCACGCCGGCGCCCTCCACGTCGGCCTTCAGGCGGGCCGAGGTGGCGGCGCGCTTGGCTTCGTCCTTCACCTTCTTGGCAAACAGCGTGGCCGCGCGGTCGAGCGCGGGCTGGACGTACTTCAGCTCGCGGTCCTGCAGGGTGACGTCGAAGCCGCGCAGCGCGCACCAGGCGGCGATGTCGCCGCCCATCACGCCGGCGCCGATGACATGCACCTTCTGGATGCCGTGGTCCTTGCCGCCCAGGCCCTTGAGCCGGTCCATCAGGAAGAACACGCGCACCAGGTTGTGCGCCGTCGGCGTGCCGGCCAGCTTCACCACCGACTTCGCCTCGGCCTTGAGCGCGGCGTGGATGGGCAGGCCGCCGCTGCGGCGCCAGGTCTCGATCAACACGAACGGGGCGGGGTAGTGCTCCTTGCGCGCCTTGCGGGCGACCTGCTTGGCCATCTGCGGGGCCAGCACGGCGCGGGCCAGGCCGGTGTTGGTGGCCCAGGCGAGGAAGCGCTGCTTGAGCGGGCGCGTCATGCCGCGCTGCGCCAGTTTCACCGCTTCCTCGAGCAACACGTCGCGCTCGACCACGCGGTCCACCAGGCCCATGGCCTTGGCGGCCGAAGCCGAGAGGCTGCGGCCCGTCAGCATCAGGTCCATCGCCGCCGGCGCGCCGATGAGACGCGGCGCGCGCACGCTGCCGCCCCAGCCCGGATAGATGCCGAGCTTGATCTCGGGCAGGCCGATCCGGGTTTTTTCATCGCGGCTGGCGATGCGGTAGCGGCAGGCCAGGGCGATCTCGGTGCCGCCGCCCATGCAGTGGCCGTGGATCGCGGCCACGGTGGGGCAGCGCAGTTCGGCCAGTTTCTGGAAGGCCAGCTGGCCGCGGCGGATCCAGTCTTCGACCTCGCCCTTGGCTGCGATCTCCTCGAAGCCCTTGATGTCGGCGCCCGGGATGAAGCCGGCGTCCTTGCCGGAACGGATCACCAGGCCCTTGGGCAGCTCGAGCGCGATGCGCTCGACCATGGCCTCCAGTTCGTCCAGCACCGCGCGGGAAAGGGCGTTCACGCCCTGGTCGGATCGGTCCAGGGTCAGCACCAGGATGCCGTCGGGGCGGCGGTCGGCCTGCCAATGGGCGAGGCGAAGTCCGTCGAACATGGCGGTCACCATACGTTGGGGTAGGGAAGGGAGGACGTATCATCCGGGCAGGACCCCGGGGGGGTCAACGCCGGCAGGGCGTGGCCATGGAACTTTCCCCGGCGGTGGATGTCCATGTAGCGGCCCGGACGGCCGCAGGAGCAGCGGCCCGGATGGGCGACGATCAACTGGACCTGGAACTGGTCAAGCGTGTGCAGGCTGGCGACAACTCGGCGTTCGACCTGTTGGTGCGCAAGTACCAGCACCGGATCGGCGCGGTGGTGTACCGGTTCGTGCCCGATCATGCCGAAAGCCAGGACGTCACCCAGGAAGCCCTCATCCGCGCCTATCGCGCGCTGGGGAATTTCCGCGGCGACTCGCAGTTCTATACGTGGCTCTACCGGATCGCCGTGAATACCGCCAAGAACCACCTCGTTGCCATGAAGCGCCGCCCGCCCACCGCGGACATCGCCGTCGAAGACGCCGAACACCACGCCGGCGGCGGGCGCCTGCACGACCACGACACGCCCGAGCACCAACTCCTGCGCCAGGAAATCGAAAGCACGGTCAGCGACACCGTCGCCGCCCTGCCCGAGGACCTCCGCCAGGCCATCACCCTGCGCGAGGTGGACGGCCGCAGCTACGAGGAAATCGCGCAGCTGATGCAGTGCCCGATCGGCACCGTGCGTTCGCGGATATTCCGCGCCCGCGAGGCGATCGACCGGCAGCTGCGCCCCCTGATGGACAACGAGCGAGTACGACCATGAGCGCCATCGACCCCCGGATACTGGAACAACTCAGCGCCTGGATGGACGGCGAACTGCCGGCCGACGAGGCCCGCTTCCTGCAGCGGCGCCTGCGCAGCGACGTGGCCCTGCGCGAGCAGTGGGAGCGCTGGCAGATCGCGTCGGCCTGCCTGCAGCGCGAACCGGTGCGGCTGATGGACGGCGGGTTGTCGGCCCGCATCCTCTCGGGCGTGGCGGACGCGGCCAACGATTCGCCGGCCCGGCGCCCGCCGCTGGCCTGGCTGGCCTCCGTCGCGGCGGTGGCACTGGCGGCGTTGCTGCTGCCCCGATTCATGGCCGTTGAACCCGGCCTGCCCGCGACGGCCGAGGTCGCACGGCCGGCTTTGGTGTCCATGGCTGCCGCCCCGCCGGTGTCGCCCACGCCGGACCAGTTGGCCGTCCAGGGCCCGCCGATGTCGCCGCTGCCGTCGGTGCTGGATTTCCCGCTGGTGGACAACGGCCGCAAGGCTTGGCCGCGCTCGCCGCTGTTGGCGGCCCCGGCCGGGCGCAACGGCCTGCTGGTCCGCAGCGACGCCCGGTGGGCCCCGGTGGCGCCGCCGGAAGCGCCGGCCCCGGCCGAGCCGGACGCCAAGTGAGTCCTGGCCAGTCCGCATCTGCCCGGCGGCGCTTGGTCGCAAGGCCCCGTGGCTGAGCGCGACGTGGAAGTGTGCGGTACCGATGCCGGCCAGCTCCGGCTCCGCCTGTTGGGCAGCGCCTGCGACGGCTGCGCCGGCGGCTGCGCGGGCCGCTGCAACTTGTTCGCCACCAACCAGGCCGGTGAATTCGCCATGGCCGCGCCGCACGGCGACACGGTGGCGATCGGCGAGCGCCTGCGCCTGTGCCTGGACGACGCCACCCTGCGTCGCGCGGCGTGGCGAGGCTACGGTCTGGCCTGGCTTGGCCTGCTGCTTGGTGCGGGCGTGGGCTTCGGCATTGGCCATGGCTGGGGACGGCACCAAGACCTGCTCACCCTGCTGGGCCTGGTCGCGGGAACTTTCGCCGCCGTGCTCGCTTCCAAGCGCCACTTGCCCGAGCCGCGGCTGCAGCGGCGGCATGAACCCCATCCCCCTGTGCCAAGCACGAGTGATCGCCCATGAAACGTCCGAGCTTCCACGCCGTCGCCGTCGCCCTTGCCATCGCCCTGCTGCTGCCTGTTGCCCAGGCGCAGGCGCCCGCCGCCGCCGGCAGCGACGCGCCGCTGGTCAGCCTTCCCGACTTCACGCGGCTGGTTGAACAGGCCGGCCCGGCCGTGGTCAACATCGAGGCGACCAGCGGTGGCGCCGCCTCTTCGGCTGACGGCGACCCGCCCGACGGCGCCGAGCCGATGCCGGAAGAGGTGCCCGAGATCTTCCGGCGCTTCTTCGGCCAGCCGGGCCAGCCCGGGCAGCCCGGTGGTCCGGATCCGCGCGGCGGCGTGTCGCAGGGCACCGGCTTCCTGATCTCCGGCGACGGCTACGTGCTCACCAACCACCACGTTGTCGAGGGGGCCGACGAGATCCTGGTCCGGCTCGACGACCGCAACGAACTCAAGGCCACCCTGGTTGGCAGTGACCCGCTCTCGGACATCGCCCTGCTCAAGGTCGAGGCCAAGGGGCTGCCAGTGCTGCGCATCGGCGACTCGCGCAGCCTCAAGCCCGGCCAGTGGGTGGTGGCGATCGGCTCGCCGTTCGGCTTCGACCATTCGGTCACCGCCGGCGTGGTGAGCGGTGTCGGCCGCCGCAGCCTGGACCCCAGCCAGCAGTACGTGCCCTTCATCCAGACCGACGTGGCGATCAACCGCGGCAACTCCGGCGGCCCGTTGCTCAACACCCGCGGCGAAGTGGTGGGCGTGAACTCGCAGATCTTCTCCAACTCCGGCGGCTACATGGGCGTGAGCTTCGCTATCCCGATCGAAGTGGCCATGAACGCCGTGCGCCAGCTGCGCGACACCGGCAAGGTGGTGCGCGGCCAGTTGGGCGTGCGCATCCAGGACGTACGCCGGGAGCGGCTGGCAGAACTGGGCCTGGGTCGCCCGGTCGGCGCGTTCGTGGATTCGGTCGAGAACGGCAGCGCGGCGGCGCGCGCCGGCATCCGCCCGGGCGACGTCATCACGGGCTTCAATGGCCGCGAGATCGGCCGCTCGGCCGAACTGCCGCCGCTGGTGGGCGTGATGCCACCCGGCAGCCGCGCCACTGTCACCCTCATCCGCGACCGCAAGGCCATGGACGTGGTGGTCACGCTGTCTGCGCTGGACGCGGCGTCGCTGCAGGCCAGTGGGCCGCCCGCGCCGGCGCCGGCACTGCCGGCGGCGGTCAATCCGCTGGGCGTGGTGGTGGCGGCGCTCGACGCCGATGCCCGCGCCGAACGCGGGCTGCAGGCGGGCGAGGGCGTGTTGGTGGCGCGTGTGGTCGGGTTGGCGGCCCGTCGCGCCGGCCTGGCGCCTGGCGACGTCATCCTGCAGGTGGGTCGCGTGGATGTTGGTTCGGTGGCCGGATTCGACGCCGCCGTGAAGGCCTTCAAGCCCGGCGACGAGGTCAGGCTGCTGGTGCGCAACGCGCGCAGCACCGGCTTCGTCGCCTTCACGCTGCGCTGAGGCGAGCGCCGGGGCCCGCCGCCAGCGGTCCGGTCCCGTTCGCCCGTGACGGGCCGGACCGCGGTCGCTGTGCGATAATCGGCGGTTTACAGCTACGCAACGGCAGCCGGTCCCCCGCATGCAGCACATCCGCAATTTCTCCATCATCGCCCACGTGGACCACGGCAAGTCCACCTTGGCCGACCGGATCATCCAGATTTGCGGTGGCCTGCAGGCGCGCGAGATGGAAGCCCAGGTGCTCGACTCGAACCCGATCGAGCGCGAGCGCGGCATCACCATCAAGGCGCAGTCGGTGTCCCTGCCGTACACGGCCAAGGACGGCATCACCTACCAGCTCAACTTCATCGACACCCCCGGCCACGTCGACTTCAGCTACGAAGTCAGCCGCTCGCTGGCCGCCTGCGAAGGCGCGCTGCTGGTGGTGGACGCGGCGCAGGGCGTCGAGGCGCAGTCGGTCGCCAATTGCTACACCGCGGTGGAGCAGGGGCTGGAAGTGGTGCCGGTGCTCAACAAGATCGACCTGCCCACGGCCGACATCGAGAAAGTTAAGAAGGAAATCGAGGCCGTGATCGGCATCGACGCCGAGGACGCGGTGGCCATCAGCGCCAAGACCGGCCTCAACGTCATCGACGTGCTCGAGGCCATCGTCAAGCGCATCCCGGCGCCGGTCGACCGCGGCAGCAACAAGCTGCAGGCGCTGATCATCGACTCGTGGTTCGACAATTACCTGGGCGTAGTGTCGCTGGTGCGCGTGATGCAGGGCGAGATCAAGCCCGGCGACAAGATGCTGGTGATGTCCACCGGCCGCACCCACCTGGTGGACAAGGTCGGCGTGTTCACGCCCAAGCGCAAGGACCTGGCCAAGCTCGGTGCCGGTGAAGTGGGCTGGATCAACGCCTCGATCAAGGACGTGCACGGCGCGCCGGTCGGCGACACGCTCACCCTGGCCAGCGACCCGGCCGCTGAGCCGCTGCCGGGCTTCCAGGAAATGCAGCCGCGGGTGTTCGCCGGCCTGTTCCCGGTGGACGCCGAGGACTACCCGGCCCTGCGCGAGGCGCTGGAGAAGCTCAAGCTCAACGACGCCGCGCTGCGCTTCGAGCCCGAGAGCTCCGAGGCCATGGGCTTTGGCTTCCGCTGCGGCTTCCTGGGCATGCTGCACATGGAGATCGTGCAGGAGCGCCTGGAGCGCGAGTACGACCTCAACCTCATCACCACCGCGCCCACCGTGGTCTACGAAGTGCTGCTCACCGACGGCAAGATCCTGGCGCTGGACAACCCGGCCAAGCTGCCGGCGCCCAACAAGGTGCAGGAAATCCGCGAGCCGATCATCCGCGCCAACATCCTCACGCCGCCCGACTACGTCGGCAACGTGATCAAGCTGTGCGAGGAGAAGCGCGGCCGCCAGGTTTCCATCACCTACATGGCCTCGCAGGTGCAGGTCTGCTACGAGCTGCCGATGGCCGAGGTGGTGCTGGACTTCTTCGACCGCCTCAAGTCGGTGTCGCGCGGCTACGCTTCGCTCGACTATCACTTCGATCGCTTCGAGGCCGGCCCGTTCGTGCTGATCGACACGCTGATCAACGGCGACAAGGTGGACGCGCTTTCCATCATCGTCCACCGCAGCCACGCCGACCGCCGCGGCCGCGACATCTGCGAGAAGATGCGCGAGCTGATCCCGCGGCAGATGTTCGACGTGGCCATCCAGGCCGCCATCGGTTCGCAGGTGATCTCGCGTTCCACCGTCAAGGCGATGCGCAAGAACGTGCTGGCCAAGTGCTACGGCGGCGACGCCACGCGCAAGAAGAAGCTGCTCGAGAAACAGAAGGAAGGCAAGAAGCGCATGAAGCAGGTCGGCCGGGTGGAAATCCCCCAGGAAGCCTTCCTCGCCGTGCTCCAGGTGGACAACAAGTAAGCGGCCCCCGCCGCGAGGATTCCCTACGCGTGAAAATCGACCTTGCCCTGATCCTGACTGCGCTGGCCGCGCTCACCGGCCTGATATGGCTGATCGACGCCCTGCTGTTCGCCCGCAAGCGCAAGCTGATGCAGGCGGAGGGCGAGGAGGTTGTTGACCCGGTGCTGGTGGAATACGCCAAGTCGCTGTTCCCGATCATCTTCCTGGTGCTGGGCCTGCGCAGCTTCGTCGCCGAGCCATTCCGCATTCCTTCGTCCTCGATGATGCCGACCCTGTTGGTGGGCGACTTCATCCTGGTCAACAAGTTCAGCTACGGCCTGCGCCTGCCGGTGCTCAACAGCAAGGTGGTGCCGATGGGCGCGCCCAAGCGCGGCGACGTGGTGGTGTTCCGCTACCCGGGCATGGGCGACAACGACCCGCTGAAGGGCCAGGACTACATCAAGCGGGTGGTTGGCCTGCCGGGCGACCGTATCTCGTTCTCCAACCAAACGCTGTACATCAACGACGAGGCCGTGGCCAAGCGCCCGGTGGGCGCCTACATCGGTTTCGGCAAGGGCCGGGAAATGACCGGTGCCACGCTGCTGGAGAACCAGTTGCCGGGGCGGACCCACCAGATCCTGCAGGCAGCGCCCTATGGCGACATGAGGCTGCAGGGTGAATGGACGGTGGCGCAGGGCAGCTATTTCGTCATGGGCGACAACCGGGACCACAGTTCGGACAGCCGGGTCTGGGGCGTGGTGCCCGAGGACGCACTGGTCGGCAAGGCGTTCCTGATCTGGCTCAACTGCGAAGGCTGGTTCTGCAGCGGGGCGTTTGACTACACCCGGATTGGCGATACCATCCGCTGAACGGTCAACCCAGGGGAGAGAGCTATGGTACGTAAGCAGAAAGGCATCACGCTGATGAGTTTCCTCATCGTGCTGGTCGTCCTGGGCTTTTTCGCCCTGATGGCGATGAAGCTCTTCCCGATGTACAGCGAGTACAACAACCTCAAGGGCGCGATGAATGAATTCGCGCAGACGCCCAACGCCGCCAGCATGACCCCGCAGCAGATCTTCGCCAGCCTGGAGAAGCGCTTCGACATCGCCTACGTCTCCAGCGTCGGCAAGGAGCACATCAAGGTGATCCGCGCCGGCCGCGGCGCCCAGCTCAACGTGACCTACGAGGTCCGCCGCGAGCTGTTCGCCAATCTGGACGTGGTCGGCAAGTTCAACTACACCGTCGAGCTCAACGGCACGGCTTCGGGTGGCTGACAGGATCGCGCACCGTTTCGGGACGCCCGAACTGCTGCGCACCGCCCTGAGGCACCGCAGCGCCGGCACGCCCAACAACGAACGCCTGGAATTCCTCGGCGACGCACTGGTCAACCTGGTGGTCGCCGAGGCGCTGCACGAACGCTGGCCCAAGGCCGACGAAGGCACGCTGACCCGGGCCCGCGCCAGCCTGGTGCGCGAGTCCGCGCTGGCCGAACTGGCGCGCCAGCTGGACCTGGGCCCCCGCATCGAACTGGGCCCGGGCGAGATGAAGAGCGGCGGCCACCGCCGCGACTCCATCCTCGCCGACGCGCTGGAGGCGGTCGTGGCGGCCATCCACCTCGACGCCGGCTTCGAAGCCTGCCGCAGCGCGGTGATGCCCTGGTTCGAGCCGATGATCGCCGAACTGCCGACCGGCAAGGCCGACAAGGACCCCAAGACCCGGCTGCAGGAGTGGCTGCAGGGCCGCCAATTGCCGCGGCCAAACTACCGCCTGGTGGAGTCGCGCGGCGATGACCACGCGCGCATCTTCCTGGTCAGCTGCGAGACCACCGACCCCATCCACGCCGAGCTGGCCGAGGCCGCCTCGCTGCGCGTGGCCGAACAGCTGGCGGCCGAACGCCTGTTGGCGAAACTGGAGAAGAAGTGAACACCGTTCCCCCGACCGACCCCGCGTTCCGCGCCGGCACCATTGCCGTGCTCGGCCGCCCGAACGTGGGCAAGTCCACCCTGGTCAACGCCCTGGTGGGCGCCAAGGTGAGCATCGTCTCGCCGCGGCCGCAGACCACGCGCCACCGCCTGCTGGGCATCGCCAGCTTCCCCGAGGGCCAGCTGGTGCTGGTGGACACGCCCGGCATCCACGGCCAGCAGAAGCGCGCGATGAACCGCATGATGAACCGCGCCGCGCGCGGCGCCGTCGAAGGCGTGGACGCGGCCATGCTGGTGATAGAAGCGGGCCGCTGGACCGACGACGACGCCCTGGCCTACCAGGCGCTGAAGAACTCCGGCGTGCCCTGCGTGCTGGTGATCAACAAGGTGGACAAGTTCCCGGACAAGGGCGCACTGCTGCCGTTCATGGCCGAAGTGACCAAGGAGCGCGAGTTCACTTCGGTCTACCCGCTGTCGGCGCTCAGGAAGCGCGGCCTCGAGGGCCTGGTGAAGACGCTGATGAAGCTGGTGCCCGAAGCCGAGGCGATGTATCCCGACGACGAGATCACCGACCGCAGCGAACGCTTCCTGGCCGGCGAGTTGGTGCGCGAACAGCTGATGACCCGGCTGGGCGAAGAGCTGCCGTATTCGGCCACGGTGGAGATCGAGAAGTTCGAGCTCGACGGCGAGATGCTGCGCATCGCCGCCGTGGTGTGGGTGGAGCGCGAGGGCCAGAAGCCGATCGTGATCGGCAAGGGCGGCGAGCGGCTCAAGGCCATCAGCACCGGTGCCCGCATCGGCATGGAGAAGCTGTTCGGCCGCAAGGTCTTCCTGGAAACCTGGTGCCGCGTGCGCGAGGGCTGGTCGGACGACGAGGCCGCGCTGCGTCGCTTTGGCTATTCGGACTGACATGGGCGCGGATTGCCCGGCACGCGTCGGCTGAGCCGCCGTGCGGATCGAGGCCCAGCCGGCGTTCGTGCTGCATGCGCGCCCTTGGCGCGAGACCAGCCTGATCGTCGAACTGCTGACCCGCGACCACGGCCGCGTCGCCGTGATCGCGCGCGGCGTGCAGGGCGCCAAGCGCCACCCGCTGCGCGCGGCCCTGCAGCCGCTGCAGTGGCTGCGCGTTGATTTCCTGCCGCGCGGCGAGCTGGCCCGGCTGATCCAGGCCGAGGCGCTGGACGCCGCGCCGATGCTGCAGGGCGAGGCGCTGATGGCGGCGTTCTACCTCAACGAGCTGCTGCTGCGGCTGCTGCCGCGGCAGGACCCCGCGCCGGCGCTGTTCGAGCGCTATGCGCACGTCCGGCAGGAATTGGCGGGCACTGAACCCCTGGCCTGGACGCTGCGCCGCTTCGAACGCGACCTGCTGGAGCTGCTGGGCTACGGCCTGCCGCTGGACCAGGGCGAGGACGGCGAGCGTCTGGATCCCGCCGGACGCTACCGGCTCGACCCCGAATTGGGGCCGGTGCGCGACCGTGCCCACGACGCCGGGTCCACCAGCGGCGCGGCACTGCTGGCCTTGGCCGACGACCGGCTGCCGCCGCCCGCGCAACTGGCTGAACTGCGCGCGGCGCTGCGCGGCGTGCTGCAGAGCCACCTGGGGCCGCAGCCGCTCAAGTCCTGGGGCCTGCTGTCCGAGCTGGCCCGCATCAGCCGGCCCTGACCGGCGCGAAAGCGCGTACCTGGGACTGGAACGCCGCCTGGCTGGCGCGATCGGCGGGCGCGCGCGACAGCGCCTGCACCGCGCGCAGCAGCGCCGCTGCACCGACGAAGCCGCAGCTGGCCTTGAGCCGGTGCAGTTGTGCCTGTGCGCGTGGTTCGTCGCCCGCGACCAGTGCGGTCGCGATATCGTGGGCCTGGTCGGGCAGTTCGGCCAGGAACAGGTCTCGCATCGCGTCCACCGCTTGCCGGCTGCCGCCCAGGGCCGACAGCGCCATCGCGTCGTCCCACCACGGGGCGGGTGCAGGCAGCCACTCGCGAACCTCGCGCTGCAGCACGCCGGCGGACACCGGCTTGGCCAGCACGCGCACGAACCCCCACTGGCGAAGCCGCGCCAGCGCCTCCGGCTGGTCCTCCGCGGTGAGTGCCAGCGCCGGCACCTCCAGGCCGCGCCCGCGAAGCTCGTGCAGCAGTTCGCCGCCATGGCCGTCGGGCAGGCGGACGTCGAACAGCCACAGCGCCTGTCCCGCATCGGCCAGCCGTCGCGCGGCCGCGAGGGTGCCGGCATGCTCCACCTGCGCCGGCAGCGCGGCCAGGGACTGGCGCAGGAAGGCGGCACTCACCGGGTCGTCCTCGAGCAGCAGCAGGCGCGGGTTCATCGCGGGCATCGTTTAATCGGCGCTTCCAAAACCACTTATGCTGGCAGCATGCGGCGACCCGCCACGCTCGGCAAGATCATCCTCCTCGGCCTGCTGGTGCTCGCGGCGCTGCCGGTGCAGGGCCGCACGCTGCGTGCACAGGTGGAGTCCGTAAGCACCGGCGCGGGCTCGCTGCAAAAGGTGGATCTGGTGTTGTCCTGGCGCGACGGCGCCAGCACCGGCGAGCTGGAAATGCGCGTGGCGCAGCTCGACATGCCGCTGCTGTCGCACCGGTCCCGCAATCTCGCCTGGCGCTGCCCGCTGCAGCGGACCCCCGACGGCGGCTGGACCTGCAGCGGCCCGCTGCAGGCCGCCGGCGCGGCCCCGGCGCGCCTCTCGCTGGCCGTGCTTCCGACAGCCACGCGCGCCGAACTCGCCGTCGGCAAGCAGCGCCTTTCCTACCAATCCTCGGCCGCTTCGCCCGACCTGACGCGCATCGGCCTGCAGGAAATCCCCGTGGCCTGGCTCAAGGCCTACCTCGCCTCGCTGTGGGCCGAAGGGCAGTGGACCCAGGGCAAGCTGGCCGGGCAACTGGACGTCATCGCGCCGCAGGCCGGACCGTTCCAGGTGCAGGCGCGGCTCAAGCTCAGCGACGTGGGCCTGGAAACGCCCGACGGCTGGCTGGCCGCCGCCGGCGTTTCCGCGGGGCTCGACCTCGACTACACCGAGCAAGGCGACGATACCCGGGTGCAGGTGGACCTGACCACGCGCGGCGGCGAATTCCTCGCCGAGGGCCTTTACGCGAAGCTGCCGGCGACGCCGGTCGCGGTGGCCGTCACCGCCACCCGGCGCGGCGACCAGCCGTGGCGGCTGCCGGCTTTTTCCTGGCACGACGGCAAGGTGCTCGGCGCCACGGGCAGCGCCGTGCTCGACGCGTCGGCGTCGGTGCAGTCGCTGGTGCTGGACCTGTCGCTGGGCGACCTCGCGGTGGCGCGCGACCGCTATCTCAGCGGCTTCCTGGCACCGGCCGGTTTCGCGGACCTGGTGCTGTCGGGGCATGCCGACGCCCAACTGGCGCTGGCCGAAGGCAGGCTGCAGTCGATGTCGCTCGACCTCGGCGGCGTGACCGCAGTGGACCCGCGCCAGCGCTTCATCCTGGCCGGGCTCGACGGCGACCTGCGCTGGACCACCGCCACCCAGGCCGTCGCCAGCCGCCTCGGCTGGACCAGCGGCGCGCTTTACGGCATCGGGCTGGGCGCGGCCCAGTTCGACTTCACAAGCACGGGCGGCGAGCTGCGCCTCCTGAAGCCCACCCCGATCGCGGCGCTCGAGGGCAGCATCAGCCTCGACGACCTGCGCTGGCAGCCGCCCGAGGGCGAGCGCGGCACGCGCTTCCAGCTGGGCGCCACGCTGGCCGCACTCGACCTGGGCAGCCTGTCGCAGCGGCTCGGCTGGCCGCCGTTCACCGGCACCGTCGGCGGCCGGATTCCCGCCGCGCGCTATGCCGACGGCGTGCTGACGCTCGACGGCGGCCTGGCCATGCAGGTGTTCGGCGGCAGCGTCTCGCTGTCGGAGCTGGTGATGGAGCGGCCGTTCGGCGTGGCGCCGACACTGTCGGCCGACATCGCCATCGAAGACATCGACATGGAGCCGATGACCGCCGCATTTGGTTTCGGCACCATCACCGGCCGCATGGACGGCCGCATCACCAAGCTGCGCATGGTGGACTGGTCGCCGGTGGCCTTCGATGCGCGGCTGCAGTCGGACCCGGCTTGGAAGGGCCGCAAGCGCATCAGCCAGCGCGCCGTGGAAGACATTTCCAAGGTCGGCGGCGCCGGCCTGGTGGCGGGCCTCCAGACCCAGGCGCTCAAGCTGTTCGACGATTTCGGCTATACGCGCATCGGGCTGGCCTGCCGCCTGCGCGACAACGTCTGCGCGATGGATGGGGTCGGTTCAGCCGGCGATGGCTATACCATCGTGGAAGGTGCGGGCCTGCCGCGCATCCAGGTGGTGGGTTTCAGGCGGCGCGTTGATTGGCCGACCCTCGTGGCACGCCTGGTGGCGGCCACCGAGGGCCAGGCTCCGGTAATCCAATGAAGGAGTTCACCATGGGCTTGAAGAAACCGTCCTACCTGTCCTCGTCCCTGCTGATCGCGGGCGTGCTGGCGCTCGGCGCCTGCGTCACCATCAACGTGTACTTCCCGGCGGCCGAGGCCCAGGAAGCCGCCGAGGAGTTCGTCGAAAAGGTGCTCGGCGACGAGATCCCGGCGGCCCAGTCCGAGGCCGGCAACCCGCAGTCCCTGCAGGCGCCGGCGCGCCCGTCGTTCGACTTCGCTTCGCTGTTCATCAGCACGGCGCAGGCGCAGAGCGCCGACATCACCATCCGCACCCCGGCCATCCAGGCCATCCAGGACCGCATGGCGGAGCGCTTCCAGGGCAGCCTGGAGACGCACTTCAGCTCCGGCGCGCTGGGCTTCGGCAAGGATGGCCGCGTGGTGCTGCGCGACGCCACCCAGGTGGGCCTCAAGGACCGCGTGGCGGTGACGCAGTTGGTGGCCGAGGAAAACCGCGACCGTGACGCCGTCTACCGCGAGATCGCCGTGGCCAACGGCCATGCCGAGTGGGAAGCGCAGATCCGCGAGACCTTCGCCAGGCAGTGGGTGGCCAGTGCCCGCGCGGGCTGGTGGTACCAGGCCGCCGACGGCAGCTGGAAGCAGAAGTAATCCGGCCTCCGGGCCCCGGCCGTGGCCCGTTCCCGCTCCCGCACCAAGGTCCACCCGCCGTTTGAACTGCAGATCGACGCCCTGGCCCACGACGGCCGGGGCGTCGGTCATCGCGAGGGCAAGGCGGTGTTCGTCTCCGGGGCCCTGCCCGGCGAGTCCGTGCGCGCCGGGCAAACCGGCCGCAATCGCCACTACGACGAGGCGCGCACGCTCGAGGTGGTCCATGCCTCGCCCGATCGCGTGCCGCCGCGCTGCCCACACTTCGGCACCTGCGGCGGCTGCGCGCTGCAGCACCTGGACGGGACGCGACAGATCGAAGCCAAGCAGCGCGCGCTGCTCGACAGCCTGCAGCGCATCGGCCAGGTCAGCGCCGAGCGAACGCTCGCGCCCTTGGTGGACCTGGCCTGGGGCTATCGCCGCAAGGGGCGCTTCTCGGTGCGCCATGTCGAGAAGAAGGGCAGGGTGGTGGTGGGCTTCCGCGAGACCGATCCGCGCTACGTCGCCGACCTGTCGGTGTGCCATACGGTAGTGCCGGAAATCGGCGAGCGCATCGGCGAGATCGCCGCGCTGGTGGACGGCCTCGACGCCAGGCACAAGCTGCCGATGATCGACTTCGTGGCTGCCGACGAGGCCGTGGCGCTGGTGTTCCGGCACCTCGAGCCCCTGTCGGCCGGCGACCTCGCGCGCCTGGTGGATTTCGCGAAGTCGTCGGGCCTGGCCGTGTTCCTGCAGCCTGGCGGCGTGGACACCGTGCACGCGCTGTGGCCCCCGCAAGTGGCGCTGGCTTTTTCGATACCTGTCCATGGCCTGGCGCTGGCGTTCGGGCCGATGGACTTCATCCAGGTCAATGCCGGCATGAACGGCCGGATGATCGACTCGGTGCTCGAACTGCTGGACCCGCAGCCCCGCGACCGCGTGCTGGACCTGTTCTGTGGGCTGGGCAACTTCACGTTGCCGATGGCGCGCCGCGCCGGCCAGGTGGTCGGCGTGGAGGGCGAGGCCGGCCTGGTCGGCCGCGCGCGCGCCAACGCCGCGCGCAACGGGCTGGGCAACGTGCAGTTCCACGCCGCCGACCTGGCCGCGGACCTCGCGCACCACGCGTGGCTGCGGGACGGCTTCGACAAGCTGCTGCTCAATCCGCCGCGCGCCGGCGCCGGCCCGGTGCTGGCGCAGCTGCCGCTGGACGGCATCCGCCGCATCGTCTACGTGTCGTGCCACCCGGGGTCGCTGGCGCGGGACGCGGGCTTCCTGGTCCGCGAGCGTGGCTACGTGCTCAAGGCCGTGGGCGCGATGGACATGTTCCCGCAGACCGCGCACGTCGAGGCCATGGCCCTGTTCGAGAAGTGAGCCCCTCGCCCCGGCCGCCCCGGCTTACAATCGCAGCCATCGGACCGGACAGGGCGGACGCAGTGGGCATCGAGATCGAACGCAAGTTCCGGGTGGTGGACCAAGGCTGGCGGGCCCACGTGGTGAAGTCGGTGCGCATGGCGCAGGGCTACATCAACGACATGGACGCCCTGCGCGAGGGCCGGCAGAACGCCTCGGTGCGCGTGCGCATCGCCGGCGACCAGGCCTTCCTCAACCTCAAGTCGCGCGAGCTGGGCCGCCGCCGGCAGGAGTTCGACTACGCCATCCCCGTGGCCGATGCGCAGGCGCTGCTGGCGCTGTGCGTGGGCGGGCTGATCGACAAGGTGCGCCACTACATCCCGCAGGACGGCCTGACGTGGGAAGTGGACGAATTCGCGGGCGACAACGCCGGCCTGGTCGTGGCTGAGCTGGAGCTGCCGGCGGTGGACACGGCGTTCGACTGCCCGGCCTGGCTGGGCCGGGAAGTAACCGAGGAACAGCGTTTCTACAACCTTGCGCTCGCCGAGCGCCCTTACTCGCGCTGGAGCGCGGTGGAGCAAGCCTGATGTTGGTGATCGGAATCGGCGGCCATGCCCTTGAAGCGCGCGAGCGCGAGTGGCTGCAGCATTCGTCGGTGGCGGGGGTGATCCTGTTCAGCCGCAACTTCGCCTCGAAGGCGCAGGTGGCCGAACTCACTGCGGCGATCCGCGCCGCGGCGCCGCGGCCGCAGTTGGTCTGCGTGGACCAGGAAGGGGGGCGCGTGCAGCGCTTCCGCGACGGCTTCCATGCCCTGCCGTCGCTGGACGGTTTCGGCCGGCTGTACGAACGCGACCGCGACGCCGCCCTGCAGCTGGCGCGCGAGCACGCCTGGCTGATGGCCAGCGAGATCCGCGCCACCGGCGTCGACCTCAGCTTTGCGCCGGTGGTGGACCTGGGACGTGGCAACCTGGCCATCGGCAACCGCGCTTTCCACGCCGACCCGGCGATCGTGGCCGAGTTCACCCGCGCCTACGTCGCCGGCATGCACGAGGCCGGCATGGCCGCCACGCTCAAGCATTTCCCGGGCCACGGCTCGGTGCTCGAGGACACCCATTTCGACGACGCCACCGACCCGCGCCCACTCGAAGAGCTGCGCGCCACCGACCTGCTGCCCTTCGTGGCCGGCATCGACGCCGGCGCCGACGCGGTGATGATGGGCCACGTGAAATACCCGGCCGTGTCGCCGGAGAAGGCGGGGTATTCGTCGCTTTGGATCCAGGACATCCTGCGCGGCCAGATGGGTTTCCGCGGCGTGGTGTTCTCGGACGACATCGGCATGGCGGCCGCGGAATCGGCCGGCGGCGTGAAGTCGCGCATCGACGCCCACCTCGACGCCGGCTGCGACGTGGTGCTGGTGTGCGCGCCGGCGCTGGTGGAGGACTCGCTGCTGGCGATGGACGCGCGCCCGGTGTCCAACACTGCGACGATTTCCGCGCTGCTGGGCCGCGGCCCGGCCGGCTGGGACGGCCTGCTGGCCGATTCGCGCCATCATGGCGCCATCGCCCGGCTGTCCGGGCTCGACACGGGAGCCGCATGACATGCCCAACGACCTCGCCACGGCCCTGGCCCAGTCCGATCTGCTGTTCGACAGCGCCGACA
>JANOJQ010000012.1:0-17155 GCA_031418815.1 Lysobacteraceae bacterium
CTTGCGAGAACTCGGGTGGGCTATTCGCCCATCTGCTTCTGGCGGTGTTCCCAGCGTTCCTGGGCGTCGATGGTGCGCTCGGCGGTGAGCCGGGCTTCCAGGCGGTCCAGGCCGATTTCTTCGCCGGTGTCCACGCAGTAACCGTAGCTGCCGTCCTCGATGCGCTTGAGCGTGCTGTCGATCTTGCTGATCAGCTTGCGGTAGCGGTCGCGGGTGCGCAGCTCGAGCGAGTTCTCCGATTCCCGGCTGGCGCGTTCGGCTTCGTCGCCGACGTCGCGCACCTCTTCCTTGAGGTTCTCGATGGTCTGCTTGGACTCCTCGACCAGGTCGCTCTTCCAGCTCAGCAGGCGCTGGCGGAAGTACTCGAGCTGCATCGGGCCCATGTACTCCTCCTTCGGGCCGGGCTTGTAGCCCGCCGGAAGGTCCACGCGCTCGCGCGCTGGCGCCGGCTTGATGCGCTCGGGACGCGGAGCGGTGGGCTTGACGTAGCCGGCACGCACACCGGGCTCGCGCCGCGGCGGCGGAACGACCGGCTTGGCGACGACGGGCGCGGCCTTGGCTGCCGCTGCCGGCTTGGCCTTGGACGCCGGTGCAGGCGCGGCCTTGGACGACGCCTTGGCGACCGGGGCGGGCTTCGCCGCGACCTTGGCGGCGGGCTTCGCGGCGACCTTGGCCGCAACCTTGGCCGCCGGCTTGGCCGTCGGCTTGGCAACAGGCTTGGCCGCGGGCTTGGCCACGGGCTTTTTGGCCGCGGGCTTGGCCGAGGCTTTGGCCACGGGCTTCTTGACCGGCTTGGCTGCGGGCTTTGCGGCCTTCTTGGCCGGCTTGGGCGCAGGTTTTGCCTTGGCGATGGGCTTGGCGACCTTCTTGGCGGGCTGGGAAGGCTTGACGGCCTTCTTCGCGGGTTTGGCGATCGTCTTGGCCTTGGCAGCCGGCTTCTTTGCCGGGCTGCTGGCCTTGACGGGCTTCTTGGAGGCCGGCTTGACGGCCTTCTTTGCGGGTTTCTTAGCGGCCACTAGGGCAATTCCTCTCTTTCCTTGAGGCTCGAAGGCGGCGTGTTATAGCCTAGGACCTTCTCCAGCGGCAACCTTATGCCGGCAGCAGCCCCGGCGCAATCAGTGAAAAAGCCCGTCATCCTGCTGCTTCGCGGTTACAAACTGGTCATCAGCCCCCTGCTTGGCCAGCGCTGCCGCTTTTATCCGAGTTGCTCGGAGTACACCCTGCAGGCCGTGGACCGCTTCGGCGTGGTCCGCGGCGGCTGGCTGGGTGCCAAACGCATCGGCCGATGCCACCCCCTGAACCCGGGCGGCGTCGATCCGGTTCCCGAAACCTGGCCTGAACGGAAGTCACCCGAATGAGCCCGCTTGAGATCCGCCGCGCCCTGTCGGGCCGCCCACTGGAGTCGGGGCGATGAGCTGGCTGCTGGCGACGCTGTTGGCCGTGGCGGGTGCCGCCGGGCCCGCACCGGCCGACCCGGCGCGGGTGGTGTTCCCGGAAAGCGTATCGCAGGGTGCGATGGTGATCGGCAAGGTGCCGCCAGGCAGCGAAGTCGAATACGCCGGGCGCAAGCTTCGCGTCACCGGCTACGGCAGCGTGGTGTTCGGCGTGGGCCGTGATGCCAGCGGGCCGCTGCGGGTGCAGGTGCGCAATCCGGACGGCTCGACGCAGGCGCTGGACATCGCGGTGACCACCCGCGACTGGCCCGTCGAGCGCGTCAACGGCGTGCCGCCCAAGACCGTGGCGCCGCCGCCGGCGATCGCCGAGCGCATCCGCCGCGAACAGGACCAGGTGGTCCAGGCGCGCGGCCGCGACGACGCCCGCGCCGATTTCGCCAAGCCCTTCATCTGGCCGCTCACGGGCCGCATCAGCGGCCGCTTCGGCAACCAGCGGATCTACAACGGCGCGCCCGGCAGCCCGCATTCGGGCATGGACATCGCCGCGCCTTCCGGCACCCCGGTGCTGGCCCCCGCGGCGGGCGTGGTCACGCTGGTGGCGCCGGATTTCTACCTCACCGGCGGCACGCTGCTGCTGGACCACGGCCACGGCATCAGCTCGAACTTCCTGCACCTTTCGCGCATCGACGTGAGGGTCGGCGACCGCGTCGAGCAGGGGCAGCCGATCGCCCGCGTCGGCGCCACGGGCCGCGCAACGGGCCCGCACCTGCACTGGGGCATGAGCTGGTTCGACGTGCGGATGGATCCGCTGCTGGTGCTCGAGCGCCGCAACGCGCCCTGATCAGCGGGCGGCCAGGCCGTCGGGCAGCGCGGTGTAGCCGCCGGCCACGCCCTTGGTGGCCACGGCCACGGCGTCGTGGGCGTGCAGGCTTTCCAGGTGCGAGGCGCGCAGCCAGAAGTCGCTGATGCGCTCGTCCGATTCCAGCGCGCCCTTGATGCGGCGGGCGGCGTCCTCGCAGAACATCAGGTTCTGGCCGTTGAGCAGGGCGAAGGCCTGCTCGTCAACGCGCTTGACGGCGGTCTGCACCGGCGTCTTGAGCGCGTCCTCGATGCGGTCGATGATCTCGACGATCGGGAAGCTCTGGAACGACGGCACCAGGCGCAGCTTCACCGAGGCGATCGAGCGCTGGCTGTGCGGGGTGGCGCGGATGCCCTGCTCGGTGCCCAGCCACGCCAGAACGGCATCGCGGTCCACCGGCTTGCCGGCGGCGAAGTCGGCCTCGAACTGGTCCTGGATCAGCTGGCGCGCGAGCGCCGCCGAACACGGGCAGGTGCTGGAATACGTGGCTTCCAGGCCCAGTTCGAGCGCGAAGTGGCCGCGGTCCATCACGCCGGTGATGGTGACCGGGTAGCTCTTCCAGCCGCTGTTGTCGCTGGCCAGGGCCTTGCGGCGCACCAGGTGGTCGAAGGCAATGCTGACCATGGCGCGGTCGGACAACTCGGCGTGCGACTCCAGGAAGTCCTTCAGCAGCCGGCGCACGCTGGCCGGGGTGGCCGGCTCGCTCGACAGGGCTTTGTCCACGTGCAGGTACAGGCGCGACATGTGGATGCCGCGCACGTCGCCGCGCTTGAGGTTGACGAAGGCGTTGACGCGGGCGCCGCTGCTGACGGTGCGGCCTTCGTCGGCCTGCATCGACACCGGCATCTCGATCTCGCCCATGCCAACCCAGTCGAGCGCGCCGGCCTGGGCCAGGTGCGGCTCGGCGGCGACGTCGGGCAGCACGCGGGCGGTGTTCTCAAGGTTGCTGGGGGCCACGTCGGCGTTCCTGTTCAATGTGTTGCCAAGCTAGGTGAGGTCGGGTGCAGGCTACGTCAAGTGGGCGTTTGACGCCCCGGGACGGTCGGAACGATGCGTTTCAGGCGTCCCGGGCGATGCGCCAGGCGCGCCACACGGTAGCCGGGGCGGCCGGCGGCGCGAAGCCGCGGCCGGCGGCCAGCCGGGCCAGGCGCACGCGGTCGAAGCCGGTGCGCAGGCGCCGGAACAGCGGCGCGGGCGCCCTGGCCGTGGGCAGCGTCGCCAGCAGTTCGCCGGCCCAGTCCCTGAGCAGCGCCTCGCCCTCGCCCGCCGCCACTTGGGCGACGGTGCGGCCGTGGCGCGCCAGCAGGTTCAAGGGCAGCCGCGCCTGGTCCTGGGCGGCCAGGCCCTGGGGCAGGCGCTGCAGCAGGAAATGCACGGCCAGCGGCAAGGCCTCGGGCGCGCCGTCGTGCCCGAACACGCCGGCCTCGACCTCGGCCAGCGCCACGGCCAGCGGCTGCATGTGCGCCAGCGCGGCGTGGCCGTCGCCGGGCCGCTCGTCAACGAGGGATTGTTCAATCAGCGCGCGCGCCAGCCGGGTCCAGGGCAACTGCGGCAGCGCCAGCCCGGCGCTGATCGGATGCCGGCCGCGACCCTGCGGCAGGTTCGCCAATTCCTCGGCCCACCACTGGCATTTCACGGCCGTGACGCGGGCGTCGCTGAGTTCGAAGGCGGCTTCGCGCAGTTCGTGCACCAGGGCGCCCCAGGCGCGGAAGCGCGGGCGCTGGTCGGGCGGGCAGAACACTTCGGCCAGCGCCATCTCCGGCTCGCGCCGGTGCCACTTAGCGACGAAGTGGGCCAGGGCGTCCACGGCCGGCGCGCTCACGTGGGCAGCAGTCCAGGCGCCGACAGCAGCTCGCGCGCCTGGTTGAACGCGTGGTCCGCGCCCCAGGTGGACGGATCGTCGTGGGGTTCGCGGTAGCCCCACAGCGCGGCCACCGAGACCATGCCGGCGGCGCGCGCCGCCTGCACGTCGCGCAGGTCGTCGCCGACGTAGATCACCTCGGACGGCGCCAGGCCCAGCTGTTCGCAGGCCAGCAGCAGCTGGTCGGGGTCGGGCTTGTGCCGGGGCAGCGTGTCCCCGCCGATCAGCACGGCGCTGCGCTGGCTCCAGCCGAAGCCGTCGACCACGCCGCGCGCGAGATATTCGGGCTTGTTGGTGACGATGCCCCAGCGCAGGCCGCGCGCCTCGAGGCCGCCCAGCAGGTCCGCTACGCCCTCGAACACCACGCTGTCCACGGCCAGCGCCTGCGCGTAGTAGGCCAGGAACGGCGCCAGCAGGGCCGCGCGCTCGCTGTCGGTGAGCTGGGGCAAGGCCACGGCCAGCATCGCCCGGCCGCCCTTGGACACCACCTCGCGCAGCCGCGACAGCGGCACCGGCGCATGGCCCAGGTCGGCCGCCACGCGGTTCACGGCGTTGCACAGGTCGGGGGCGCTGTCTACCAGGGTTCCGTCCAGGTCGAACAGCACCGCGCGCGGCGGCGTCGGCATCAGGCTTTCACCGCGCAGGCCAAATAGTTGATGGCCGTGGGCCCGCCGACCCAGGCCTTGCGGCGGATGGGATCGTAGGCCAGGCCGCTGACGTCCTGCGCCTGCAGGCCGGCCGCGCGCAGCCAGGCAGCGAGCTCGGACGGCTTGATGAACTGCTTGTAGTCGTGGGTGCCCCTGGGCAGCAGCCGCGCGACGTACTCCGCGCCAACGATGGCCACCGCGAAGGCCGCCGGGGTGCGGTTGAGCGTGGACAGGAACAACTGGCCGCCGGGCTTGAGCAGGGTCGCGCAGGCGCGCACCACGGCCGCGGGATCGGGCACGTGCTCGAGCATTTCCATGCAGGTGACGGCGTCGAAGGATGCCGGCGCCTCGGCCGCGAGGTCTTCGACCGACTGCAGGCGGTAGTCGACGCTGAGGCCGGACTCGAGCAGGTGCAGCCTGGCGACGTCGATCAGTTCCGGGGCGAGGTCGAGCGCGGTGACCTGCGCGCCCTCGCGCGCCAGCGCCTCGCTCAGCAGGCCGGCGCCGCAGCCGACGTCCAGCACGTGCGCACCCGCCAGCGGCAGGCGCTCGCGCACGTAGCCCAGGCGCGCGGGGTTGAGTTCATGCAGCGGGCGCTGCGGGCCCTGCGGGTCCCACCAGCGGCTGGCCAGCGCGCCGAACTTGGCGAGTTCGGCCTGGCTGGCGTTGGCGACGGGCGTGCTCATGCCGGTCCCCGGATGCCGGCGATGCGGGCGCGCCACTGGCGGGTCTTGGCGCGGATGGCCGCCACGTCCATGTCCACCAGCACGCCGCCGTCGAGCTTGCGCACGCCACCGATCCACACGTCACTGACCTGATGGCGGCCGGTGGCGTACACGAGTTGGGAAATGGCGTGGTACATCGGCTGCGTCTCCAGCGGGTCCATGTCCACGCAGGTGAGGTCGGCCAGCTTGCCCGGCTCGATCGAGCCCGTGCGTTCGCCCAGCCCCATCGCGCGTGCTCCGCCCAAGCTTGCCATCCGCAGCGTGGTGGCCGCGTCGAGGGCGGAGGCGTCGCCCGACACGCCCTTGGCCAGCAGGGCCGCGGCGCGCATTTCGCCGAACATGTCCAGGTCGTTGTTGCTGGCGCAGCCGTCGGTGCCCAGCGCCAGGTTCACGCCGGCCTGGTGCAGCTTGTGGGTCGGGCAGAAGCCCGAGGCGAGCTTGAGGTTGGACTCCGGGCAGTGCGCGACCGACACGCCGCGCTCGGCGCACAGAGCGATCTCGGCATCGGTGAGGTCGGTCATGTGCACGGCCATCAGGCGGTCGTTCACCAGGCCCAGGCGGTCGAGCCGCGCCAGCTGGCGCGAGCCGTGCTGCTTCATGGCCTCGGTGTTCTCGTGCGCGGTTTCATGGATGTGGCAGTGCACGACCAGGTCGAGCTGGTCGGACAGCATGCGGATGCGCTCGAACGCGGCGTCGTTCACCGTGTAGGGCGCGTGCGGCACGAAGCAGGTGGACACCAGCGGGTTGCGCCGCCAGTTGTCGTGCACCTCGAGGCCCTTCTCGAAATATTCGTCCTGGGTGCGGGCCCAGGCGGTCGGGAAGTCGATCACCGGCAGGCCCACCAGCGCGCGGAAGCCCAGGCGCGAATAGGTGGCCGCCTGCACGTCGGGGAAGAAATAGTTCTCGGCGCAGCTGGTGGTGCCGCCGCGCACCATCTCGGCCACGGCCAGTTCGACGCCATCGGCGACGAACTCCGGGCCGATCACCTGGCCTTCGATCGGCCAGATGTGCTGCTGCAGCCAAGCCATCAGCGGCAGGTCGTCGGCGACGCCGCGCAGCAGGGTCATCGGGTTGTGGCAGTGGGCGTTCACCAGCCCGGGCACCAGCACCGAGCCCGGGCGGCTGACCACCTGCGCCGGCCGGAAGCGCGCGCGGGCCTGCGCCTGCGGCAGCACCGCCACGATCACGCCGTCGTTCACGGCCACGGCGTGGTCTTCCAGCACCACGCCGTGCGGCTCGACCGGGACCACCCAGCCTGCCTCGATCAGCAGGTCGCAGGCCTGGGGTGCCGCCATGGCCGGCATGCGGTTACTTCACCCGGCCGACGTATTCGCCGGAGCGGGTGTCGACCCTTACGATCTCGTCCTGGTTGACGAACAGCGGCACGCGCACCACCGCGCCGGTCTCGAGCTTGGCCGGCTTGCCGCCGCCGCCCGAGGTGTCACCGCGCACGCCCGGATCGGTCTCGACGATCTTGAGCTCGACGAAGTTGGGCGCCTGCACCGCGATCGGGCTGCCGTTCCACAGCGTCACCACGCAGGGCTCCTCGCCCTTGAGGTAGTTCCTGGTCTCGCCCACGCCGGCCGCGTCGCACTGCACCTGCTCGAAGCTTTCGGCCTGCATGAAGTGCCAGTACTCGCCGTCGGTGTAGAGGAACTGCATGTCGGTATCCACCACGTCGGCGGCTTCCAGGCTGTCGGTGGCCTTCATGGTCAGCTCGACCGTGCGGCCGGACTTGATGAAGCGGTACTTGATGCGGGTGAAGGCCTGGCCCTTGCCCGGCTTGACGTACTCGGTGTCGGTGATCACGCACGGCTCGCCGTTGACGATGATCTTCAAGCCGTTCTTGACGTCGTTCATGCCATAGCTGGCCATGCCTTGCTCCTGGGTGAAGGGCCGGGCCACCCCGGTCGGGGGCGGCGGCGCGGCTACAATGGGTGATCTTTCCGGAAACCCGACGGGTTCCTTCCAAGCCCGAGATGATAACCGCCCAGACCCCCTCGCCGCAGCCAGACGCCGTGCAAGCCCCCGCCCGCTGGCAACAGCTGTGGCGCGACGCCGTCCGCGAACCGGCCGAACTGCTCGAACTGCTGGGCCTGCCCGGACTGGCGGGACGGGTGTCGGCCCAGGCCAGCGCGCAGTTCGCACTGCGGGTGCCGCGCGGCTTCGTGGCACGCATGCGCCACGGCGACCCGCATGACCCCCTGCTGCGCCAGGTGCTGCCGCTGGACGACGAGGACCGCGTGGTGGAGGGCTTCGGGCTGGACGCGGTGGGCGACCTGGATGCCCGGGGCGGCGGCGGCGTGCTGCACAAGTACGAAGGCCGCGCCCTTCTGGTGGCCACCGGCAGCTGCGCCATCCACTGCCGCTACTGCTTCCGCAGGCATTTCCCCTACGCTGAGGAAACCGCCGCCGCCGGCCAGTGGCGCGAGTCCCTGGACTACCTGGCCGCCGACCCGTCCATCACCGAAGTCCTGCTGTCGGGCGGCGACCCGCTGTCCCTGGCGACGCCCAAGCTGGCCGAGTTCACCGACGCCCTCGCCCGCCTGCCGCACGTGCGCCGGCTGCGCCTGCATACGCGCTTGCCCGTGGTGCTGCCCGAGCGGGTGGACGCGGAGCTGCTGGACTGGCTGTCGGCCCTGCCCCAGCGGGTGGTGGTGGTGGTGCACGCCAACCATGCCAACGAGATTGACGCGCCGGTGGCCCGGGCCTTCGCCCGCCTGGGCGCGTCCGGGGCCACGGTGCTCAACCAGGCGGTGCTGCTGCGCGGGGTCAATGATTCGGTCGCGGCCCTGGCCGGCCTGTCCGAGCGGCTGTTCGACGCCGGGGTACTGCCTTACTACCTGCACCTGCTGGACCGGGTGGCCGGCAGCGCGCATTTCGAGGTTCCGGCGGACGAGGCCCGGCAACTGCACGAGGCGCTGTCGGCACGCCTCCCGGGCTATCTGGTGCCACGCCTGGTCCGGGAAGTGGCCGGGGCGCCGGCCAAACTGCCGGTCTGAATGGTTTTCACCACTGCGGTTTTGGTATTGTCTTGATCCCCCCTCGCAAGCCCTTGATGGAAAAGGACACCCCCTCCATGGCACAGCAGGATGCCGTTCTCCGCCTGCTCCTGGTCGAAGACCAGCTTGAAGACGCAGAGCAACTGATCAGCCATCTCCGCAACGGCGGCATAGCGGTCCGACCGCAGCGTCCGGAAGACGAAAATGATCTCGTGCGCCTGCTCGAGTCCCAGAGCATCGACCTGGTGCTCGCGGCCACGGATGCGAAATACCTGCCGCTGGCCACCGTGGTGCAGCGCGTCACGGCCACCGGCAAGGACATCCCGGTGGTGGCCTCCACTCCGGTGCTGGACGAAAAGACCGTGATGGATGCGCTGGCCGCCGGCACCCGGGACGTCGCCCTGCGCACGCGCCCTGAGCACGTCCAGGCGGTGGTGCGCAATGAATTCGCCTCCCTGCTCGCCCGCCGCGCCCTGCGCCACCTCGAGGCCTCCCTGCGCGAAACCGAGCGCCGCTGCGACGCGCTGATCGCGTCGTCGCGCGACCCCATTGCCTACGTGCACGAAGGCATGCACATCCGCGCCAACGATGCCTACCTGGAGATGTTCGGTTTCGAGGGCTTCGACGAAATCGAAGGCCTGTCGTTGCTCGACCTCATCGGTCCCAGCCACGCCGACTCCTTCAAGCAGGTGCTCAAGAAGATTGCCAAGGGCGAGACCCCGCCGCGCCAGCTCGACCTGCAGGCGCAGCGCACCGACGGCAGCACTTTCGATGCGGTGATGGAGTTCACCAGCGCCACCTACGAGGGCGAGTCCTGCCTGCAGATCGTGTTCCGCCAGCAGACTGTGGACGCGGAGATGGTCAAGGAACTCGACACCCTGCGCCAGCGCGACTCCCTGACCGGGCTGTTCAACCGCCAGCACTTCATGACCGAACTGGAATCGGCGATCGTCCGGGCCACCGAAGGCAAGGGCCACCAGGCCTTCCTGCTGGTCGAGCCCGACCACTATGAAAACCTGATCGGCGAGATCGGCCTGGCCGCCGCCGATGACCTGATCAAGGGCATGGCCGAGCGCCTGCAGGGCGCGCTGGATCCGGACACGATCGCCGCCCGCCTGAGCGACCACGGCTTCGCCGTGCTGTGCCTGGCGCACGACCACAACGGCAGCCTTGCCCAGGCCGAGCGGATCCGCGAGGCGTTCCACGGGCACATCCTCGACCTGGGCGATCGCTCGGTGAACCCGAGCGTGAGCATCGGCGGCGTGCAGGTCGGCGAGCGCATCGCCAGCGTGTCGCAGGTGATGAGCAAGTCCAGCCAGTGCCTGGCTTCGTGCATCGGCATGGGCGGCAACCGCATCGAGATCTTCGACCCGGCCGCGCGCGACCGCGCCGAGGAAGAGCGCATCCAGGCCTGGGTCGAGCGCATCCGCGAGGCGCTGGCCAAGGACCAGTTCGTGCTGCACTACCAGCCCATCATCAGCCTGACCGGCGCGATGGAAGAGAACTACGACGTCTACCTGCGCATGAAGGGTCCCGGCGGGGAGGTCATCCCGCCGCTGACCTACCTGGCCATAGCCGAGGAACACGGCCTGCTGGACGACATCGACCGCTGGGTCATCAAGCGTGCGGTGGAGGTGATCAGCGAGCGCCAGAAGGCCGGCAAGCACACCAACCTGTTCGTGAAGGTCACCCCGGCGTCGCTGGTGGAGGGCGGGCTGGACACCTTCATCGCCGATCAGCTGGCCGCCCATGCCGTCCCCGGCGACCGGCTGGTGCTGCAGATCCCGGAGTCGAAGGTCTTCACCCACCTCAAGGCCGTGCAGTCCTTCCAGGCAGCCGTGGCCGCGCTGGGCTGCCGCGTGGCTCTGGAGCAGTTCGGCACGGGCCTGAACTCGTTCCAGATGCTCAGCCATTTCGACCCCGCCATCCTGAAGATCGACCGCGGCTTCATCACCGAACTCGGCAAGAACGCCGAGCTCCAGAAGCAGGTGCGCGAAATCGTCAACAAGGCCCATTCCGCGGGCAAGCAGACGGTGGCGGAGTTCGTGTCCGACGCCGCCACGATGAGCGTGCTGTTCTCGATGGGCATGGACTTCGTCGAGGGCAACTTCCTGGCCGCGCCGGGCCCGGCGATGAACTACGACTTCGGCTAGCAAAGCGGTTTGGCCGCGTGAATCCGTGGCCAAAAAAACCGCCGTTCAACCGCGGACGGTGGCCGGCTGGGCCGGGGCGTCGCGCAGGGCCTGGATGCGCTCGGCCAGCGGTGGGTGGCTCATGAACAGGCGCTTGAAACCGCCGCCGACGCTGCCCGAGATGCCGAAGGCGCGCACCTGGGTGGGCAGCGTGCTCTGGCCGTAGGTGCTGGCCAGCTTCTGCAGCGCGGCGATCATCTTCTCGCGACCGGCCAGGTCGGCACCGCCGGCGTCGGCGCGGAACTCGCGCCAGCGGCTGAACCACATCGCGATGATCGAGGCCAGCGCACCAAACACCATGTCCAGCACGAACACGATGGCGTAGTAGGCGATACCGCCGCCCTCGCGGTTGCCGCTGATCCAGCTGTCGATGTTGTTGCGGCTGGGGCCGGTGGCGAAGGCGTTGATCTCGGGCGCATCGAAGATGCCCACCTCGGGCATCTTGATGCCGGCGGCCTCGGCCTGGCGGCGCACGGTGGCGTGGAGCCAGGCCTCGGCCTCGTTGCGGGGTTGGGTGATCAACTGCATGCCGGTGCTGCGCTTGGCCATCCACTTGGAAATGCCCAGCGAAATGAACGCGCCGCCGAAGCCGAACACCGCCGCGAACACCAGCAGCGTGCCGTTGTTGCCCAGCGTGATGCCGAACACGCCCTGAAGGACGCTCAGCACGATGCCCAGCAGGACCATGACGGCCAGGTTGGTGGCAAGGAGGAGAGCGATGCGCTTGAACATGGGTTCTTGTTTCCTGATTTGTATGTCGCCGTTATTCCGCCGGCCAGGCGATAAATGTACGCTCGCAAGGTGAATTTCAAGTCGCCATGACCCCGGAGCCTCGCCCGCGCGGACGGTTTGCCCCCTCGCCCACCGGCGACCTTCACTTCGGGTCGCTGGTGGCCGCGCTGGGCAGCTGGCTGATGGCGCGCCAGCGCGGTGGCGACTGGCTGGTCCGCATGGAAGACCTCGACCCGCCGCGCGAAGTTCCCGGCGCGGCTGAACGGCAGCTCCAGGCGCTGTCGGCTTTCGGCCTGGTGTCCGACGAGCCCGTGTTGACGCAGAGGCAACGTGGCGCGGTCTACTCCGCGGCGCTGGAACGACTGCTCGCCGCCGGGCTGGCGTTCGAGTGCCGCTGCAGCCGCAGCGACCTGGCAGCCACGGGCGGCATCCACCGCGCCTGCGTCGGCGGCCCTGCCCGCCGTGCCGCGGCCGTGCGCCTGCGGGTGCCTGAGCTTGAGGTCGGGTTCGACGACGCGATCCAGGGCCGGCAGTCGCAGGCGCTGGCCACCGCCGTCGGCGACGTGGTGCTGCGCCGCGCCGACGGCCCCTGGGCGTATCAGTTGGCCGTGGTGGTGGACGATGCCGCGCAGGGCATCACCGACGTCGTACGCGGCGCCGACCTGCTCGATTCCACGCCGCGACAGATCTTCCTGCAGCGCCAGCTCGGGCTGCCGACGCCCGCGTATGCGCACCTGCCGGTGGTGGTGGACGCAGACGGCCGCAAGCTCGGCAAATCGCTGGCCGCGCTGCCCGTGGACCCGTCGGCACCGCGGCCGGCGCTGTCGGCCGCCTGGCGTTTCCTGGGGCAGGCCGGCCGACCCTTCGCTGGCCAGGGCCCGGTCGACGCGGCGCTGGAGCGCGCGCGGGCGGACTTCGACCCCGCGCGGATACCGCGCCTGCTGCATGCCACCGTCGATGGCGACGTTAGCGGGATTGCCGGCGATACGTGATCCGGTTCCGCGAGCGGCCTCGCTTGCTTGCGCGCCGCCCCGCGCTGGGGGATGCTTCAGGCCCCATCGTCGCCGCTCCGGCGCGAACGTCCCGGTGCCCTTCATGCCGCCAGTCCGCATCATCAAGAAGTATCCGAATCGCCGGCTGTATGACACGGAGATATCGAGCTACATCACCCTGGAAGACGTCCGCCAGCTGATCGTGGACCGCGAGGAGTTCCTGGTCCGCGACGCCAAGTCCGGCAACGACCTCACGCGCAGCGTGCTGATGCAGATCATCGCCGAACACGAAGAGCATGGGCAGCCGATCTTCAGCGCCGAAATGTTGACCCAGGTGATCCGGTTCCGGGGCGACTCGATGCAGGGCGTGATGGGCAACTTCCTCGAGCGCAGCCTGCAGTTCTTCCTCGACCAGCAGCAGCAGCTGCGCGGCCAGATCGGCAGCCTGGTCGGCCAGGCGCCTTGGGCGCTCCTCAACCAGTTGACCGAGCGCAACATGGAGCTCTGGCGCTCGTTCCAGCAGGGCCTGGGCGGCAGTTCAACGCCGGCCGCCAAACCCCGCGCCACCAAGGCGCGCAGCAAGGCGAAGGCGCGATGACCACCGGCGCGGCCGCGAACCGGCGCATCGCCCTGGTCACCGGCGGCACCGGCGGCATCGGCCGCGAAACCTGCCGCCAGCTTGCCATCGCCGGCATGCGCGTCATCGCCGCCGACCTGCCGGGCGATGACGCCCGCCAGGACGATTTCGCCCGGGCCATGCAGGGCCACGACGTCACCTTCGTGGCGATGGACGTCACCGATCCGGCCGGCTGCGAGCGCGCCATCGCCGAAATAACCGCCAGCCACGGACCCGTGGACGTGCTGGTGAACGGCGCCGGCATCACCCGCGACGCCGTGCTGCGCAAGATGACCCGCGAACAATGGGACCAAGTGCTGTCGGTGAACCTCGACAGCGTGTTCAACCTGTGCAAGCTGCTGGCCGAAGGCATGTGCGAGCGTGGCTATGGCCGCATCGTCAACATCAGCTCGGTCAACGGCCAGACGGGGCAGTTCGGCCAGACCAACTACGCCGCGGCCAAGGCCGGCATGCATGGCTTCACCATGGCGCTGGCGCGGGAAGTCGCGCGCAAGGGCGTCACGGTGAACTCGGTCAGCCCGGGCTACATCCGCACCGCGATGACCGCCGCCATCCCCGATGAAGTGAAGCAGCAGGTGCTTGCGATGGTGCCCGCCGGGCGCATCGGCGAAGCGGCGGACGTGGCGCGCGCGGTGGTCTTCCTGTGCGCCGAGGATGCCGGCTACCTCACCGGCGTCAACCTGCCGGTCAACGGCGGGCTGTTCATCAGCTTCTAAGCGCGGCTCAGAGTTCGCGCACCACCCGCAGGCCCAGGCGCGCGTGCGTCGTGGTGGCCGGCGTGGACTGGCGATAGGCCGAGCGCGCGCGGTCGAGCGTGCTGGCCCAGGACGCGCCGCGCATCACCCGGTCTTCGCAGCCGGGGTTCACCCAGGCGCTGCCGTCGCTGGGCGCGCGTCGATAGCTGTCGTGCCAGCAGTCCTGCACCCACTCCGACACGTTGCCCACCAGGTCGAAGGTGCCGAAGGCCTCGGGCGGATAGCTGCGCACGGGCGCCGGGCCCCAGTGGCCGTCGCCGTAGCCCTTGATGGCGTTGGACCAGCGCCGCTTGAGCCGCGACTGGTCGGTGTCGCCGGTGAGGTTGCCGACCACGCGCGTCGGCAAACCGTCGCCCCAGGCGTACGCTTCGGCCCGACCTCCGCGCAGGGCGTACTCGAACTCAGCCTCGCTGGGAAGCCGGTAGCGCTCGCCGGTCTGCGCCGACAGCCAGGCCACGTAAGCCTCGGCGTCCTCGAATGCAACGTGTACGACCGGCAGCGTCGGACCGGCCGGGTTGCCGGCGTGGTCGCGGCGCCAGTCCACGCCCGAATGTTCGCTCATGGCGCCGCCGCGTTCGTCGTACACGGTCGAGCGGCCGCGGCGGGTGGCCAGGCTGCGGAAGCGGGTGGCCTGCACGAATTGGCTGAACTCGCCGACGCTGGTCTCGCTGCGCGCCATGGCGAAGCCGCGCTGGAACGCCACCTCATGGCGTGGCCCTTCGCTGTCCTGGCGTCCGGGCTCGCCGTCCGGCGAGCCCATGCTGAAGACGCCGTGCGGCAGCACCACCATCTCCGGGCCTTCGCCGCCGGCGGCCAGCGGCTCGCGAAACACCTGGCCCGGGCGGAAGCGGCCGTAGTGGCGCGCCAGGCCGATGCGCTCGTTCAGCGCGTCCAGGCCGCGGGCCTGCAGCGATACGCGCTCGGCTTCGGCCAGGCGGCCAGCGGCCAGTTCCAGGTCCAGCGCATCCACCGCCGCATGGCCCTGGGCCAGCAGCTGCTCGGTGCGTGCCTGGCGCAGCTCGACGATGCGCGCGGCCATGTCCTGCAGCGCCGTGCTGCCAGGCAGGATGCGTGCGGCGTCCGCCTGCAGCCGCTCCGAGGCGGCGTAGTCGCCCCGCTGCGCGGACGAAAGCGCGCGGTTGAGATGGTCCGCCTGCAGCCGCGCCAGCCCGTCGCTGGCGGGAATGAAATCGGGGAACGCCTGCAGCGCGTCGCGATAGGCCACCACCGCGCCCTTGCCTTCGGGCTTGAATATCCGCCCGGCGGCGAAGCGGGCATCGCCTCGCCGCGCCAGGGCCTGGGCGCGGGTGGCGGCCTCGATCGCCTGGCGGTAGGAGGCCAGGCCAGCGTGCTGGGGCATGGCGCGAACGATCACGCGTTCCACCCGCTGGCCGTCGGCGATCCGGCCTTCGGCAAGGGCCGCGCGCCCTTGCACCAGCATCAGGTCGACGATGGCTTCCACGCCCGCCAGGGCCTCGGCCTGCGCGGGATCCGTCGCGAGCACGCCCAGGTAGAGCTCCAGCGCGCCCGGGCCGTCCTGGCCGGGCGGGGCATCGCCCGCTTCGCCCGACGCGGGTTCGGCGGCGGGCGTCAGCAGCCGCCCGGCTTCCACGGCATCGGCGGCGGCGCGCAGCGCGGCGCGAAACCGCGCCGCGGGCACGGCGTCCACCACAGGCGTCCAAGGGGCGACGTCTTCGGCCTGGGTGGCCAGGGGTGCCTCGACGTCGGCTTCGAGCTCCGTCGGGTCGACCGGCGTCATCGCCGTGGCGTCCTTGGCCGGGTCGTCGTCCACGCGGCCGCCGCAGCCCGCCATGGCGATGCAGGCGAACAGGACCAAGGGCAGCAGGATTCTCGGGGGCGTGGTCATCAGGTCTCGCTGGCACCCGGAGGCCGAAACAACGTGGGCGAGCCGAAGTTAGGCTAAGGTGCCGGCTTCTGGCAACCGCAGTCATCCCCTTGAGCCTCTGGATCGATACCCCGCAAGCCCTGTCCGAACGCCTCGCCCGCTGGTCCGGCGAGCCCCTGGTGGCGCTGGACACCGAATTCATCCGCGAACGCACCTACTACCCGCAGCTGGCCCTGGTGCAGCTGGCCGTGCCGGGCGACATCCTGCTGGTGGACCCGCTGGTGCCCGGCATGGACGACGCGCTGCGGCCGCTGCTGGTGGACCCGGCCGTGACCAAGCTGATGCATAGCGCCAGCGAAGACCTGCAGGCCCTGCAGCGCGGCTGCGCGGCGCTGCCGGCGCCACTGTTCGACACCCAGGTGGCCGCCGCGCTGGCGGGCCTTGGCGCGGGCCTGGGCTACCAGAAGCTGGTGGAACAGGTCACGGGCATCGCCCTGGCCAAGGGCGAGACGCGCTCGGACTGGCTGCGCCGTCCGCTGAGCGAATCGCAGCGTGAATACGCCGCCGACGACGTGCGCCACCTGCATGCCGTGCACGCCCTGCTGGACAGCAAGCTGGCCGGACTCGGCCGCCACGCCTGGCTTGACGCCGACGCCGAGCGTTCGCTGCGCGGCGCCGCCCAGGAAGGCGAGGAGCCCTGGCCGCACCTGGGCGTGCGCAGCGCGCAGGGCCTGGACGCCGACGGCCAGGCGCGTCTTTGCCGGGTGCTGCGCTGGCGCGACATCGAGGCGCGCCGCAGCGACAAGCCCAAGAGCTGGATCATCGACAACGAGCTGGCCGTGGGCTTGGCGCGCCGCCCGCCGCGCGATTTCTCCGAGTTCAGCGCCGTGCTCGACCGCCATCCCAAGGCACCGCGCAAGTCGCGCGCGGAGCTGTGGTCGGTGCTCGAGGCGCCGCTGGGCGACGCCGACCGCGAGATTCCGCTGCTGCGTCCCGACGCGTTCGACAAGAACACGCTCAAGGCCATGCAGGAGGCCGTGGTGTCGGTCGCGCAGGCCCACGGCCTGCCCGAGGGCCTGCTGTGCGCCCGCCGCCACCTCGAAGCGCTGCTGGAGGGCCGCGGCTGGCCGGAAGCCCTCAGCGGCTGGCGCCGCGAGCTGCTGGAGCCGGCCCTGGCGCCGTTTCTGCCCCACGGCTAGCCAGACGCGCGGGGCATCCGTATAATTCGCGGACCTTCTGTGGGGGGGTAGCTCAGCTGGGAGAGCGCATCGTTCGCATCGATGAGGTCGTGGGTTCGATCCCCATCCTCTCCACCAAGTTTCCAAGACCCGGACCTCGTGTCCGGGTTTTTTTTGGCTTTTCGCGGCGCGGCGGGTGGGCTCCCGTGCCGCCATCACCGCGCGCGCTTGGGTTCCGGTGCCGCCACTACCGCGCGCCCGTGGGTTCCGGCGCCGCCATCACCGCGCAGCCGTGGGTTCCGGCGCCGCCATCACCGCGCAGCCAAGCATTGTCT
>JANOJQ010000013.1:0-2126 GCA_031418815.1 Lysobacteraceae bacterium
CAGCGCGCCATCAGGGCGGCGCCGGCGCCGCGGCGGCGCAGTTCGGGCAGGAAATACATCTTGCGCAGTTCGCAGACGCCGGCAGGGCCGCCGTCGAGCGGCGCCACGCCGCCACCGCCCAGCACCCGCCCGCCTGACGCCACCACGAAGTAGGCGGCGCCGGGGCGATCGTAGGCGGCATGCATCGCCCTGACTTCGGGATCGTGGATGGCGAAGCCCGGCCCATCGGCGCCGAACTCGGGCATCACCGACTGGATGATCGCGGCCACCTCCGCGTCGTCGGCCGGGGTGATGGCGCGGATGAGGAGGTCGTCCGTGGTCAAGGCGAGTCCGGCACGTGCAGCCCGACCTGGCGCAGGTAGGCGGTGAAATTGTCGGGGTCCAGGCCCGGGCTGAACAGGAAGCCCTGGCCGGTGTGGATGCCCAGGCCCAGCAGGAAATCGCGCTGGGCGGGGCTCTCGATGCCTTCGGCCACCACCTCCAGGCCCAGGCCGCGGGCAATGCCCTCCACCGCCTGGCAGATCGCCACGTCCGACGGATTGCCGGGCACGCCCTGCAGGAAACTCTGCGCCAGCTTGAGGCCGTGGATCGGCAGCCGGCGCAGGTAGTTGAGCGCGCTGTAGCCTTCGCCGAAATCGTCGATGGTCAGCACCACGTCGAGCTTGCGCAGGGCTTCGAAGGTGGCGTGGGTGTCGGGTGCGTCCTCGATCAGCACGCGCTCGGTGAACTCGAGTTCGAGCGCCGATCCGGGCAGGCCGTGTTCGGCCAGCGCGTTGGCGATCGTCTGCACCAGGTCCTCGGTGAGGAACTGGCGGTAGGAAACGTTCACCGCCACGCGCTCGACCGCCAGGCCGTCGGCGCGCCAGCGGGCCATCTGCCGGCAGGCGGTGTCGATCACCCAGGCGCCGATGCGCACGATGTCGCCCGTGGTCTCGGCGTGGCTGATGAAGTCGTCGGGGCTGATTTCGCCCAGCGTCGGGTTGGTCCAGCGGATCAGCGCCTCGGCGCTGCGCACCCGGCCGTCGGCCAGCGCCACCAGCGGCTGGTAGACCAGGCGGAACTCGCCGTTGTCGAGCGCGCGCCGCAGCTGGGCCTCGATCTGCACGCGGTCGTGCTGCTGGCGCGCCAGTTCGGGCGTGAACGCCTGCCAGGTGTTCCGGCCGCGGCGCTTGGCGTCGTACATCGCCGCGTCGGCGTTGTTCACCAGCTGCTGCACGGTGCGTCCGTGCTCGGGGTGGCGCGCCAGGCCGACGCTGGTGGTGATGGTGAACTCCTCGCCGGCGTAGCGGAAGCTGTCGCCGAAGGCGCGGGTGATCCTGGCCGCCAGCGCCTCGGCCATGGCCGGGTCGCCATTGGCGTGGGTGACCACCAGGAACTCGTCACCGCCAAAGCGCGCCAGCAGCCCGGCTTCGCCGACGCAGTGCTCCAGCCGGCGTGCGGCGTTGACCAGCATGTGGTCGCCCGCCGCATGGCCCAGCAGGTCGTTCACCAGCTTGAAGCGGTCAAGGTCGATGTAGATCACCGTCGTGCCGGGATGCTGGCCGTCGAGCCGGCGCTCCAGTTCGGTCAGGATGCCGTCGCGGTTGAACAGGCCGGTCAGCGGATCGGTGCGGGCCTGGCTGCGCAACGCTTCCTCGATCTGCCGGCGCTGCGTGATGTCCTGCACCGTGCCGGTGATGCGCGCCGACATCGGGGCCCGGCCTTCGGCCTGGCCGATCAGCCGGGCCCAGTGGGTGTCGCCGTCGTGGCGCACCACCTGTATCTCCAGGTCGAAGGCGCCGCCGTCGCGCACCACGCTTTCCAGCGCATCCTCCACCGCCTGGCGGTGCGTTGGCGAGACGTGGATCAGTGCGTCTTCCAGCGTGCGCGGCGGGTCTTCCCGGCGGCCGATGATCCGCAGCGCCTCGTCGGTGAGGTAGACGCGGTTGCGGCCGCCGTCCCATTCCCAGCCGCCGATGCGGGCCAGGGCCTGCGCGCGCAGGAACAGGGCGCTGTCGCGCTTGAGTTCGGTGACGTCGGAGAACAGGGAAATCACCTGATGCGGCCGTGCGGCTCCTGGCCTGAACTGCGGCACTGACGTGGCCGTGACCCACGTGAGCTGCTGGCGGCGGTGGTTGCGCTGGCGA
>JANOJQ010000014.1:0-19639 GCA_031418815.1 Lysobacteraceae bacterium
CAGCGCGTTGTCGCGGGCCTGCGCGCCCGGGTGGCCCTTGGCCAGGTCGGCGGCGTGCGCGGCGATGCGGTAGGCCATCAGGCCTTCGCGCACGTCGTTCTTGTCGGGCAGGCCCAGGTGTTCCTTGGGCGTGACGTAGCACAGCATCGCGGTGCCGAACCAGCCGATCATGGCCGCGCCGATCGCGCTGGTGATGTGGTCGTAGCCAGGCGCGATGTCGGTGGTCAGCGGGCCGAGCGTGTAGAACGGCGCTTCGCCGCAGACGGCCAGCTGCTTGTCCATGTTCTCCTTGATCAGGTGCATCGGCACGTGGCCGGGGCCTTCGATCATGGTCTGCACGTCGTGCTTCCAGGCGATCTTGGTCAGCTCGCCCAGGGTTTCGAGCTCGCCGAACTGCGCGGCATCATTGGCGTCGGCGATGCTGCCCGGGCGCAGGCCGTCACCCAGCGAGAAGCTGACGTCGTAGGCCTTCATGATCTCGCAGATGTCTTCGAAATGCGTGTAGAGGAAGTTTTCCTTGTGGTGGGCCAGGCACCACTTGGCCATGATCGAACCGCCGCGGCTGACGATGCCGGTGACGCGCTTGGCGGTCAGCGGCACGTAGCGCAGCAGCACGCCGGCGTGGATGGTGAAGTAGTCCACGCCCTGTTCGGCCTGTTCGATCAGCGTGTCGCGGAACACTTCCCAGGTCAGGTCCTCGGCCTTGCCGTTGACCTTCTCCAGCGCCTGGTAGATCGGCACGGTGCCGATCGGCACCGGCGAATTGCGGATGATCCACTCGCGGGTTTCGTGGATGTTCTTGCCCGTGCTCAGGTCCATCACGGTGTCGCCGCCCCAGCGGATCGACCAGACCAGCTTCTCGACTTCCTCGGCGATGCCCGAAGACACGGCGCTGTTGCCGATATTGGCGTTCACCTTGGTGAGGAAGTTGCGGCCGATGATCATCGGCTCGAGTTCCGGGTGGTTGATGTTGGCCGGGATGATGGCGCGGCCGCGCGCCACTTCATCGCGCACGAACTCGGGGGTGATGAACTTCTGGATGTTGGCGCCGAAGCTTTCACCGGCGTGCTGCTTGAGCAGGTGCGCCTCGGTGATGGCTTCGATACGCTGGTTTTCACGGATGGCGATGTATTCCATCTCGGGCGTGATGATGCCGCGGCGCGCGTAGTGCATCTGGCTGACGTTGGCGCCGGCGTGGGCGCGGCGCGGCGGGCGCAGGGCCGGGAAGCGCACGCTGTCGAGCGAGGCGTCGCCGGCGCGGCCGCGGCCGAACTCCGAGCTCAGGCCCGGCAGCGGCGAGCTGTCGCCGCGCTCGGCGATCCAGCGCTCGCGCAGGGGCTTGAGGCCGGCGCCCAGGTCAATGTTCGCATCCGGGTCGCTGTACGGGCCCGAGGTGTCGTACACCACGAACGGCGCGTTGGGCTCCATGATGCCGAACATGCGCGGCGTCTCCGACAGCGCGATCGCGCGCATCGGCACCTGGATGTCGGGGCGCGAGCCTTCGATGTGGATCTTGCGCGAGCCCGGGATCGGGCGCGTGACGGATTCGGAGAGTTCCTGCGCCTGGCGCAGCAGTTCGGTGGGAAGCGCGTTCATGCGGTTTCGTCCTTGGGTCGCCCGGTCATCGGGCGGGAACGAAGCGGCGGCGCCGGGGCGCAGGCACGGGCCGGCACCCCGAAAGCTTCCCTACGCCGGCATTACCCGGATCAGGTCCAAAGGGTCTGTCTCAGCCCGGCTGTTGCTTGGGCACCCCCGCTTCTTGGCGCTTATTGAACCACGGGCCGCGGGATGAAGCGAATGGCGGTTTTTTGGCCACGGATTTGCGCGGATGAACGCGGATAAAGCTGAAGAAAGGTGAAGCAAAGCGGCTTCACCCATTCATTGATCCGCTCTCAATCCGCGTTCATCCGCGTAAATCCGTGGCAAAAACGCCTTCCTGACGGCCGCTAGGGCGCCGAGTCGAAGGCGACCGGCCCGGGCGTGCTGCGGGCCGGCGTGGCGGGCGGTGACGGCACCCGGAACCAGGCGGCGTAAAGCGCCGGCAGGAACAGTAGGGTCAGCGCCGTCGCCACGATCAGGCCACCCATGATGGCCACGGCCATCGGCCCGAAGAACACGCTGCGCGACAGCGGGATCATGGCCAGAACGGCCGCCAGCGCAGTCAGCACGATCGGCCGGAAGCGGCGCACCGTCGCGTCCACCACGGCCTGTTCGGGCGGGTGCCCGGCGGCGATGTCCTGTTCGATCTGGTCCACCAGGATCACCGAGTTGCGCATGATCATGCCGCTCAGCGCGATGGTGCCCAGCATGGCCACGAAGCCGAAGGGCACGCGGAACACCAGCAGGAAGGCCACCACGCCGATCAGGCCCAGCGGCGCCGTCATCAGCACCATGATGGTGCGCGGGAAGCTGCGCAGCTGCAGCATCAGCAGGGTCATCACCACCAGCACGAACAGCGGCACGCCCGCGGCCACCGAGCGCGAGCCGCGGCCCGCGTCCTCGACGGTGCCGCCGGTCTCGAGCAGGTAGCCGTTGGGCAGCGACGCGCGGATATCATCGAGCGTAGGCAGGATCTCTGCGGTGACGCTGGGCGGGGTCTTCTCACCGTAGATGTCGGCGCGCACGGTGATCGTCGGCAGCCGGTTGCGGTGCCAGATGATGCCGTCCTCGAAGCCGTATTCCAGCGTGGCGATCTGCGACAGCGGCACGCTGCGGCCGTTGCCGGCGGGCACGGCCAGGCTGCCGAGCAGGCTCAGCTGCTCGCGCTCCTGCTGCGGCCCGCGCAGCAGGATCTCGATCAGCTCGTTGCCGTCCCGGTAGGTGCTCACCGACGTGCCCGACAGCGAGCCGCGCAGGAAGCCCGCCACTTCGGCCGAGCTGATGCCCAGCACCCGGGCGCGCTCCTGGTCGATCTGCAGGCGCACCACCTTGCTGGGTTCGTCCCAGTCGAGGTTGACGTTGGTCACCGCCTCGTTGGCGCGCACCTTGGCGGCCACCTGGTGCGCCAGGCGGCGCACTTCGTCCGGGTGCTCGCCGGAAATGCGGAACTGGATCGGGAAGCCCACCGGCGGCCCGTTCTCGAGCCGCGACACGCGCGCCTGCACGTCGCTGAACTTCTCGTCGAACAGCTTGATCAGGAACGCACGCGCCGATTCGCGCGATTCGATGTCCTTGGTCAGGATGACGAACTGCGCGAAGCTGGCCTGCGGGAACTTCTGGTCCAGCGGCAGGTAGAAACGCGGCGTGCCGGTGCCGACGTGGGCGACGAAGGTCTCGATGTCCTTGCGCTTGGCCAGCTCGGCCTCCAGCCGCTTGGCCACCGCCTCGGTGGCGTGCAGCGACGAGCCCTCGGCCAGCTCCAGGTCCACCATCAGCTCCAGCCGCGTCGAGGACGGGAAGAACTGCTGCGGCACGAAGCGGAACATCAGGATCGACACCACGAACGCCGCCACCGTCACCGCGATCACGGTCTTGCGGAAGCGCACGCACCAGGTAACCCAGGCCCGCACGCGCTGGTAGAACCTGGTGGCGTACGGGTCGTGCACCGGGCCGTCGCCGTGCGGCTTGGGGGTGGGCAGCAGTTTGTAGCCCAGGTAGGGAATGAAGACCACGGCCGCGATCCACGACAGGATCAGCGAGAGGGTGACCACCTGGAAGATCGAGCGGGTGTATTCACCCGTGCTCGATGCCGCCGTGGCGATCGGCAGGAAACCCGCCGCCGTCACCAGCGTGCCGGTGAGCATCGGGAACGCCGTGGACTGGTAGGCGAAGGCGGCCGCTTTCATGCGGCTGTAGCCCTGCTCCATCTTCACCGCCATCATCTCGACCGCGATGATGGCGTCGTCCACCAGCAGGCCCAGGCCCAGCACCAGCGCGCCCAGCGAGATCTTGTGCAAGCCGATGCCGAAGTAGTGCATCGCCGCGAACGTCATCGCCAGCACCAGCGGGATCGACAGCGCCACCACCAGGCCGGTGCGGAACCCCAGCGAGAAGAAGCTCACCAGCAGCACGATGATGACCGCCTCGGCCAGCACCTGCACGAACTCGGCCACGCCGGCGCGCACCGCGGCGGGCTGGTCGGACACTTTCTTGAGCGTCATGCCCACCGGCAGGTTTTCCTGCAGGCGCGCGAACTCGCTGTCCAGCACGTCGCCCAGGCGGATGATGTCGCCGCCGGCGCGCATGGACACGGCGATGCCGATGGCGTTTTCGCCCATGAAGCGCATGCGCGGTGCCGCGGGGTCGGCGAAGCCGCGCTTCACCTCCGCCACGTCGCCCAGCCGGAAGCTGCGGTCGCCGACGCGGATCGGGAAGTCCGAAATCTCCTGCACGCTGTCGAAGCGGCCGGACACGCGCAGCTGCACGCGGTCGGTCGGGGTTTCGAAGAAGCTGGCCGGCGCGATGGCGTTCTGCTGGTCCATGGCCTGCTGCACCGCCGCCAGCGGCACGCCCAGCGTGGCCAGCTTGGTGTTGGACAGCTCGATCCAGATCTTTTCGTCCTGCAGGCCCAGCAGCTCGATCTTGCCCACGTCGGGCACCCGGTGCAGCTCAAGCTCGATGCGTTCGGCATAGTCCTTGAGGGTGGCGTAGTCGAAGCCTTCGCCCGACAGCGCGTAGATGTTGCCGAAGGTGTCGCCGAACTCGTCGTTGAAGAACGGCCCCACCACGCCCTGCGGCAGGTTCTGGCGGATGTCGCCGACCTTCTTGCGCACGTCGTACCACAGCTGCGGCAGGTCGCGGGACAACAGCTTGTCGCTCGACATCAGCATCACCAGCGACTCGCCCGGCCGCGAGTACGAGCGCACGTACTCGTAGCGCCCGGTTTCCATCACTTCCTTCTCGATGCGGTCGGTGACCTGCCTGGCCACTTCTTCGGCCGTGGCGCCCGGCCAATAGGTGCGCACCACCATGATCTTGAAGGTGAACGGCGGGTCTTCGGACTGGCCCAGCCGCTGGTAGCTGAAGTAGCCGATCACGGCCAGCACGACCATCGCGTAAAGCACCAGCGCGCGGTTGCGCAGCGCCCATTCGGAAAGATTGAACTCGGCGGCCATGGCGCGGCCCTCAGCGCGGGTCGGTGGACGAAGCGGAGGCGGCGGCGAGTTTCACCGGCCGGTTCTCGCGATCGATCGGCTTGATGCGCTGGCCTTCGAGCAGCAGGTGCACGCCGGCCGCCACCACCCATTCGCCGGCCTGCAGGCCCGTCAGCACCGGCACCTCGGACTCGCCGTAGGCACCCACCGTCACCGGCCGCAGGGTTACGGTGGACTTCGCCGGATCCACCACCCACAGCGCCGGCTTGCCGTCCTTCTCGTACAGCGCCGGCAGCGGCACGGCGAGGCCGCGGGCGCCCTCCTGGAGCGCGTACACGCGCGCGCTCTGGCCGATTTCGGTGCGCACGTCGCCGGGGCTGAAGCTCACCCGCGCGGCGAAGGTGCGGGCCTGCGAATCCGCGGCCGGGGCGATTTCGCGCAGCCGGGCCGGGAACCGCTTGCCCGGCTGCGACCACAGCTCCACCGCCATCTCGCGGCCCGGGGTGAACAGCGCCGCGCTCTGCTCGGGCACGCTGATGGCCACCTCGCGCTGGCCTTCCTCGGCGAGCACGAATACGGTCTGGCCGGCGGCCACCACCTGGCCGGCTTCGGCCAGGCGCTGGGCGATCACGCCGTCGGCCGGCGCGCGCAGCACCGCGTAGGCCGTCTGGTTGCCCGATACCCGCGCTTCGGCCTGGGCCTGGCGCACGCGCGCCTCGGCCGCCTGCCGGGCCGAAACGCGGGCGTCGTAAAGTGATTTGCTGACCAGCTGGCGATCGAGCAGGCTCTTGTAGCGCTCAAGCTCCGAACTGGCCAGGCCCAGGTCGGATTCGGCGGACGCCAGCTGTGCGCGCGCGGCCTCCAGCTGCAGCGCGGCGTCGGCCGCGTCGAGTTCGGCCAGCGGCTGGCCCTTCTTCACCTGTTCGCCCACGTCCACCAGCCGGCGGGCAATCTTGCCGCCGATGCGGAAGCCCAGCGCCGGTTCGAACTGGGCGCGCACTTCGCCGGCGTACATGCTCAGGTTGGCTGCGGCCGCGTCGGCCTGGACCACCATCGCCGGGCGGGCCGGACCTGCTTCCGGTGCTTCCTTGCCGCAGGCCACCAGCGCAAGCGCGCCGGCAAGGATAAGGACGCGGGGCGACAGGGCGAGGGTGCTCATGCGGGAGTCATCTATTTACTGGACTGGGGGTATATTATCTTTACCAAACCGACAAGTTCAATAATAATATCGCGATGACCCAGACCGCCCCCACAGCCCCCGTCCCGGCGCGCACCAACGCGCCCGGCCGGCCCAAGGACCTCGAGAAGCGCGCCGCCATCCTGGATGCGGCCAAGGCGCTGTTCCCGGCCCGGGGCTACGACGGCGTCAGCATGGACGCCATCGCCCAGGCGGCCGGGGTGTCGAAGCTGACGGTCTACAGCCATTTCCAGGACAAGGACACGCTGTTCGTCGAGGCGGTGAAGGCCAAGTGCGAGGACCTGCTGCCGTCCGACCTGTTCGTGGCCCGCTTCGAGGGCCCGATCCGCGGCCAGCTGACCCGCATCGCCCACGCCTTCTTCCGCCTGATCACCAGCGACGAGGCCATTTCGGTCCACCGCATCATGTCGCGCCAGCTGCCCGAGGACTCGCACCTGCCCAAGCTCTTTTGGGAAGCCGGCCCCAAGCGCACCCAGGAGGCCCTGGCCTCGTTCCTGCAGGCCGAGGACGCCGCCGGCGAACTGCGCGTGCCCGACTGCGCGCTGGCGGCGTCGCAGTTCTTCTGCCTGCTCAAGGGCGAGTACCACGCGCGCCTGCTGTGCGGCTGCCAGGAGCGTTTCTCGGCCGGGGACATCGACACCCACGTGGACGCCACGGTGGACCTTTTCCTGCGCGCCTACGGCCCCGGCCGCCGGTGAAATCCGCGCCTTCGCCCACCGTGCACACCGTCCCGGTGACTAATGGCACTACGGGCGCGATGGGCCCCGACAGCATCCTGTGGCCATGCGGGCACGTCCCCCGCGGGCCTGGAAGCTTCCGATCCCGCGGCTCCCGGGCCAGCGCCTCGCCTTCCGCGGGGTGCCGGCCGGGGCGTAAAATCACCCTCCCCGCGTTCCCAAGGTCCCTTCGTCATGCCCATTGATTTCCAGCAGGCTCGCTTTGCGATGGTCGAACAGCAGGTCCGCCCCTGGGACGTGCTCGACCCGCGCGTGCTCGAGGTGCTGATGTCGGTGCATCGCGAAGACTTCGTCCCGCCGCGCCACCGCAAGCTCGCCTTCGCCGACCTGCCGCTGCCGCTGGAGCACGGCGAGGTGATGATGAAGCCGGTGGTCGAGGGCCGCATGCTGCAGGCCATGACCGTGGCCGCGGAAGACGAAGTGCTGGAAATCGGCACCGGCTCGGGCTTCATCACCGCCTGCCTGGCGGCGCTGGCGCGCGACGTGGTCAGCATCGATCGCCACACTGATTTCATCGAGCGCACCCGCGGCCGCCTGGCCGCCGAAGGCATCACCAACGTGCGGCTGGAATGCGTCGATGCGTTTGAATGGCAGCCGGGCCGCCTGTTCGACGCCATCTGCATCACCGGCGCCGTCGCCATCGACCCCGAGCATTTCGGCGCCTGGCTCAAGCCCGGCGGCCGGCTGTTCGTCATCCACGGCCAGTCGCCGGTGCAGGAAGCGCTGCGCATCACCCGCCGCGGCGAAGGCTTCCACCGCGAAAGCCTGTTCGAAACCGACGTCCCCTACCTGCACGGCGCCGCACCCGCGCCGCACTTTGCTTTCTGACCCCAGATACCAGGACCCACCCATGCGCCTGAGCCTCCGCCCCCTCTCCTTCGCCATCGTGCTGGCCTGCTCGGCCGGCACCGCGGGTGCCTCCGACCTGCTGGAAGCCTACGAGCTGGCGCGCCTGAGCGACCCCGTGCTGGCGGCCTCGGAGTCGCGCAGCCTGGCGACCGGCGAAGGCGTGGTGCAGAACCGCGCGCAGCTGCTGCCGCAGCTCGACGGCGGCTACAGCTGGAGCCGCACGGAAAGCGACAGCAGCGGTTCGCAGGCCTTCGGTACCGCAGTGCAGCCGGCCTCGGTGTCGAGCAGCGAGAACACCAACACCGGCTGGTCCATCAACCTGCGCCAGAGCATCTACGACCACGCCAACTACACTCGCCTGAGCGCCGCCAAGGCGCGCTCGGCGCAGTCGCAGGCCGAGTACAAGGCCGCGTCCGACGCGCTGCTGGTGCGCGTGGCCGACGCCTACTTCAACGTGCTGACCGCGATCGAGACGCTGGCCTCCTCGCGCGCCGAGGAGCGCTCGGTGAAGCGCCAGCTCGACCAGGCCGAGAAGCGCCTGGAAGTGGGCCTGGCCCCGATCACCGACGTGCACGAGGCCCGCGCCCGCTTCGACACCGCCCGCGCCAACGCCATCGCCGCCGCCAACGCGCTCGACGATTCGCGCGAAGCCCTGGCCGAGATCACCGGTGCGCCGATCGAGAACATCCGCGGCCTGGCGCCCGACTACAAGCCGGCCGACCCGACCGACCTGATCACCCAGGACTGGGTGGCCGTGGCGATGAAGTCCAACCCCACGCTGCTGGCCCGCGAGCTCGCGGTCACGGCGGCCGAGAAGGACATCGCCACCGCGCGCGCCGGCCACCTGCCTTCCCTGGGCCTCACCGCCAGCTACAGCGATGGTGACGGCGACGGCAGCAACGACATCTTCTCGCCGACCCCGGGCACCAACAGCTTCGAGAACTCCAGCCAGTCCACGCGCGTGGGCGTGACGCTGAGCGTGCCGATCTTCGCCGGCGGCGCCACCCAGTCGGGCGTGCGCCAGGCCGTGCACAACCGCGACGCCACCGCTGACGCGCTGGAACAGGAGCGCCGCTCGGTGATCCGACAGACCCGCAACGCGCAGCGTTCGCTGGGCGCCGGCTCGGCCGAGGTCGAGGCCCGCCGCCTGTCGGTGGTGTCGGCCCAGGCCGCGTACGAGGCCAGCGAAGCCGGCCTGGAAGTGGGCACCCGCACCATCGTCGACGTGCTGATCACCCAGCAGGCGCTGTTCCAGGCCCAGCGTGAATACGCCCGTTCGCGCCATGCCTTCCTGGTCAACCTGCTGCGCCTCAAGCAGGCCGGCGGCACCATCGCCCTGGTCGACCTGCAGGAAGTGAACCGCGTGCTGGTGAACGACGCCGAAGCGGCGCTCGACAACGACGGCACGCTGTAAGCGGGCCCGCCGGCGCGCTCAGGCGCGCCGGTCTTCCAGTACCGCCTCGATCACCGCCAGGGTCCGCCCCAGCGCCCCCGACAGGTCCGACACCTGCCGGCGGCCGGCCTCGCCCATGCCGGCGCGGGTGCTGGCGTCATCCAGCAGCGCCAGCACCGCATCACCGACCGCCGCCGCGTCCGGCACCTGCCGCAGCGCGCCGGCGTCGCGCAGGCGGCGCGTGACCTCGGCGAAATTGAACGTGCGCGGACCCACCACGCTGGGGATGCCCAGCGCCGCCGGCTCCAGCACGTTGTGGCCGCCCACCTCGCAGAGGCTGCCGCCGACGAAGGCCACGTCGGCCGCCGCGAAGAACCGCAGCAGTTCGCCCAGCGTGTCGATCACGAACACCTGGGTGTCGGCCGAAGGCAGCTGGTCGGCGCGACGGGTGGCGGTGCGCATGCCCAGCGCCGCGGCCGATTCGGCCACCGCCGCAAACCGCTCGGGATGCCGTGGCGCCCACAGCAGAAGCGCGTCGGGATGCCGTTCCAGCAGGCGGGCATGGATCTCCAGCACGGCGTCTTCTTCCGGCGGGTGCGTGCTGGCCGCGATCCACACCCGGCGGTCGCTGCCCCAGGCCGCACGCCAGCGCGCCGCCTGCGCGTCGATGCCGTCCGGCAGGGTGAGGTCATACTTGATGTTGCCGGTGACCAGGATGCGCGCCGGGTCGGCGCCGATGCGCGCCAGGCGCACGGCGTCGGCATGGGACTGGGCGGCGACGCGAGTCACCGCTTTCATCGCCAGCCTTGCCAGCGCCTGCACCGGCAGGTAGCCGCGCAGCGAGCGCTCGGACAGGCGCGCGTTCACCATCACCAGCGGAATGCCGCGGCGGCCGCATTCGACGTAGAGGTTGAGCCAGATCTCGGTCTCGACGATCACCGCGATCGCTGGCCGCGCGCGGTCCAGGAATCGCCGCACCATGCCGCGCAGGTCGTAGGGAAGATAGACGTGATGCACGCGGTCGCCCCACAGCGCGCGCACGCGCTCGGAGCCGGTGGGCGTGATGGTGGTGACCAGCAGGGGCCGGTCGGGGTATCTGGCCAGCAGCCTCTCGACCAGCGGGCGCGCCGCCAGTACTTCGCCCACCGACACCGCATGCACCCAGATCGTGTCGTGCAGGTCGAGCTTGCCGTCGAGCCAGGCATAGCGCTCGGGCCACCGCTGCAGGTACTCGCGCTGGCGCATGCCGCGCCAGATGAGGTGGTAGAGGGTGACCGGGAAGGCGAGGTGCAGGACCAGCGAATACAGGCCCAACAGTAAGCGCTGCCCGAAGGTGAGATGCATGCGCCGAAGGATACCCGACCTGCCCGGCGCCGAGGCGCCAGCGGATAGAATGCCCGGGCATGGCCGAACCCCTCCCGCCCCCGCCGCTGTCGCCCCGCCGCTGGCCCGCCTGGCTGCTGATCGGCCTGGGCTGGACCGTGGCGCGCTGGCCGCTTTGGCTGCAGCGCGCGGCCGGGCCCGGCCTGGGCGGGCTGATGTTCCACCTGCTGCGGTCGCGGCGCCGGGTGGCCGCCACCAACCTGGCGCTGTGCTTCCCTGAACTCCCCGATGCCGAACGGGCGCGCCTGCTGCGCGACAACTTCCGCGCGCTGGGCCTGGGGGTGTTCGAGTTCCTGCGCGCGTGGTGGGGCCGGCTGCCCGCGCCCTCGGAGTGCGAACTCACCGGGCTTGAGCACCTGGCCGCGGCGCGCGAAGGCGGGCGCGGCGTGATCCTGGTGTCGGCCCACTTCACCACGCTGGAAATCTCCATGCGGCTGCTGTGCCAGCGCATCCCGCTGGCGGGCATGTACCGGCCGCACGAAGAGCCGGCGATGGAGTGGGCGGTGAAACGGGGCCGGCTGCGGCACGCCGTGGCGATGTTCTCGCGCGACGAACTGCGCCCGGCGATCCGCCACCTCAAGCAGGGCGGCCTGCTGTGGTTCGCGCCCGACCAGGAAACGCGGCGCGGCGACAGCGTGTTCGTGCCCTTCTTCGGCCGCCCGGCCTGGAGCCTCACCTCGACCCACCAGCTGGCCCGCCTCTCCGGCGCGGCGGTGCTGCCGCTGTTCCATGAGCGCCTGCCCGACGGACGCTACCGCATCGAGATCATGCCCAGGCTGGAAGGTTTCCCCGGCACCGACGCCACCGCCGACACCGCGCGCGTGATGGCCGCGCTGGAATCCCTGGTGCGGCGCTGCCCCACGCAGTACCTGTGGCTGCACCAGCGCTTCAAGCGCCAGCCCGACGGCAGCAAGCGTCGCTACGGCTGATCAGTACAGCGGCGGCTCGCCCGGCGGCCGCGTCTTGAAGCGGCGATGGGCCCAGAGGTACTGCCCCGGGCATTCGCGCACCACCGCCTCGAGTTCGCACATGTAGCGCGCGGCGTCCGCCGTCGGGTCGCCGCTGGGCCAGCCGGCCCACGTGGGCTCGATGCGGATCACGTAGCGGCCGTCGTCACCGCGCCGGTACCAGAACGGCAGCAGCACCGCGCGGGCCCGCCGCACCAGTTCCGGCGTGGCGGTCAGGGTGGCCGCGGGCACGCCGAAGAAGGGCACGAACGCATTCTGGTAAGTGAAGTTCTGGTCGGCCGAATACACCACCGGCTCGCCCTGCGAGAGGCTGCGCAGCAGCGCGCGCACGTCCTTCTTGCCGATGGTGGGCCCGAACACCGCGCTTCGGGCCGATTCAAACCAACGCTCCAGGCAGGCGTTGTTGTGCCTGCGCACCACCACCCGCACCGGCCGCCCCAGCGCCTCGCCCAGCAGGCGCACGGCCAACTCGGTGTGGGTGAAATGCCCGCACATCAGCAGCACGCCCTGCCCTCGCGCCAGCGCATCGCGCAGGGGTTGGATGCCTTCGATGTGGGCCAGGCCGGCGAGTGAACCCGGCGGTGCGCACCAGGCGCGCATCAACTCCAGCGCCCCGACCACGGTGTTCACCACGCTTTCGCGCACCAGTGCCGCCTGCCGTGAAGGCTCAAGCTGCGGGAAGCAAAGCGCGATGTTGATGGCCGCGATGCGGCGACGTGAGCGCAGCAGCGGCCAGGCCAGACACGCGGCGCCACGGCCCAACGCCAGCAGCGCGCCCTGCGGCAGGCGGGCCACGGCCTTCGCCGCCCAGGCCAGCGGCGCGATCAACTGGCAGCGCATCGCCGCGACGCTCAGCCAGGCCCGGACGGCGCGTCCGGCCTGGAGTCCGACAGCAGGCTGCCGGCGTACAGCGCCGCCAGCAGCAGCGTCAGCCCGCCCCAGAACGTCGAGTAGAACGCCAGGTGCGTGTTGAACGGGAACACCGTGGCCATCAGCGCCAGCGCCGGCGCGCGCGCCCGGTCCCGCGCCGCCGGCGGGGCGAAACGCCAGGCGCGCCAGGCCAGCGCGGCGCCGCACAGCCACAGCACCAGCCCCACGAAGCCGGTTTCGCTGAGCACCTCGAGCACGATCTGGTGGGCGTGGAACCCGGCGCCATGCTCGGGGTCGGCCCGCCAGGGGTCGTCCTTGGCGGCATAGGTGGCGTACGCGTCGCGGAAGCCGCGAACGCCGACGCCGTTGATCGGGTTGGCCAGCGCCATGTCGATGGCCGTGCTCCAGATCGAAAGCCGGCCCGACAGCGCGAAGTCGACGCCTTCGCTGCCACCGTTGAGCGCCGCCCCGGTGCGCTCCAGGCGGTCCTGGAACTTGTCCGAGAAAGCCATGGACAGCGCGAACACCAGCAGCCCGCCCACGCCCATCAGGGCGATCGCCCGCTTGGCGCCAAACTGCTGCCAGCCGCTGAACGCCAGCACCAGCACCAGCGTGACCCAGGACGCACGCGCGCCGGCCAGCAGCACCACCGCGCCCAGGGCCGCGGCCACCAGCAGCCAACCCGCCATGCCAAAGCGCTTGCCGACAACGGAGAGTGGGAAGGGCGCCAGGCTGGCCAGCACCAAGCCCAGCTTGAGATTCTCGGCGCCGAACACGCCGCTCAGCCGGTCGGCACTGGCATAACCGCCCAGGCTCCAGCCGGTCAGCGCCTGCATCGCCCCGTCCGCCACCCACAGCAGCGCGATGGCGGCGATGCCGCCGAACGTGAGCCGGCGCCCGGGCTCGTTCGCCACCGCGATCGCCACCAGCCACAGGAACGGCAGGTAGCGCAGGTCGAGCAGCGATTCGCGCAGCGCGCGGCCGCCGTTCACCGCATCGGGCGACGACAGCAGTTCGGGCAGCCAGTAGCTGGCGAAAAGCACGGTGGTGAGCGCCCAGGATTCGCGGCTCAGCAGCCGCATGCCGCCGCGGAAACGGTGGATGGCCAGCACGGCCAGCGCCACGATCGAGCCCAGCGACAGCACCAGCTCGGCCGCCCCGGTCAGGGGCCACAGCGCCACGAACGCCAGCACCCACCACGGGGCCCAACGCAGGCTGGCTTCAGTCGGCGACGAGGCGGTCATAGAGTTCCAGTGTGGCGGACTGCATCGCCGCCAGGGTCTGGGGGATGGTAACCGGCATCGGCGGCGGTGCGGCAAGCAGTCGCCGCGCCGCATCGGCGAGCGCGGCGGCATCGCCCAACGGCACCCGGCCCGCCGGGTAGAGCGCGCGCAGCAGTTCACCAACGCCGCCGTGGTCCCAGCCCAGCACCGGGCGGCCCACGGACAGCGCCTCGACCACGGTGCGGCCGAAGGCTTCGGGCTTGGCGGAGAGCTGCAGCACCAGGTCGGCGGCGGCGTAGGCCTCGACGACATCGCTGCGCGCCGCGGTGATTGCCATCGCCGAAGACACCCCGCACCGCGCGGCCAGCGCACGCAGCTCGGCCAGGTAAGACTCGCGGCCGGGTTCATCCGCGCCCAGCAGCCACAGGCGCGCGTCCTCGCCCGAGGCGCGCAGCGTGGCCAGCAGTTCGATCGCTTCGGCGTGGCCCTTGAGGCGGGTGCCGCGGCCGGGCATTAGCAGGAGGCGGCCGCCCTGCAGCGAGGGGAGTTCGGCGGCGAAGCGGGCACGCCACTCGGCCGACGCTGCGAAGCCGCGCGGAAACGCCGCGGGGTCGACGCCGCGCGGGATCACCACGCGGCGCCCGGGGGCAGGCTCGGGCCAATGGCGGTCCACGTAGGCGCGCACGCTGTCGGACACGCACACCACGCGTTCACCGCGCAGCAGGATGCCGCTGTAGCGGCCGGGCGAATTCAGGCCGTGCACGGTGGTGACGAAACGGGGTCGGGGCGCCGGCAGCCCGCGCAGCGCGAACCACGCCAGCCAGGCCGGCAGCCGCGAGCGCGCGTGGACAATGTCGGGCTGCAGGCCGGCCAGCGCGGCGCGCAGCCGCCGCAGGGTCGCCAAGGCCGACAGCGATTTGCGGCCGATCGGCAGCGTGACGTGTTCACTGCCGCCCTCGACCAGGGCCGGCACCAGCCGGCCGCCCGCAGAAATGACGATGGACCGGTGCCCGGCCGCCACCAGCGCCGCGGCAATCTCCAGCGTGGATCGTTCAACGCCGCCGCTGTGCAGCGACGGCAGCAGCTGCACGACGGTCAGGCGGCGCACGTCGTGCCCCGGCCCGCCTCAGTCCGTAAGCACGAAGAGGGCGCCGCAATAAGGGCAGGCGGCGCTGCCCGTGGCCTCGACCGCCAGGTAGACGCGCGGATGCGAGTTCCAGAGCGCCATCGCCGGGGTCGGGCAGGACAGCGGCAGCTGGGCGCGGGTGACTTCGTAGCGGCGCTCGGCGTTGGCCGGCGCGCGGCCGGTGGCGGTGTCGGTACGCGACATGGCGGGGATTCCCAAGAGGCAGGCGGGGATTTTACACCCGCCCGCCGTCCGGCGGGTTACTGGGCCGGGGTCGCTTCCGGTTTCGCCTGGGTGGCCTCGACGGTGATCGAGAGGGTGACCTCGTCGCCCACGGCCGGCACGTAGGCGCCGACGCCGAAGTCGCTGCGCCTGATCTTGGCGCGGGCGTCGAAACCCGCCGCCGGCAGCTTGCGCATCGGGTGGATGCCGACGCCGTTGATGGTCACGTCCAGCACCACCGGGCGGGTGACGCCGTGGATGGTGAGGTCGCCGGCGACGGCCAGCTTGCCTTCGCCCGCGGCGGTGACGCCGGTGCTATTGAACGTGGCGGTCGGGAACTGGGTGGCGTCGAAGAAATCGGCCTTCAGCAGGTGCTCGTCGAGCTTGGCCACGCCGGTGCTGAGGCTGGCGACCGGGATGGTGATGCTGACGCTGGACTGGGTGGGGTCGGCAGCGTCGAACTGGAACTCACCCTGCACCTGGTCGAAGCGGCCGGTGATGTTCGAGAAGCCCAGGTGGTTGTAGGTGAACTGCACCTGGGTATGGGTCGGGTCGATGTCGTACTTCTCAGCCGCCTGCGCGGTGGCGCAAGCAGCGGCGATCAGGGCGGCGAGGACGAGGCGGCGGGCGAACATGGGGCGGGTCTCCTGGGTTGGGGTCAAGCGATCCGGCAGGCCTGGTCGAAGGCCAGGCGCGGGCCGCGCGGGGTGAGGGTGTCGCGGTTGCCGTAGCCGAGGCTGCAGATGAAGTTGGTCTTGACCGACGTGCCGGCGAAGAAGGCCGCGTCCATCTTTTGCTTGTCGAAGCCCGACATCGGGCCGCAGTCCAGGCCGATCGCGCGCGCGGCCAGGATCAGGTAGGCGCCCTGCAGGCTGGTGTTGCGGAAGGCGGTTTCCTCGATCGCCGCCGGGTTGCCGGCGAACCAGCTGCGGGCGTCGGCATACGGGAAGAGTTCGGGCAGGCGCTCGTAGAACTCCATGTCCTGGCCGATGATCGCCGTCACCGGCGCGGCCAGGGTCTGGTCGACGTTGCCGGGATTAAGGGCATCGCGCAGCTTTTCCCGCGCCTGCGCCGAGCGCACGAAGACGATGCGGGCGGGCGAGCAGTTGGCGCTGGTCGGGGCCATGCGCATCAGGTCGTACAGCTCCGCCAGCTGGGCGTCGGTGACCGGGGTGTCGAGCCAGGCCTGGCTGGAGCCGCGGAAGGTGCGGGCCTGCAGGAACAGTTGGTCGAGGGCGGCGGCGTTCAGTGGCATGTTCATGGTGTCTCCAAGGCGAGCCCGAAGCGTGACGGCGGACGAATGAAGGGAGTGTAGGCACCCCATGGCTGCAACGCAGCCGGGAGGTACGCAACGTATCGTTGCACGGGAAGGCGCGGACGGCCGGTTCCATCCGCCTATTTGCGTGAAAGGAGGCAGGCCCCGCGCGTCCCCGCGTGCGGGCCTTCGACGCGCCGTCCGGCGCGCGACACCGTGCCTGGAGACTCGCATGATCCGCAGCACCCTGTTCCTTGCTGTCCTGGCTTCCGTACTCGCTGCGCCGGCCCTGGCCGACGACAGCTTCCGCTCACCGGCCGCGGCCGACTCCAAGGCCGCCGGCAAGATGGCCGCCGCCCGCGCCGACCGCGTCGCCAAGACCGGCGCCGTCACCGCCGCCGCGGTCACCGTCGAGGAGGTCGGCGACGCCGGCTCCTTCGGCAAGCCCGTGAAGTGGCTTGGCTTGATGTCGGGCTTCGTGTTCCTTTCCACCGACTGCACGCCGCCGGCCGGCGAGCCGGTAGACCCGGCCTGCATCACGCTCAATCCGGCGCCGGCCACCACCCCGTTCAACGCCGTGGACCTGGCCAGCATCACCCTGCCGGGCAAGAGCAGCGAGACCCTGCTGTGCCACTGGCAGACGCCGCTGGTGAGCTACAGCTTCTCCAACGACACCCTCGGCGCGCAGGTCGCCAGCCTTCGCGCCACGCCCCGCTACCGCATCGAGAGCGAGGTGCTGGACGATCCGGCGCTCATCAACCCGAACACCGGCCTGCCGTTCGGCGGCTCGTTCGAAGTGGCCCTGACGTCGTTCAACAAGAGCAAGGTCGTCGAGCCCGGCTACTTCGAGAACGAAACCCTGTCGGGCACGCGCATGTGCATTGGCGGGCTGGTGAGCAAGGCGGCGCTGATCGACCAGTACGGCCTGACCGAAACCCAGGCCAAGCGCTTCTTCCGCAAGCCCATCACCATCACCCTGGGCATCAGCGGCCAGGCGCGCATGGTCAACTTCGCCAACATCAACTTCGGTACCCGCATCACCGGCGACTGATCCGCTTCGACGGACCCCGGGCGGCCGCCTCCAGGCCGCCCTTCCCCGGCGGCGGCACCGCGGCCTCGCGGTGCCGCCGGCTTTCCGGCTACCCTCCGGGCATGCCGAACAACCCCGACGCCTGCTGGGCCCTGCATGACGGTGCCGCCGGCCATCGCCGGCAGGTGCTGGCCCTGGCCCAGGCCCTTTCCCCGCAGCCGCGCGAGTGGACCCTGCAAGCGTCCGCGCCGTGGTCGTGGCTGGCGCCCCGGCGGCTGCCCGGCAGCGAGCGCGCGTTCGGCGACCCATTCCAACAGGCCCTGGGCCAGCCACCCGCGCTGGCGATAGGCTGCGGCCGGCGCGCCGCGCTGGCCACGCAGCTGCTGGGCGAGCGCGGCGCTCGCACGGTGCAGGTGCTCGACCCGCGCCTGGATCCCGCGCGCTGGGACGTGGTGGTGGCGCCAGAACACGACGGCCTGCGCGGCGCCAACGTGGTCACGCTTTGCGGCAGCCTGCACCCGGTGGACGACGCCTGGCTGCAGGCCGGCCGCGCCGGGTTTCCCGCGCTGGGCGAGCTGCCCTCGCCGCGCACGGTGGTGCTGCTGGGTGGCCGCACGAAGGCCGTGCGCTTCGACCGCGGCGCCTTTGAAGTCATGCAGTCGCGGCTGGAACACTGGCTGGCGACCTCGGGCGGCAGCCTGCTGGTGATCGGATCGCGGCGCACGCCGCCGCTGCTGGCCCAGCTTTCGCGCGCCTACTGGGCCACCACGCCCGGCCTGCGCTGGTTCGACGACGGCGACGGCCCCAACCCGTATGCCGGCGCACTGGCCTGGGCCGACCGCATCGTGGTCTCGCCCGATTCGGTGAACATGGTGTCGGAGGCCTGCGCCACGGCCGCCCCGGTGTACGTGGCCGAGCCGGGCCGCGCCACCGGGCGCGTGAAGTCCTACCTCGACGACCTGCTGCGCCGCGGCCGCATCCGCGCCCTCGGCAAGCGCCCCGAGGATTTCAGCGCCGAGCCCCTGCGCGAAACCGCGCGCGTGGCGGCCGAGGTCCTGGCACGCCTCGCGCGGTGACGACGCAAGGGTTTTGGCCACGGATTACGCGGATACACGCGGATAAAAGCCGATAGAACATTTCGATTTGGTTCGCTCTTATCCGTGTGTATCCGCGTAATCCGTGGCCAATGTTCCTTGGATCAGTAGAACGCAAGGCCACGCATCGCGCAGGTTTCGCGGATGACGGCGCGCGCGGCGTCCAGCGCGGCGTCGGGCGCCACCAGCCGCGGGCGCTGGTCGAGGGTGCAGTCCAGGCCCAGGCCGAGCATCAGCGCGTGCGCCTGCCGCAGCGCGGCGACCTCGTCGTGCCCCAGCACACCCGCCGCGCCGAGCGCCGCCATCAGCTCGGGCGTGCCGCGCGGCGCCACCAGGGCCGGATGCGCCGCGGCGTGTTCCAGCACCAGCGCCTGCACCAGGAACTCCAGATCCACCAGCCCGCCTTCGCCCTGCTTGAGGTCGAAGCGGCCCGCGTGGCTGCGGTCCAGCTCGGCGCGCATGCGCCGGCGCATCGCCACCACGTCGGCGCGCAGGGTGGCGTGGTCCCGCGGCTGGCACAGGGTTTGGCTACGGATGGCCTCGAACGCGGCCTGCACGCGCACGGCGCCGGCGATCGGCCGCGCGCGCACCAGCGCCTGCCGCTCCCAGGTCCAGGCGCGCTGGCGCTGGTAGTCGGCGAAACTCTCCACGCTCGACACCAGCAGGCCCTTGGCGCCGTCGGGCCGCAGGCGCACGTCCACTTCGTACAGCTTGCCCGCACCGGTCACGGTGCCCAGCAGGCTGACGAGCCGCTGCGCCAGGCGCGCGAAATAGCGGCCGGCGTCCAGCGGGCGGGCGCCGTTGGAGCTGGCGTCCGGCGCGGCGTCGTGCAGGAACACCAGGTCCAGGTCGGACCCGAAGCCCAGCTCGCGCCCACCGACGCTGCCGTAGCCCAGCACCGCCAGCCCGGCGCCGGGCACGCTGCCATGGGCGGCGATGATGTCGGCCTGCGCCACGTCCAGCGTCGCCACGAGCAGGCTCTCGGCCAGGGCCGCCAAGCGGTGCGCGGCGTCGCCCGCCGGCAGGCGCTGGCCCAGCGTCGCCAGCCCCACGCGGAAGCCGATGGCCTGGCGCACTTCGTTGAGCGCGTTGAGCGTGGCCTCGGTGTCGCCCGCGTGCGGCACGGCGGCGACTGCGGCCGCGACCTGCGCCTCGTCGGGCACCGGGCCGGCGGCGCGCGAATCCAGCAGGCCCTTGGCGCCGTCGGGCCGCAGGCGCACGTCCACTTCGTACAGCTTGCCCGCACCGGTCACGGTGC
>JANOJQ010000015.1:0-3515 GCA_031418815.1 Lysobacteraceae bacterium
AGTCGGTGCCGCGGTAATTCGCGTCCACGCCGCTTTCGACCAACTTCTCGGCGTCCTTGTCGTTGAGCGACTTGTCCTTGACCAGTTCGGCCACCTTGGCCTTGGCCTCGCGGCGCAGCTTCGCTTCTTCCTGCTTGATGCGCTCGGCCTCGATGCGCTCTTCCTTCTCGCGCTGGGCGCGGATGGCGTAGGCCTTGGCCAAATCCATCTCTTCCTGGCTGCGCGGCTTGGCCGGACGGCGCGGACCGGCCGGTCGCGCTTCGCCGGGCTTGGCGGCCGCGGCGGGGCGGCCGTCGCGACGCGGTTCGCCGGGCTTGCCGGAGCCCGGCGGGCGACCATCGCGACGCGGTTCCCCGGCCGGACGCGGCCCACGCTCACCGCGATGTTCACCGGGCTTGGCGCCGCCACGATGTTCGCCGCCCGGCCGGCGATCGCCGCGCGGTGCCGCGTCGGGCTTGCGCTCGGGCTTGGCTTCGGGCGCAGGCGCGGTGAAACCCAGGCCCAGCAGCTTCTCGCGCAGTGAATTGCTCATCGTGTCGCCTTCGATCAGTAGTGCGGCGGCGGCGGTTCGCTGCCGGGGTCCGCGTAGTGCACGGAGTGCTTGAGGTCGGCCAGGGCGCGATGCAGGCGCTCGTCGCTGCGAGCGGTTTCCATGCGGGCCGCGGCCAGCGCGTCGCTGAGTTCCATCATTGCGTGCTCCTGGAAGGCCACGCGGGTCTCGAGCTCCGCCAACCGCTGGCCATAGATGAGCAGCAGTTCGTCGGCGCCGTCAGTACCCATGCGTTTCCCCGACCAGGCTGCGTCCGCGACCGATGCCGTAGTAGGCAATGCCCGCGGCCTCCACCTGCGCCGGGTCGTAGATGTTGCGGCCGTCGAACACCACGCGCGAACCCAGGCGCGCGGCCAACGCCGCGAAATCAGGGCTCCAGAACGCCTTCCATTCGGTGACCACGAACAGCGCATCCACGCCCTGCAGCGCCTCGTCCGGCGTGGCGCACAGCACCAGGTCGTCGCGCGCGCCGAAGATGCGCGCGGCTTCTTCCATGGCCTCGGGATCGTGCGCCCGCACGCTGGCGCCGGCCTGCCACAGCTGCTCGAGCAGCGCGCGGCTGGACGCCTCGCGCATGTCGTCGGTGTTGGGCTTGAACGACAGGCCCCAGACTGCGAAGGTGCGGCCGGCCAGCTGGCCGTCGAAGTGGCGCGAAGCCAGCTCAAAGAGTTTCCCCTTCTGCGCATGGTTCACCGCTTCCACCGCTTCGAGCAGGCCGGCGGTGTAACCGGCCTGGCGGGCGATGCGGCCCAGCGCCTGCACGTCCTTGGGGAAACACGAGCCCCCGTAGCCGGCGCCGGGATAAATGAAGCTGTAGCCGATGCGCGGGTCCGAACCGATGCCGTGGCGGACCATCTCGATGTCGGCGCCGACGCGCTCGGCGATGTTCGCCATCTCGTTCATGAAGCTGATCTTGGTCGCCAGCATGGCGTTTGCGGCGTACTTGGTCAGCTCGGCCGAGCGTTCGTCCATGACCACGATGCGCTCGTGGTTGCGGTTGAACGGCGCGTACAGCCGCTTCATCTGTTCCACCGCGTGCGGGCTGCGCGAGCCCAGCACGATGCGGTCCGGGCGCATGCAGTCGTTGACCGCCGCGCCCTCCTTGAGGAATTCCGGGTTCGACACCACGTCGAACGCGATGTCGACGCCGCGCTTGGCAAGCTGGGCGGCAATGGCCGCGCGCACCTTGTCGGCGGTGCCCACCGGCACCGTGGACTTGTTCACCACCACCGCCGGCCGCGACAGCGACTCGCCGATGCTGCGGGCCACGGCCAGCACGTACTGCAGGTCGGCGCTGCCGTCCTCGTCGGGCGGTGTGCCGACGGCAATGAAAATGATGTCGCCGTGCTCGATCGCCGCGGCGGCGTTGACGCTGAAATCCAGCCGTCCGGACGCATGGTTGGCCAGCACCATGTCCTCCAGGCCCGGCTCGTAGATCGGGATGACGCCCTGGCGCAGGCCCTCGACCTTGGCGCGGTCGATGTCCACGCAAACCACCTGGTGGCCCACTTCGGCCAGGCAGGTGCCCGTGACCAGGCCAACGTAGCCGGTGCCGAATACCGTGACGCGCATGCGTTGTCTCCGTGCCGGGAACCGGCGGAGCCGGGCCCGCCTTCATGACGGGCGTCGGGCGACCGGCCGGGCCGGTCGCCCGCGCGGGTGTTACTTGACGATTTCCATCAGCTCGACTTCGAACTTGAGCATGGCGTTGGCCGGGATCGGACCACCGCCGGCTTCGCCGTAGCCCAGTTCGGACGGGATCCAGAAGGTGTACTTGCTGCCGACCGGCATCAGGGCCACGCCCTCGGACCAGCCCGGGATGACCTGGGCGAGGCCGAACTCAGCCGGCTGGCCGCGATCGTAGGAGCTGTCGAACACGGTGCCGTCGAGCAGGGTGCCCTTGTAGTGCACGCGCACCACGTCGGTGGCGGCCGGCTTCGGGCCATTGCCCGCGCGCACGATTTCATACTGCAGGCCACTCTCGGTGACCTTCACGCCCGGCTTGGACTTGTTGGCGGCCAGGAACGCCGCGCCCTCTTCCTTGCCCTTGGCGGCCTTGGCCTCGGCCTCGGCGGCCTGCTTGGCCTGCAGCTTGGCGGTGAAGGTTTCCTGCACCTTCGCGGCCTGTTCGGCGGTCAGCTTGGAGTCCTTGCCGGCGAACTGGTCGGCGATGGCCTGGGTGAGGACTTCCAGGTCAAGTTCATCCTTGATCACCGCGAGCGACTTGCCCATGTCCTGGCCGATCATGTAGCTGACCTGCTTCTTCTCGGTCTCCAGGCCGGCGATGCCCGGGACGATCGGCGCGTCTTCGCCAGTGGCGGCGGGGGCGTCCGCTTCGGTCTTGGCGGTGTCTTCCTTGTTCTCGGGCTTGCAGGCACTGAGCGAGAGCACCAGGCTGGCGAGGACCAGCGGCGCGGCGAAACGCAGGGCGGGATTCATTGCGAAAGGACTCCTGAGGGGGCGGGCCGGATCGGCGCGTCAGCGCCTATTGTCGCGGGGCGCCGCCGCTTCGGCAATGACATTGAGAGGCCCGGTTCAGGACCGGGCCACCCACAGGCCCGCCAGAGCCAGCGCGTGGCAGCCCAGCACTGCCGCGCTGACGCCCCGCCGCAATCGCCTGAACGAGGCAGGCGCCGCCAGCGTGTCCAGCCGCAGGTCCCACCAGGCCAACAGCGCGAATCCGCCCGCCAGCCCCAGCAACGCAGGCGCCGGCGGCAAGGCAAGCCAGCACAGCCAGCCCCACAGGCTGGGCAGCACGGAGGCGGCGAACTGGCCGCTGCCCGCACCCGCCGCCATGGCCCGGCCCCAGCGCACGCCGCCCAGGAAGGAAAGGATGAGCGCGCCGTACGCCAACAGACCCCGCACAGCGTAATCGCGCCAATCCGGCGACCAGGTGGCCAACGCCAGCGCCAGGAAAGGCAGCACCCCGGACCAGCCCAGTGCAAGGGCCGCGCGCGGCAGCTCA
>JANOJQ010000016.1:0-3952 GCA_031418815.1 Lysobacteraceae bacterium
ATAACTGCACCTGCCCCGGTCGTCTCACCGGGCGCGCGCCTCGCGGTAGGCTTCGCGCGCGGCTTCTAAGTTGTGCGCGAACTCGGCTTAGCCGTGCGCCGCCGACATGAAGCCGGCCTCGAACGCCGACGGGGCGAAGTAAACGCCGCGCTTGAGCATGCCGTGGAAGAAGCGCTTGAACGCGTTGGCGTCGCTGGCCATCGCGTCGTCGAACGTTTCCACCTGGCGGTCGGTGAAGTACAGGCCGAACATGCCGCAGGTGCGGGTGGTGGTGACGGCGATGCCGGCGTCGCGGGCGGCGGCCTCGAGGCCATCGCACAGCACGTGGGTGTTGGCTTCGAGGCGATCGTGGAAGCCGGGCGCCTGGATCAGTTCCAGCGTGGCCAGGCCTGCGGCCATCGCCACCGGGTTGCCGCTGAGCGTGCCGGCCTGGTAGATCGGGCCGCTGGGCGCGATCTGCCGCATCAGGTCGGCGCGGCCGCCGTAGGCTCCCACCGGCATGCCGCCGCCGATGATCTTGCCGAAGGTGCTCAGGTCGGGCACCACGCCGTAGCGCGCCTGGGCGCCGCCCAGGGCCACGCGGAAGCCGGTCATCACTTCGTCGAAGATCAGGATCGCGCCGTGCTTCGTGCACAGCTCGCGCAGGTGCTGCAGGAAGCCTTCGCGCGGCAGGATGCAGTTGGCGTTGCCGACGATCGGCTCGACGATGACGCCGGCGATGTCGCCGCCGACTTCGTCGAACAGCTTCGTGGCGGCGTCGAAATCGTTGTAGGGCAGCGTCAGCGTGAGGTCGGCCAGCGCCTTGGGCACGCCCGGCGAATTGGGCAGGCCGAACGTGAGTGCGCCCGAGCCGGCCTTCACCAGGAAGCTGTCGCCGTGGCCGTGGTAGCAGCCCTCGAACTTCACCAGGCGCGTGCGGCCGGTGGCGCCGCGCGCCAGGCGGATCGCCGACAGGGTGGCCTCGGTGCCCGAGTTCACCATGCGCATCATCTGCATGGAGGGCACCAGTCGCTGCACCGTTTCGGCCATCGTCACTTCCAGCGCATTGGGCACGCCGAAACTCAGGCCGTCGCGCAGGGTGCGCGCCACGGCGTCGAGCACCGCGGGGTGGGCGTGGCCGGCGATCATCGGGCCCCAGCTGCCGATGTAGTCGACGTAGCGGTTGCCGTCCACGTCGATCAGGTAGGCGCCCTCGGCGCGCTTGGCGAAGAACGGCTCGCCGCCCACCGACTTGAAGGCCCGCACCGGCGAGTTGACGCCGCCGGGCATGAGGTCGAGGGCGCGGGTGAAGAGGTCGTGGCTGGTGGCGGTGTTCATTCGGTTTGCTTACTCACGGCAAGAGGGGCGAAGCAGTCGCTGATGGCGCGCGCGGCGGCGGCGGGGTCGGCAGCGTCGAATACGGCGCCGATGACGGCGACCAGGTCGGCCCCGGCGGCGACCAGCAAGCATGCATTGTCGGACGTGACGCCGCCGATGGCGACCCGTGGCAGCCCGAACCCGGCGCTGGCGACGAGCAGGGACAGGTCGGCGCGGCGCGCCAGTGGCTTGGTGCCCGACGGGAAGAAAGCGCCGAACGCCAGGTAGCTGGCGCCTGCGGCGGCGGCGCGCCGGGCGCGCTCCAGATCGTCGTAGCACGACGCGCCCAGGATGGCCGCCGGGCCCAGCGCCGCGCGTGCTTCGGCGATCCGGCCGTCGTCCTCGCCCAGGTGCGCGCCGTCGGCGCCCAGGTCGGCGGCGAGGCGCCAGTCGTCGTTGATCACCAGCGGCACGCCGGCGTCGCGGCACAGCGGCAGCAGCCGCAGCGCCTGTTCCCGGCGCAGCGCCGGGCTGGCCGCCTTGTTGCGGTATTGCACCAGCGCCGGGCCTGCCGAAATGACGGCGGCCACCCGGTCCACCAGGCGCAGGGTGTCGGGCTCGTCCGGGGTGATCAGGTAGAGGCCGCGGCGCGGCCAGCGAAGCTCGGGGTTCATGTCACGGAGACCTGCGGGATGCGAGAATAATAGCCTTCCCCGACCCGCGAGACCGAGATGAGCACGAGCACCGCCGCCGCTTACCGCACCTGGATGTGCGTCGTCTGCGGCTTCATGTATCGCGAGCAGGACGGCCTGCCGGACGAGGGCATCGCCCCCGGCACGCGCTGGGAAGACATCCCCGACAGCTGGGTCTGCCCGGACTGCGGCGTCACCAAGGACGATTTCGAGATGGTCCAGGCCGGCTGAGCCGGCTCAGTTCATGCGCGACGGCGCCGTGCCCAGGTCGATCAGCGCCGAACGCACCGCGTCCAGGTCGTCGGCTTCGGGCAGCAGCTGCAGGTAGCGCGCCAGGTCTTCACGCGCGCCCTTGGTGTGACCCAGCTCGCGATAGGCCAGGCCGCGCTCGCGCAGTGCCTCGGCGGTGTCGGGCGAGAGCTTGAGCAGCCGGTCGGCGGTGCGCGCCACCCGCTGCCAGTCGCCGCGTTCCAGGTACAGGCCCTTGAGGTTGCGCAGCATGCGCATGAGGATCATGCGGTGCGTGGCCGGCGCGAGGATCTGCAGCAGCTGCTGGTCGTCCGGCGGGTGGCCGCCCAGGTGCGGCGAGGCCCGGTCGCGCAGCTCCTGCTCGCTGACCGGGCGCCCCTTGTTGTAGGGGTCGAGCACCAGTATCCCGTCGTCCACGGGCAGCCGCACCAGGAAATGGCCGGGGAAAGAAACGCCATCCAGCGGCATGCCCAGGCGCCGCGTCACTTCGATCTGGATCACCGCCAGCGAGATCGGGATGCCCAGCTTGCGGTCGACCACGTCGTTCATGTAGCTGTTGCGCGGGTCGTCGTACTGGGCGTTGTTGCCCGCGTAGCCGACTTCCTCGAACAGGTACTTGTTGATCGCGGTCAGGCGCGCGGGCAGGTCGATGTCGCGCTCGAGCTGCGGGCGCAGGGCGCTGGCGTAGTTGTCCACCTGGGCCCAGTAGCGGGTCGGGTCCAGGTCGGGGTATTCGTCGCGCGCGATCAGCAGGGCGGTGCCCAGCAGCGGCAATTCGTCGTCGCCAAGGCCGGCGAGGCTGTTCCAGTCGGGCAGGCGCATGGGATCGGTCATGGACATCATGTGGTCCCCTTCGGGTCGTGAATCAAGGCTTGCCGCGCTCCGCGATCCCCGGTCCAAACACCAGTTCGTCACCTTTCTTGACGCCCAGCCGGCCTGCTTCGCCCGCGTTGAGCTCAAGTACGTACAGCGCCGGCCCGGCGCTGGGGTAGGGCGGGCAGCGGTCGCCCAGCGAGCACGAGGGCACGCCCCGGCTCACCGACACCAGCCGGCGCTGGCTGTCGAAGTAGAAAATGTCCAGCGGGATGCGCGTGTTCTTCATCCAGTAGGCCAGTGGCTCCTCGCTGTCGTGCAGGAACAGCATGCCGGTACCCTCGGCCAGCTGGTCGCGGTACATGAGGCCACGGTTGCGCTCGGCGCCGTCGTCGGCGATCTCCACTTCATAGCGCTGGCCCTTGATTTCGACCCAGGGCGCCCCTCCGGAGGCGCAGCCGGACAGGGGCGCGAGCAGCAGGCAGGCGATCAGCACAGGGCGAAAACAGCGCATTTCTGGCTCCGGGATGACGTCATCCGAAGGTCGGTGATGCCCGTCCCCGGTGTCAAGCAAAGAAAGCGCTTTCCATTCCGTCGCGGTCCCGCTATTCTTCGCGGCCCTTCACCCCACCGGCCACGCCGGGACGGCGAGGGGGAAAAAAAGAACGGATTGCGGTATTGACGTTCTTCGAAAATGCTCTATAGTGTGCGGCTCCCTTGAGCGAAACGCCTCGGGACGCGGCGGCCGGAAGGCCCCGCAAGCAGAGATCTTTGACAGTGTGCGCAGGAAATTTGTGCGGGCGCCTGACGGGGGATGGATGAGTCCATTTCTTGCAGACGTCTAGCCAACAAGCTTTATATTTATTGAGTAATCAAGTGATGTAAGGCCAAGGTCGGATTTC
>JANOJQ010000017.1:0-8804 GCA_031418815.1 Lysobacteraceae bacterium
GCGGCCATCCGCTGGGGCGGCCGGGCGATGGACTTCGTCGAGTCGCAGGACCACCTGCGCTTCGGCGGTCTCACCGGCCTGCGCTTCAACATCGGGCGGGTGGAGGGCGGCATCAAGGCCAACATGATCGCGCCCAGCGCCGAGCTGCGCTTCGGCTTCCGGCCGCTGCCGTCGCAGTCGCCGGCGTCGCTGCACGAACAGCTGCGCGGCTTCGCGCCGGCCGGCATGCTGGAGTCCTACGAGGAAACCTTCAGCGGCCCCTCGCTGCCTTCGGGCGACGTGGCGCGTGCCGAGGAGCGCCGCCTGGCCGCGCGCGACCTCGCCGACGAACTGGGCCTGCCGATCGGCAACGCGGTGGATTTCTGGACCGAGGCCTCGCTGTTCTCGCAGGCCGGGATGTCCGCCTTCGTCTATGGCCCGGGCGACATCGCCCAGGCCCACACCGCCGACGAGTGGGTCGCGCTCGACCAGCTCGCCACCGTTACCGCCCACTACCAACGACTCCTGGGTTGAAGCCACCGCCATGACCGAGATGCGCACCACCATCGTCCGCCTGCTGTCCAACATGGGCAGCGCCAAGGAAATCCAGCAGTACCTCAAGCGCTTCTCGCAGCTCGACGCCGAGCGCTTCGCCGTGGTGAAGGTTGGCGGCGCGATCCTGCGCGACGACCTGGACGCGCTGGTGTCGTCGCTGTCGTTCCTGCAGCAGGTGGGCTTGACGCCGATCGTCATCCACGGCGCCGGCCCGCAGGTGGACGAGCGCATGAAGGCCGCGAAGATTGAAAAGAAGACCGTCGACGGCCTGCGCGTGACCGACACGGCCGGCCTGGCCATCGTGCGCCAGGTGTCGCAGCAGGAAAACCTGCGCCTGGTCGAGGCCCTGCAGGCCCAGGGCGTGCGCGCCACCTCCATCACCTCGGGCGTGTTCGAGTGCGATTACCTGTCCAAGCGCAAGTACGGCCTGGTGGGCAAGGTGGACGCTGTGCACGTGGCCAGCATCCAGGCGGCGATCAAGGTCGGTTCGATCCCCGTGATTGCGTCGCTTGGCGAAACCGCCGGCGGCCAGATCCTCAACGTCAACGCCGACTGGGCCGCGAATGAGCTGGTCAAGACGCTGCAGCCCTACAAGATCATCTTCCTCACTGGCACCGGCGGCCTGCTGGACGGCGACGGCGCGGTGATTGATTCAATCAACCTCAGCACCGAATACGCCGAACTGCTGCGCCAGCCCTGGCTGCATTCGGGCATGAAGGTGAAGATCGAGCAGATCCACGACCTGCTGATGGAGCTGCCGCCGTCGAGCTCGGTGTCCATCACCCGGCCCGACCAGCTGGCCAAGGAGCTGTTCACCCACCGCGGCTCGGGCACCCTGGTGCGGCGCGGCGAGAAGGTGCTCACGGTCACGTCGTGGAAGACGCTCGACCTCAAGCGGCTCAAGTCGCTGGTGGAGTCGGGCTTCGGCCGCAAGCTGGCGCCCGATTATTTCCAGAAGACCAAGCTGTACAAGGCCTACGTCAGCGAGCACTACCGGGCCGCACTGATCATCACGCTCGAGGACGGCATCCCGCACCTGGACAAGTTCGCCGTCAGCGACGACGCGCAGGGCGAAGGCTTGGGTCGCGCGGCCTGGCAGGTGATGCGCGGCGAGATGCACCAGCTGTTCTGGCGCGCCCGCGCCGGCAATCCGGTGAATGACTTCTACTTCGACGAAGCCGACGGTTGCCTGAAGGGCGAGAAGTGGAACGTCTTCTGGTACGGGCTGGAAGGCTGGGAACAGATCCGCTACGCGGTGGACCACTGCCTGGCCCGTCCCGTGACGCTCAAGGGCTGACGATGAACCCCTGGACCGAGCCGCCCACGCTCACCGGCGAGCACGTCACGCTGCAGCCCCTGCAGGCCGGCGACGGCGATGCGCTGGTGCGTGCCGCGGCCGACGGTGAGCTGTGGAAGCTCTGGTACACGTCGGTGCCCGGCCCCAACACCGTGGCCGACTACGTCGCCCGCGCGCTGGCCGACCGCGATGCCGGCACGGCGATGCCGTTCGTGGTTCGCGACGCCTCGGGCCAGGTGGTGGGCAGCACGCGCTACTTCCGCATGGAGCCCGACGTGCCGCGCCTGGAGATCGGCTTCACCTGGTACGCGCTGAGCGCCCAACGCACGCCGCTCAACACCCAGGCCAAGCGCCTGCTGCTGGGCCACGCGTTCGAGGTGATGGGCTGCGCCGCGGTGGAGTTCCGCACGCACCGCTTCAACCACGCCTCGCGCGCCGCCATCGAGCGGCTGGGCGCGCACTACGACGGCACGCTGCGCGCCCAGATGCGCATGCCCGACGGGCACCTGCGCGACACCCGCGTTTATTCCATCCTCGACAGTGAGTGGCCGACCGTGCGAACCCACCTGGACTTCACTCTGGCGCGCGGGGCTCGGCCGTGAGCGCGCCACTCCGCATCGGCCTGGTCGGCGCCCGCGGCTACGTGGGTACCGAACTGATTCGCCTGATTGCCGCGCATCCGCGCTTCGAGCTCGGATTCGTGTCCTCGCGTGAGCGTGTCGGGCAGCGGCTGGCCGAGCACGAGCCGTCGGTCACCGGCGAGCTGCGCTACGTGAACCTCGACGCCGCGCAGGCGGCCGGGCAGGGCGCCGACGCGCTCGTGCTGGCCTTGCCCAACGGCATGGCCGCGCCCTTCGTGGCCGAAGTGGACGCGCAGTCCCCGGGCACCGTGGTGGTGGACCTGTCGGCCGACTACCGCTTCGACGATGCCTGGCACTACGGCTTGCCCGAACTCACGCGCGCCGCGGCCGATGGCGCGCGCCGCATCAGCAACCCCGGCTGCTACGCCACCGCGATGCAGCTGGCGGTGGCGCCGATGCGCCGCACGCTCGACGGTGCCGTGCAGTGCTTCGGCGTGTCGGGCTATTCCGGCGCCGGCACCAGCGCCTCGGACAAGAACAATCCGGAAAAACTGCGCGACAACCTGATGCCGTACGCGCTCACCGGCCACATCCACGAACGCGAAGCCACGCGCCGGCTGGGCCACCCGGTGGAGTTCATGCCGCACGTGGCGCCGCACTTCCGCGGCATCACGCTCACGGCCAACCTGCACCTGGCGCAGGCCTTTGATCTCGAAGAAGTGCGCGAGCGCTATCGCCGCCACTACGCGTCCGAGCCGCTGGTGCGCGTCTCGGACGAGGCGCCGTGGGTGAGCCGCATCGCCGGCCGCCACGACGCCGAGGTCGGCGGCTTCACGCTGGCGGCCGACGGCCACCGGCTGGTGGTGGTGGCCACGATCGACAACCTGCTCAAGGGCGCCGCCACCCAGGCCCTGCAGAACCTCAACCTGGCCTTTGGCCTGCCCGAAACGATGGGAATCCCGACATGAGCGAGCTGCTTTGGCAGAAACCCGGCGTGGAAGTGGACGCCCGCATCCAGGCCTTCCTGGCCGGCGACGACGTGGTGCTGGACCGCGAGTTCATCCAGGACGACATCACTGCCTCCGCCGCGCACGCGCGCGGGCTGGCGCGCATTGGCATCCTCACCGGCGACGAGTGCGAGGCGCTGTGCCGCGAGCTGGGTGTGCTGGCGGACGACCTTCGCAGCGGCGCGTTCGTGCTGGACGAACGCTTCGAGGACTGCCACTCGGCGATTGAATCGCGCCTGGTCGAACGCCTGGGCGACGTCGGCCGCAAGATCCACACCGGCCGCAGCCGCAACGACCAGGTGCTGGTGGCCACGCGCCTGTGGCTCAAGCGCAAGCTGGTGGAACTGCAGGCCGTCTGCCGAGAAGTGGCGGAAGTGTGCCTGCAGCGCGCCGAGGCCGAAGCCATCCCGATGCCCGGCTACACCCACCTGCAGCGCGCCGTGGTCTCGTCTACCGCGATGTGGTGGGCCGGCTTCGCCGAGGCCTTCATCGACAACGCCGTGCGCGCCGGCCAGGCCCACGACTGGATCGACGCCAACCCGCTGGGCACCGCCGCCGGCTACGGCGTGAACCTGCCGCTGGACCGCGAGGGCAGCACCCGCGAACTCGGCTTCGCGCGCATGCAGGTCAGCCCGATCTACGCGCAGCTCTCGCGCGGAAAGTTCGAGATCGCCGCCGTCGACGCACTGGGCGCCGCCGTGCTCGACCTGCGCCGCCTGGCCTGGGACCTGAGCCTGTTCACCACCGCCGAGTTCGGCTTCGTGACGCTGCCGCCGCAGTACACCACCGGCAGCTCCATCATGCCCAACAAGCGCAACCCCGACCTGGTGGAGCTGATGCGGGCGACTTATGCCAGCATCGCCGCCTCGCGCACTGAACTCGAGCAGTTGCTGTCCCTGCCCACCGGCTACCACCGCGACCTTCAGTTCACCAAAGGCGCGCTTTACCACGCCTTCGGCCGCGGACTGGGCGCGCTCAGCCTGCTGCCGAACCTGCTGCGCGGCATGGCCTGGAGTACTGACCGCCTGGCGAAAGCGTTCGACGACGGCATGTACGCCACCGACAAGGCCGTGGAGCTGGCCGTGGCCGGCATGCCGTTCCGCGAGGCCTATCGCCTGGCGGCCTTGGAGCCGCTGCCGAAGGCCGGCGCCGATGCGCAGGCGAGCCTGGATGCGCGGGTGTCGCCGGGCGGGGCAGGCTTCCTCGGGCTGGAAACCTTGAAGCAGCGGCTGGCGGGGATCAATCGTCAGGAGTGATGCGGCCGCCAGCAGCGCCTGCGTTCACTAGGCCTACCCGGTGCCCCCACTGAAACGTTGGAACTGCAGTCTCAGCTTGATCAACGACTTAGACGCCTACCCATGGATAATCAGAGATGTCCTTGGCCACGGTGTCCCCCTTGTAGTAGTTGTCGAGATTGAATCCGCTGCCGGTCTTGTATTTGATGTTGTGAGCGCTCTGTTGAACCTTGCTTTCAAAATTTGGCCATTTTGAGAGGACTGCTGATACTGCAGATGCTGCCGCCGCATTCTCGTCCTTGCTGTCAGCAGGAACTAGCTTGGAGGCTGCATAGATGAGGGCGTATTTCGACGCGCCGGGACGTCGACCCAATGACTTCTCGACTTCGGAGCTTTCCTGAAGCTTTCGGCTCAAGAAGTACGCGGTGACCACTTGCTTTATATCGGCGTCCTTTAATAAGTTTTCGAAGCCAGTTTCATCAAACATTCGGTCCTGAGAGGCTCGCGCTTTCTGCGGCTCGCCGGTGAAGGCAGTGAATGCTCGTATCAATTCAACTCGATCAACAATGTCCTTCTTCCCAATAATCTTCAGATCCAAACCGTAGCGAAACTCTCCACGTTTGCGTTCCAGAAAAACTCCATAGCTGCTGAAAAGATACTTCTGGAGCTCAATTAGCTTCGGATCGTTGGCTCGACGATCTGCCTCCACAATTTTGGACTGCTTGTTGGTGCTGTCAGAGATTTCTTCTATGAATTCGGACAGGTCCTTGTCACTCGCGCCTTGAGGCTTCTCGATGATCTTCAGCAGAACTTCTTTTTCAGCGAACGACGCTATTCCAAGCTTCTCCTCCTCGAGCAGCATCGCCAATGTGGTCGCAGTCTGACCGCCGTTAATGATCTGAGGGTCTTTGATGACTAGCTGGCCTTGTCCCGATACGCCAGTCCGGTCTGTTACAGATGAGTATTCGGCAAGAATTGTTATGCCGTTATTTTTCAGGGCGAATTCATTTCCCGTTGTGTTCTTAATCGTGTCACCGATTGCTCGATTGACTTCATTGCCTTTTAGCGACAGGTAATTTCTAGGGTTGTAGCGAAGGAGCGCGTTCTTGTACTTGGATGTGACTTTCGCAATCTCCACCGTAGGCACGTACATCATCCGAATATTGCACTCTCCGAACCGCGTCGGAACTTGCTGGTTGAGTTGGGGCTGTTGTTTCTTTCCTAAGTCGATGCGAATGGTAACTTCTGATGGCACATAACTGGTTCCCGTCGTCAAGGGAAAGAGAAGTTCAGAGTAAGTCCTTTGGAAGTCGAATACTTCAAACTCCATTCCATCAATGAGTCGCTTTATTTGCTCATTGTTGTATTTCTTTAGGTTCGCCAGCAAAACAACCTTCCAATCGTATGTCGCCAGGTTTGGAGTGGACTGTATCTTTTGCTGAAGATTCCTAATCTTTGACGAAAATTGCACGCCATTGCTATCAGTCTGTTCGCCCTTCGTGACTCGAGCAACTTCCATTCGAATAAGCTCGCCAACTTCAATGTCTTTCTGTTCGAAGTTCTTCTCCGTTGTCCGAAACTTCGACTGGATTAGCGTGATGAGTTTGTTTTCGTGGTCGACATAGAAGCCATCAATACCCCCATCTTGCGCGCCATCACATAGAAATGATTCACGCGCTGAAAATTCTTCTATTCCGTAGTGAACCTTCAGGAAAAGATGGATGAGCGCTTTTGCGCGAGCCTGATTTGTCTTTTCCTCGTCCCTTGGGCTTGGGTGATAGCTCTTGTAGGGCTTCGGCGCTTCTTTTCGAAGAAAGTCAAGGGTGCTAACTAATAGTTCGTAGCTCAATGTTGGCTCTCCCAGTTACTAATTTTCGACGCCTGACAAAAGTTAGCGATTTCCGATCTGATGCCCATCGCTAACTCGAGTATCTGGCCGCGATGCTTGCAAACCGTGGCTCAGCTCCACAGGCAAATCCGCGTCAGACTCCCTGCCTCACGACACCACACACTCATTCGTTCTTTGGATGCCGCAGTACGCGCAGCGACACCACCAGCACCAGCCCCGCGCCCACCGCCAGCACCGCCCACAGCACCCACCGCTGCCAGTCTTCGCCGCGCTTCGGGCCCAGGGCCTGTGCGCCGCCAGACTCGCTGCGGGCGCCGAGGGTGGCGGGCTGCGGCGGCGTGGTGGAGGCGGCGAGGGCGGCCTGCACGGGGTAGTCCTCGCGTGCGGCGCGGCCGCTGCCGGCGACCAGCACGAATGGGCCTTCGCCCTGGGCCAGCATCACGAAGCGGTCGGGCTGGTAGGTGAGCACCAGGGTCGGCGCCTGCGCTAGTGCAGGCTGGCTGGACACCTGCCATTCGCGTTCGCGGTGCAGACCGACTTCCGGCGCGACGTGGCGCACCTCGTCCTTGCCGGCACCCAGGCGGAACGCGGTGAAGTTCGCCACGGGCTGCCACCACTCACTGCCGGGTTCCCGCGCATTCAAAGCTACGGCGGACACGGAGTTGGTGCCGGCGAGCAGCAGGTCAAGGCGTTCGATCGCCACCGGCGCGGGGCTGGCGTAGACGAAGGTGCCGGGCTGGCCGGCGACGGGCGTGCCGGTCAGTTGCACGGACTTCCATTCGCGGCCGTCGCCGGCGGCGATCAGGCGCTCGGCCTGCAGGGATTCGATCGCGGGCCAGTTGCCTTCGCCTTCGATCGCCAGGCGCAGGTAGCGGGCCTGGGTGGGCGCGATGTCCAGCTGCAGGCGCTCGATGCGCAGGCCGTTGTCGTCCAGCGCCACCAGGGGCAGGCCGCTGGCCAGCGTCTCCCAGCGGTCGAGGTCGTTGGAGCCGCTGACGTGCACGCGCAGGTTGATCGGCCTCAGCGCGGCGGCATCGAGCTGCAGGTGCAGGCGCGACAGCACGGGCGGCTCGTCTTCGCCGCGGTCCACCAGCAGGTCGTGCTGCTGGGCCGGCAGCGGCGTGCCGGCGTCGGCGCGCAGGTCGAGGCCGCGCAGGCGGCCGTCGGCATCGCGCTCCAGGCGAAGTTCCAGGCTTTCAGGCTGGCCGGGCGCGGGCAGGGGCACGTGCAGCCAGGCCAGCGGCTCGCGCCGCGCTTCGTCCTTGCGTTCGGACGGCCACGGCGCGAACGGCACGGGCTGGCCCTTGGCGTTGAACACGGCCAGGTCGCGCAGGTCGCTGCGCGTCACGTTCGCCAGCACGTCGGCGTCGAGTTCCAGCACATAGGCCGCGGCCTCGCCCTGGGTCTCGATGGGCCACTGCCAGGCGTAGTCCTGCGGGGTGGCGGCGCCGGCGGCACCGGTGGCCAGCAGGCCGAGCATCAGTAACGAGCGCATGCGCTTACTCCGAACGGGGTGGGGTGGGGGCGATGCGGCCGACGATGATCAGCAGCAGGCCCACGACGACGAAGGACACGATGCCGGCGATGTTGCCGACGAACTGGCGGTCCACAAGCAGCAGTTTGAGCAGCACGATGCCCAGCAGCGCCGCGCCCAGCCACCACAGCGGGCGGTCGAGGCGGCGCGACCCCAGCACCCAGGCGGTGACGCCGGCCACGCACCAGGCCACGGTGAGGCTGGTCTGTGCCAAGGTTTCGCTGAGCATCGCGGGAGACCAGGGCAGTTCGCCCAGCTGGTGGCAGGCGCGCAGCACCGACATCGTCAGCATCAGCAGGGCCGCGCCGGCCCAGGCCAGGCTGCCGAGGCGATGCGGGTCGGCATGCGAACGCAGCGCGGCCGCGGCCACCAGCAGCCCCAGCAGCAGCGACAGCTCCAGCGGGTTGAGTACCGGCAGCCAGGGCAGCGGTGCGCTGTTGCCGGGCAGCACGTTGCCCACCAGCCACGCGATGCCCAGCCCGGCTCCGGCAATGCCAAGCCACACCCGGCGCCAGCGCGGGAACTCTTCGGCGACAGGCCACCCGGCGAAGCCCGGATGCTTCCAGGCGATGAAGAACATCAGCGCCAGCGGCGCCATCACCGCCGGCAGCAGCCAGCCGTCGGCGAGGCCTGCGCGGTCATTGAGCACCCGCATCAGCGTGAGGCCGGCGGCCGAGGCCACGGTGACCAGCCAGGCGATGTGCGCCACGGGCAGTCCGCGCGAGCGCGGCTCGCGCAGCGCGGCCAGCGTCGGCAGGGCCAGCGCC
>JANOJQ010000018.1:0-6222 GCA_031418815.1 Lysobacteraceae bacterium
GCGGCGAGTTCCAGGCGGGCCGGTTCGTCGCGCTTGGCGTCGGCCGTGCCGGTAAACACCACGAGGGCAAGGGCGAGCAGGCGAAGCGGGAAGGGGCCGATGGCCATGGACTGTCCTGATACAAGGGAGCCCGCATCCTAGGTGCCCCGGCCGCGCAGCGTCAATCGCGGCCTAGGCCATGTCGTAGCCCAAGCGCAGCGCGTGGTCGCCCAGCGTGCGCAGGAAGGGCTGCAGCGGCGTGCGGTAGCGCTCCCAGTGCGGCACGGTGCGGCGCGCGGCAAAAGCGGGGCCGCGCATCGCGGCGCTCGCGGGCGTGCCGGCCACGACCGCTTCCAGCAGCGCCGGGTCCCAGTCGATGCCCAGGAAGCGGCAGGTTTCCGCCAGCGCGGTCTTGGGCGCCGTCGCGACGTCTTCGCGGCGCAGTTCGGCCATGGGTAGGGCCAGGCGCGGCTGCAGCTTTTGCCACAGCGTCAGCGTGGCGTCGTAAAGGCGCACCGTGCCGGCCAGCGTGTGGAAGTTCGCCTCGACGTCCCCGGGCGCGGCGTGCATGAAGTTGTCCAGCACCGCGTCGCAGGGATGGCGCAGGGACAGCAGCAGGCGGGCCTTGGGGAACAGCGCCTGCACCAGGCCCGCGTGCACCAGCCGCAGCGGCGCCTGGTCAAGCACGAGGCGGCCGGGCGAAACGCCTTCGCGCGACAGCGCCAGCCGGTACATGCGCCGCAGCGCGAGGCGGTCGCTGCGGTCCAGCCGCGCGATCGACGACGGGTAGCCGCCAGGCAGGCCCTTGAGTGTGGACACCAGCATTTCCAGGGTGTTGCGCCCGCGCAGCAGCGCCACGCCGGGGTGCGCCGCCATCACCTGTTCGAACAGCGGGTGTTCCGAGCGCGGGAAGCCGACCACGAAGCACAGGTCGGCGCCCTGGTCGCCGTCGCCGTCGTCCACGCCGTCCATGCCCAGCGCACCGGCGGCAAGCCAGGTGTCGATGTCGTGGATGTCGTGCAGGATCGTGTCGGGCTGGTCGCCGCGCCACTGGCTGGCCTGCGCGGCCAGGGCATTGCCGTGGACGAAGGCCTCGAACGCGGCGTCGTGGCGCGCGTTGCGATCGAGCACGCGGCCCAGTTCATGGAAAAAGCGCTCGCGCACCGGTGGCGCCAGCGTGCCGGGGTCGATGCGGCGCAGCCGGGTCTCCGCGCCCAGGCCGTCGCCGCGGTGACGCTCGCGCCGTGCGGCCTCGATGTTCAGGCCGGCGTGTTCGGATGAAACCGCCAAGCCCTTCGCCAGGGCCGCCCCTGCCGCACTCTCGTCGCCGGCCTCGGTGTGGACGGCGCACAGGGCCGCCCATGCATCGGCGTCGTCCGCGCGCAGGCGCAGGGCGTGTTCAAGCGCATTGCGGGCAGCGGCCAGGTCGCCCTGTTCGTGCAGCATCACGCCCAGGTAGTACTGCACCCACTGGTGTTCGGGCACCAGTTCGAGCGCACGCTCCAGGCGCTGGCGCGCTTTGCCGGCCTTGCCGGTCTGCTGCAGGCACAGCCCGGCATTCACCATGGCTTCGACATCGTCGCGGTTGCGGGCGAGCAGGGCTTCGAAGCATTCCAGTGCCCGCACCGGCTGTGCCAGCGTGTAAAGCGTGATGCCCAGGTTGAGGCGCGCCGAACGATAGCCGGGCGAAATAGCCAGCGCCTGCTCCAGCGCTTCGCAGGCCCGCTCGAGCTGGTTGCCGGCGCGCAGCGAATGGCCCAGGTTGTGCCAGGCCTCCGGGTAGCGCGGGTCGGCATGCACGGCGCGTTCGAACTCGATCTGCGCGGCACCGAACTGGCCCAGGTTGTGCAGCGCGCGCGCCAGGTGGTTGTGGGCCGGCGCGTGGGCTGGCGCCAGCACCAGCGCGTCGCGGCAGGCCGCGGCCGCGGCGGCGAAATCGCCGGCCAGGTGCAACTCAATGGCTTGGGACACCAGCGTGCGCGGATCGCCCGGAGGGCGCGGCGCCTGGCGCAGCAGGGCCAGCGCCTCGGCGTTGCGGCGCTCGCCGATCAGGATCTCCCGCGCCCGCTCGCAGCAAACCGGGTCGGCCGGGAAGGCGCAGAGCGCGGCCAGGGCGCCTTCGGCGTCGCCGGCGCGCAGCCTCAGCCAGCCCAGGTGCCAGCCGGCCGTGGGGTCGCTGTCCTGCCGGGCGAGGTGCTCGAGCAGGGTGTCGGCCTCGCCGGGCTTGCCCTGCGCGGCAAGCGCCAGCGCATGGTCGATGCGATTGGGATCGGAGGGCATCGTGGGGGTGTCCGTGGGGGCCGACAGCCCCGATTGTAGGGCTTGGGCGCGCCGCGGCAGGCGCGGCGCGGGGAAACAAAAAAGGCCCGCCGGAGCGGGCCTTTCGATGATTGGTGCCCAGGAGAGGACTCGAACCTCCACGGTTTTACCCGCTAGTACCTGAAACTAGTGCGTCTACCAATTCCGCCACCTGGGCAGGTGCTTCCTGCGCGAACGCCGGGAAGCCGCATAAGTTAATGGCGACCGACCGCATTGTCAACGGCCGGGCTCGCATCGGGCGGCCGGACGCGGCCGCGGGTGTACCATGGCGAACATGACCCAACCTCCCAAGAAGCGTGGCACCGGCGGCAAACTGCCGCCGTGGATGCCGGAAAGCGCACGCACCGCCAGCCCGGCCCAGCCGGCCGGCGCCTCCAAGCCCAAGTCCAAGTCCGGCCCGAAGGCCGGCGGCAAGTCCGGGCCCAAGTCCGGCGGAAGGCCGGGTCCCGGCGGTTCTGGCCCCGCGGGCCCAGGTCGCCCGGGCAAGCCGCCGCGCGGCCCGCGCGCCGGCGCCGGCCACCCCGACCCGCACGCGTCGCGCGAAGCGCGCAACTACGAACAGCCCATCACCAGCCGCGAGGCCATCAGCGACTTCATCAGCGACAGCAACGGGCCGCTGACCGCGGAAGACATCGCCAAGGCGCTCGAGTTGACGGCGCCCGATCGCTTCGAAGCGCTGACGCGCCGCCTGGCGGCGATGGTGCGCGACGGCCAGCTGCTGATGAACCGCCGCGGCGGCTACGCCACGGCCAAGAAGCTCGACCTGATCGCCGGTACGGTGATCGCCAACCCCGACGGCTTCGGCTTCCTGAAGGCCGAGGACGGCGGCGAGGACCTGTTCCTGCCGCCGGCCGAAATGCGCAAGGCGCTGCACGGCGACCGCGTGCTGGCCAGCGTCACCAGCATCGACCGCCGCGGCCGCCGCGAAGGTGCCATTGTTGAAGTGCTCGAACACCGCCTCACGCGCCTCACCGGCCGCTACAGCGAGCGCTCGCGCATCGGCATGGTGGTCCCCGACGACCGCCGAGTGCTGACCGAAGTGCTGATTCCGCCGGAAGACCGCAACGAGGCCCGCGAGGGCCAGCTGGTGGTGGTGGAAGTCACCGCGCCGCCGGAGAACGGCCGTCCGCCGATCGGCCGCATCCTGCTGGTGCTGGGCGACAAGCTCACGCCCTCGCTGGTGGTGGAAGCCGCCATCCACGGCCACGACCTGCCGCACGTGTTCCCGCGCGAGGCGCTGGCCGAGGCCGCGCTGGTGCCGGTGGACGTGCCCGCGTCGGAAATCGTCGACCGCGTGGACCTGCGCAAGGTGCCGCTGGTGACCATCGACGGCGAGGACGCCAAGGACTTCGACGATGCCGTCTGGTGCGAACCCAACAAGGACGGTTTCCGCCTGATCGTGGCCATCGCCGACGTGTCGCACTACGTGCGCCCGGGCACCGCCCTGGACGACGAGGCCATCAAGCGCGCCACCTCGGTTTATTTCCCCGGCTTCGTGGTGCCCATGCTGCCCGAAAGCCTGTCCAACGGCATCTGCTCGCTGATGCCCAAGGTCGAGCGCATGTGCTTCGCCTGCGAGATGCAGGTGGACTTCGAAGGCAACGTCACCGCCTCGCGCTTCTACGAGGCGGTGATGAATTCGCACGCCCGCCTCACCTACACCCAGGTGTGGAAGGCCGTGGGCGAGGCCGACACCGAGGCCGGCGCCGAAGCCATCGCCCAGGTTGGCTCCCTGATGCCGCAGGTGCAGCGCCTGCACCAGCTGTACAAGGTGCTGGCCAAGGCCCGCACGCGCCGCGGCGCGATCGAGTTCGAGTCGAGCGAAGTGCGCTTCGTGCTCGACAACAGCGGCGAAGTCATCCAGGCCGGCATGCTCGAGCGCAACGATGCGCACAAGCTGATCGAGGAATGCATGATCGCGGCGAACGTGGAGGCGGCCGGGTTCGTCACCGCGCGCCAGGTGCCGGCGCCGTTCCGCGTGCACCCGCGGCCGCCGGAAGCCAAGTACGCCGACCTGCTGGAATACCTCGCCGAGTTCGGCCTGAGCCTGCCGCCGTGGAGCAAGGTCCAGCCCAAGGACTTCACCAACCTGCTGCGCAAGATCCGCATCCGCCCCGACGCGCCGCTGCTCGAGACCGTCCTGCTGCGCTCGCAGAGCCTGGCCGTGTACCAGACCGAGAACCTGGGCCACTTCGGCCTGGCGCTGGAGGCCTACGGCCACTTCACCTCGCCGATCCGCCGCTACCCCGACCTGCTGCTGCACCGGTCGATCAAGCACGCGCTGCTGTCGGGCGATCCGGACGGCTACCGCTACACGCTCAAGGAAATGTCGGCGCTGGCGCTGCACTGCTCGGCCATGGAGCGTCGCGCCGACGAAGTCGAGCGCGAGGTGGACGAACGCTATCGCGGCGCGTGGATGGAAAAACACGTCGGCGACGAGTTCGACGGCGTCATCAGCGGCGTCACCAACTTCGGCCTGTTCGTCGAGCTGGCCGGCTCGAAGGTGAACGGCCTGGTGCACGTCACCCAGTTGCCGCACGATTTCTACCACTTCGACCCGCTGCGCCGATCGCTCGCCGGTGAGCGCCAGGGCCTGAAGTTCCGCCTCGGCGACCCGGTGCGGGTGCTGGTGCTCAAGGCCAGCGTCGAGGACAAGCGGATCGATTTCAAGCTGGTGGTGCCGGACGGCGCGCCGAAGAAAAAGAAGAAGGCCTGACCGACGCCATGAGCAAGAAAGACAACTGGATCGCCGGCATCAACGCCGTGGCCTCGGCGCTCGAGCACGACGTCGAGCACGTGCGCGAAGTGCTGATCGAGGCGGGCGGCAAGAACGCCCGCCTGACCGAGATTGAGGAAACCGCGCGCCGCCGCGACGTGTCGGTGCGCCGCATCCCGCTGCAGTCGCTGGAAGGCATCGTCGGCGCGCTGCGCCACCAGGGCGTGATCGCGCGCTACGAAGCGGCCAAGCCGACCGATGAGGAAGAGCTGCCGGGCCTGGTGGAAGCCGCCGAAGGCAAGGCGCTGGTGCTGGTGCTGGACGGCGTGCAGGACCCGCACAACCTCGGTGCCTGCCTGCGCAGCGCGGCCGCGGCCGGCGTCACCGCCGTGGTTATCCCCAAGGACAAGGCTGCGCCCATCAACGCCACCGTGCGCAAGACCTCGGCCGGCGCCGCCGACCGCATCCCGGTGGTCAGCGTCACCAACCTGGCGCGCACCCTGCGTGCGCTGCAGAAGATGGGCGTGTGGATCTACGGCCTGGACGGCACCGCCACCCAGGCCATCCACGGCATCGACTTCACCGGCAACGTCGCCATCGTGATGGGCGGCGAAGGCGAGGGCATGCGGCGCCTCACGCGCGAGCACTGCGATGGCCTGGTGAAAATCCCCATGCCGGGCGAGATGGAAAGCCTCAACGTCTCTGTCGCCACCGGCGTGGCGCTGTTTGAAGTGGTCCGCCAGCGGGGAGCGAAGGCATGAGCCTGCAGTGGTTCGATTTCGTGGGTCTGGCCGGCGTGGCCTTTGTGCTGGGCTCGTTCTACCTGCTGCAGGCCGGCAAGCTGGCCAGCGATGCCATCGGCTACCAGCTGGCGAACCTGTTCGGCGCCATCTTCTTCCTGGTGTCGATCTTCGGGCCGGCCCCGGACTTCCGCGACGTCATTTCCGTCACCATCATGCAGTTCGCGTGGATCGCGATCAGCATCTACGGCATGTGGCGCGGCATCAAGTCACGCGCCGCCGCCTTCCGCAACCGCAAGAACCCGCCTTCCGTCTGAAGCGGTTTGGCTACCGGTGGCCAAAAAAAGGTTCTTCTCGCAACTGCGGGGTTCCCTCGATTTGCGGAGCGCGGCTATTGCACCTGGCGCCGGCGACACTGCGGCAGCGCGGTGGGCTGGTCAACGGTATAGGTCGCGCGGTTGCGCGCGA
>JANOJQ010000019.1:0-2456 GCA_031418815.1 Lysobacteraceae bacterium
CCCTCGCTTCCGCGGTGTCGACGGCGCCAGTCCCGGTGCCGGCGGCGCCAGTCCCGGTGCCGGCGGCGCCAGTCCCGGACTTGGGAGAAGAACCTTTTTTGGAAGTCAGTGATGAGGAGTCAGTGGCAGCCGGGAGTGCCGTTACCAACTCCCAACCCACCTTCACCCACTCCGGATTCAGGACGTCATGCGATCCCAGAACGCCTTCACGCCATCGAGGAAACCGCTCGAGCGCGGTGAATGCCGCGCTCCCTCGCCCTCGAAGGTGTCCTCGAAGTCCTTGAGCAGCTCGCGCTGGCGGGCCGTGAGGTTCACCGGCGTCTCCACCACCACCCGGCACAGCAGGTCGCCGTGGGAATGGCTGCGCACCGACTTGACGCCCTTGCCGCGCAGGCGGAACTGCTTGCCGGTCTGCGTCTCCAGCGGCACCTTGATCAGCGCCTCGCCGTCCAGCGTGGGCACCACGATGTCGGCGCCCAGCGCGGCCTGCGAGAAGCGGATCGGCACTTCGCAGTAGAGGTCGTTGCCGTCGCGCTGGAAGATCGGGTGGTCGTGCACGCTCACTTCCACGTACAGGTCGCCGGCCGGCGCGCCCGGCGGGCCGGCCTCGCCCTCGCCCGACAGGCGGATGCGGTCGCCGTTGTCCACGCCCGCGGGGATCTTGACCTGCAGCACCTTGTCTTCCTGCACGCGGCCGTTGCCGTGGCAGGTCTTGCAGGGCTTGGGGATGGATTTGCCGCGGCCGCCGCAGGTCGGGCAGGTCTGCTGCACGGCGAAGATGCCGCGCTGCATGCGCACCTGGCCGTGGCCGTTGCAGCTCTTGCAGGTCTCGACCTTGCCGTCCTCGGCGCCGCTGCCGCTGCAGGGCTTGCAGGCCACCAGGCTGGGCACCTCGATGCGCTTGTCGACGCCGAACACCGCCTCTTCCAGGTCCAGTTCGATCACGAAGCGCAGGTCGGCGCCGCGACGCGGCGCGCGCTGGCGGCCACCGCCGAAAATGTCGCCGAAGATGTCGCCGAAGATGTCGTTGACGTCGCCGAAGCCGGCGCCGCCGGAGGTGCCGCCGTTGCCGCCGCCCATGCCGTGCTCGAAGGCCTTGTGGCCGTGCTGGTCGTACATGCGGCGCTTGCCGCCGTCGGACAGCACTTCGTAGGCCTCCTTGGCCTCCTTGAAGCTGGCCTCGGCGGTCTTGTCGTCCGGGTTGCGGTCGGGGTGGTGCTTCTGCGCGGCGCGACGGTAGGCCTTCTTCAGCTCGTCCTCGGTCGCGGTGCGCGACACGCCCAGCACTTCGTAGTAGTCACGCTTGCTCATCGGTGGTTCCGGTCAGCCTTTCAACAAAATGCCCGCGTCGACCGGGATCGCCGGTCCGACGCGGGCCGCGGGCCCGACCGCGCGCTGCGCAGCCGGGCCTTCACTTCACTTGCGGTCTTCGTCCTTGACCTCGGTGAACTCGGCGTCCACCACGTCTTCGGCCTGCGCCGACGCGCCCGGCTGGCCCGCGTCCTGCGGACCCTGGTTGCCGGCGGCCGCCGCGGCGTACAGCGACTGCGCCGCCTGCTGCAGGGCCGCGGTCTTGGCCTCGATCGGGCCCTTGTCTTCGCCCTTCATCGCGGTCTCGAGTTCGGACAGCGCCGACTCGACGCCGGCCAGGGTTTCGCCCGGCACCTTGCTGCCGTGTTCGGTGATCGCGCTGCGGGTGGCGTGGATCAGGCCGTCGGCGGCGTTACGCGCGGTGACCAGCTCATGGAACTTCTTGTCCTCCTCGCGGTGCAGCTCGGCATCGCGCACCATCTGGGCGATCTCTTCCTCGCTCAGGCCCGAGCCGGCCTTGATCTCGACCTTCTGTTCCTTGCCGGTCTTCTTGTCCTTGGCGCTCACGTGCAGGATGCCGTTGGCGTCGATGTCGAACGACACCTCCACCTGCGGCATGCCGCGCGGCGCCGCATCAATGCCGGACAGATCAAACTTGGCGAGGGACTTGTTGAAGCGGGCCTGCTCGCGCTCGCCCTGCAGCACGTGCACCGTCACCGCGGACTGGTTGTCATCGGCGGTGGAGAAGGTCTGCGAAGCCTTGGTGGGGATGGTGGTGTTCTTCTCGATGATCTTGGTCATCACGCCGCCCAGGGTCTCGATGCCCAGGCTCAGCGGGGTGACGTCGAGCAGCAGCACGTCCTTGCGCTCACCGCCCAGCACCTGCCCTGGATCGCGGCGCCGACGGCCACCGCCTCGTCGGGATTCACGTCCTTCCTCGGCTCCTTGCCGAAGAACTCCTTCACCTTCTCCTGCACCTTGGGCATGCGCGTCATGCCGCCGACCAGGATCACGTCGTCGATGGCGGTCACGGCCAGGCCTGAATCCTTGATGGCGGTGCGGCACGGGCCGATGGTGCGCTCGATCAGTTCGTCGACCAGCGACTCGAGCTTGGCGCGCGACAGCTTGATGTTGAGGTGCCTGGG
>JANOJQ010000020.1:0-22291 GCA_031418815.1 Lysobacteraceae bacterium
GCCACGTACACCGCCAGCAGCGCGCGCATCCCATAGTAGGCGAAGCGCTCCCAGAATTCGGAGTGCACCAGCTGCCAAAGCGCCGTCGGGTGGCCGAAGGTGTCGCCGCCCGGCGGCGGCACGAACGGGGCGTTGGAAGTCGAGGGTGCGGCCATGTCGGGGTTCCCGGGTCTTGAAACGACGCGGCCCGGAAACCCGGGCCGCGTGTTGGCTTCAGGGTCGAAGCGCGCTTACTTCACGCCGTGCATCAGCTTGTTGATCAGCGGCGCGGCCAGGAAGAACAGCACCGCAATCACGATGCCCAGCAGGAACAGCTGATTGAACGTGCTGGCGTACTGCAGCAGCGAGCTGGCGCTTTCGCCCTCGGCGTTGCCGCCCGAGGCGATCGCGGCGATGCGGCCGGCGACGAAGTTGGCCATCGCGATCGACAGGAACCAGCCGCCCATGGCCAGCCCCGTCTCCTTGGGCATCGCCAGCTTGGTCACCATGGCCAGGCCGATCGGCGACAGGCACAGCTCGCCCATCGTGTGGATGAGGTAGGTCAGGGCCAGCCAGACCCAGCTGATCTTGCCGCCGGCGTCCACGAAATTCTGGATGGCGAACACCAGCACGTAGAAGCCGACCGCCGCGCCGGCCATGCCGTAGGCGAACTTGCGCGGAATGGACGGGTTCCAGTCGGCCTTGTCGAGCTTGATCCACATCGTGGCGAAGATCGGCGCCAGCAGGATGATGAAGACCGGGTTCACCGACTGGAACACCTCGAAGGTGGGGGTCCAGCCGAAGATGGACACGTCCGGCATCTTGACGAAGTCCTGGGCCAGGAAGTTGAGCGACGAGCCGGCCTGCTCGAACAGCGACCAAAACAGGATGTTGGCCGCGAACAGGATCAGCATCGCGATGTAGCGGTGCAGTTGCACCTTCGAGCCACTGCGCACGCCGCTGTAGAGGAAGTAGGCCACCAGGGCCAGCATCATCACGATCAGCAGCACGCCCAGCACGTCGCTCTTGCTGAGCAGGAAGAACACCGGGATCACCATCACCGCGGCCGCCAGCAGCACCTGGATGACCGGCGCCCAGCCCTTCTTGCCCTCGGGCGCAGTACCGACGTGGCCCAGCCAGCCCTTGAGCAGCTGGAACACCATCAGGCCGATGATCATGCCGATGCCGGCCGCGAAGAAGCCCCAGCGGTAGCCGTAGGTCTGGCCGATCCACGACGCACACACCAGCGGCGCGAACAGCGCACCGGCATTGATGCCCATGTAGAAGATGGTGAAGCCCGAATCGCGGCGCACGTCGCCCGGCGCGTACAGCTTGCCGACCATCGTGGAGATGTTGGGCTTGAACAGGCCGTTGCCCACCACGATCACGGCCAGGCCGATCAGGAAGGTGGTCAGGTCGGGCGCCATCAGCATGAAGCTGCCCACGGCCATCAGGGCGCCGCCGAGCATGATCGAGCGCTGGTAGCCCAGGATGCGGTCGGCGACGAAGCCGCCGGCGATGCCGGTCATGTACACCAGCGAGGTGAAGCCGCCGTAGGTCAGGCTGGCCTGCGCACGCGAGCCGTCGCCCAGGTGCGAGAAGAAAGCCGCCGCGACGTGCACCGCCAACATGGCGCGCATGCCGTAGTACATGAAGCGTTCCCAGAACTCGCTGGCAAACAGGTTCCACAGGGCCTTGGGGTGGCCAAGGAACTCGCCGGCCGGCGGCGGATTGAAGTCTTCGGGCTTGTTGCTGACGGCGCCGCTCATGCGGTCTCTCCCCTGGTGGATTCTTGTGGTTTTGGTGCCGGCAGGCCGGGCCCCGGGACGGTCGGGCCACGCCGGAAGGCCGTGAATGTGTACCGGTTTTGCCCTGCAGGCGTCAAACGGCCCCGGTTTTGCTGGGGCCGTTCAGGAAGCGCGGGGTGCCCGCCACCCTCAGCCGCCCGGCACGTACTCATAGCTGGCGCCCACGCCCAGCGGGATGCCCAGGGCCCAGTAGCCCAGCAGATAGGCCGTCCAGACCACCAGCAGCGTGACCGTGTAGGGCAGCATCAGCGCGATCAGGGTGCCGATGCCGCTGGACTTCACGTAGCGCTGGCAGAACACCACGATCAGCGGGAAGTACGGCATCAGCGGCGTGATGATGTTGCTCGAGGAGTCGCCGACGCGATAGGCGGCCTGGGTGAGGTCGGGCGAGACGCCCAGCTCCATCAGCATCGGCACCATGATGGCGCCGATCAGCGCCCACTTCGCCTAGGCCGAGCCGATCAGCAGGTTCACGCAGGCGGTGAGCACGATCATGCCCACCAGCGTCAGCTGGATCGGCATGCCGAGCTCCCGCAGCCCGGTGGCGCCCTCGATCGCCAGCAGCGCGCCCAGGTTGGACTGCCCGAAGGCATAGATGAACTGCGCGCAGAAGAACGCCATCACGATGTAGTAGCCCATGCCACTCATCGCCTTGGCCATGCCCTGCACCACGTCGCGATGGGTCTTCACCGTGCCGGCCGCCATGCCGTACACCACGCCCGGCACCAGGAAGAAGATGAAGATCAGCGGCACGATCGAGCGCATCAGTGGCGCCGTGCCGACCAGCAGGGAGTTGCCACCCTCGGGCACGTCTGCCACCGGCGCACGCCAGGCCGAGGTCTCCGGGAACAGGCTCAGCGCGAACAGCGTCGCCGTGGCCGCCATCGCCAGCACCGCCACCAACAGGCCGCGCTTTTCAGCCGCGGTGAGCGGATCCAGCGCGGGCATCTGGGTCGGGTCGCCGTCCACGGCCACGCGGCGCAGGCGCGGCTCGATCACGCGGTCGGTCAGGAACCAGCCCACCAGTACGATCAGCGCGGTGGAGCTGGTGGTGAAGAAATAGTTGTTCAGCGGACTGACGAGCACGGTCGGATCGGTCAGCTGCGCCGCCGCCTGGCTCAGGCCCGACAGCAGCGGGTCGAGGCTCGAGGGCAGCACCGTGGCGGAAAACCCACCCGACACGCCGGCGAACGCCGCCGCGATGCCGGCCAGCGGATGCCGCCCAGCGGCGGGAAGGAAACGAAGGTCGGCACCATCTGGGACATGAAGGCGGTGAAGCTGGCGCCCGACAGCAGGTTGTTGACCACGATCGGACTGCCGCTGCGCGGATCGATGGCCTCGAAGCTCACCCCCGACAGGGCCCAGGACACGGCCCACACCAGCAGCATCAAGAGCAGGAACAGCACGGCGGGGTCGGGCAATCGGTTGCCCACGCGCTCGATCAGGTCGAGCGATCGCACGATCACTCCGCGCGGGGCGATGGCTTCAGGGGTGTCAGGGGTCATGCGGGCTCCTGTTGAAATCTTCGGAAGCCCCGAATGCTACCAGCGCTGGCGCCGCGTTCGTTCAGCCCGGCTGCCCCAGCACCGTCCGCACCTCGAACAGCTCCGGGAAGAAGGTCAATTCCAGCGCCTGCTTGAGGAAACCCACGCCCGAACTGCCGCCGGTGCCGCGCCGGAAACCGATGATGCGTTCGACGGTTTTCATGTGCCTGAAGCGCCAGAACTGGAAGCTCACCTCCACGTCCACCAGCTGCTCGCAGGTGGCGTAGGCCTCCCAGTGGGTGTCGGTGTCTTCGTAGATCGCCTTGAACACCGGGATCAGGCCCGGCTCGCGCACGTGCGGCTGGGACCAGTCGCGCTCGATGCAGCCGGCCGGGATGGCGTGGCCGCGGCGGTGCAGGTGGCGCAGGAACTCGTCGTACAGGCTCGGCGCGTGCAGCGCGGCCTCCAGTTGGGCGTGGGCGGCCGAGTCGTGGCTGAAGACCTTCACCATGTCGGCGTTCTTGTTGCCCAGCAGGAATTCCAGCAGCCGGTACTGCAGCGACTGGAAGCCCGAGGCCGGGCCCAGCACGTCGCGGAACTGCAGGTAGTCGGCCGGGGTGAGGGTTTCGAGCACCGACCACTGTTCGGTGAGCTGGCGCTGGACCTGCTTCACGCGGGCCAGGATCTTCTGCAGCGGGTCCAGGTGGTCTTCCTGCAGGCAGCGGATGGCCGCGCGCAGCTCGTGGATCACCAGCTTCATCCACAGCTCGGCCACGTGGTGCTGGACGATGAACAGCATTTCGTCGTGGTGGGGCGGGCTGGACAGCGGCTTCTGCGCGGCCAGCAGGGTGTCGAGCTGCAGGTAGCCGCCGTAGCTCAGCCGGTCCTTGAGGTCGGTGGTGATGCCCTGCTCCAAGGCGCGCTGGTTGGGGGGTTGGGTCATGGTCGGGGGCCGGATCGGGTGTGAAGGTCGGAAGTCTGTCATGCGGACGCAGCAGTTTCAGATATAAAGTCCCGCTTCTGTCCTGGTGCCCGGCAGGGGACCCTTCGGGTTTCCGGGGCCAGCGACCTCCCAGCAACCCACCCAGGTACCCCCCCGATGCGACCGATGCACCTGCGCGCCCTGCTGTTGTCCTCGATTCTTGCCCTGTCCGCGGCCCCGGCCGGCGCCCAGGTGGTCATCAGCCAGGCGTATGGCGGCGGCGGCAACAGTGGCGCGACCTACACCCACGACTTCGTGGAGCTGTTCAACCGCGGCCAAGCGGCGGTACCGCTGCTGGGCAAGTCGGTGCAGTACGGCAGCGCCACGGGCAACTTCAGCACGGCCACCGCACTGCCCGACGTCACCCTGCAGCCCGGCCAGTACTTCCTGCTGCAGCTGGCCAGCGGCGCCACCGGCGTGGCCCTGCCGGTAACAGCCGACGCCACCGGCATCCTCAATCTGTCGGGCAGCGCCGGCAAGGTCGCCCTGGTGAACGCCACCGCGGCGCTGGGCTGCGGCGGCAGCACCCTGGCCTGCACCGACACCAGCACCGTGCTGATCCTGGATCGCCTGGGCTACGGCACCAACAGCTTCCCCGAGACCGCGGCCGCCGCCGGCCTGACCAACACGACCATGGCCGTGCGCGCCGGCGCCGGCTGCACCGACGCAAACAACAACAGCACCGACTTCACCGCGGTTGCTTCGGTGCCCCGCAACACCGGCACCCCGCTCAACACCTGCGCCGCGCCGACCGACCCCAGCAACCCCACCGGCACCGGGCTGGGCAGCCCGTCCACCCTGGCGGCAGGCGACAACGTCCTGCTCACCGTGTCCGTGGTCGCGGGCCTGAACCCGGCCAGCTCGAACCTGGCCGTGCAGGCCAACCTGGCCGCCATCGGCGGCAGCGCCAGCCAGGCGCTGTCGGATGACGGCAGCAACGGCGACGCCACGGCCGGCGACAAGGTCTTCAGTTTCGCCACCACGGTCGCGCCGGCCACCGCGGCCGGCGCCAAGTCCCTGCCCTTCGCCGTCGCCGACGGTCAAAGCCGGACGGGCAGCGGCAACATCGGGCTGTCGGTGGTCGCGCGCGTGGGCATCCACGACATCCAGGGCGGCGGCCGCGTGTCGCTGCTCGATGGCGCCGAAGTGGTCACCGAGGGCATCGTGACGGCGGTGAAGAGCAACGCCTTCTTCCTGCAGACGGCCCCGGCCGAAGTGGACGCCAACCCCGCCACGTCGCAGGGCATCATCGTCTTCACCAGCAGCGCGCCGCCAGCCGCGGCCGCCGTGGGCAACCGCGTCGCGGTCGCCGGCCGCGTGGACGAGTTCACGCCCGGCAGCAGCCCCAACCAGCTGTCCCTCACTGAAATCGTCACGCCGTCGGTGACGCTGCTCAGCACGGGCAATGCGCTGCCGGCGCCGGTGGCCATCACCGTCGCACAATCCAACCCGGCCAGCGAGGTCGACAACCTCGAGCGCTACGAGGGCATGCGCGTCAGCGTCGCAGGCCTCGTGGTCACGGCGCCGACCGAAGGCTCGATCAGCGAAGCCAACGCCACCTCGACCGCCAACGGCACCTTCTACGGCGTGCTGGCCGACAACCCGCGCCCGTACCGTGAGCCCGGCATCGGCGCGCTGGACGTCACGCCGATCCCGGGCGGCACCAGCCCCCCGCGCTTCGACACCAACCCCGAGCGCATCCGCGTGCAGAGCCTGGGCCAGGTCGGTGCCAACGTCATCGCGCCGGACGCCGGTGCCAGCGTGGGCGCGCTCACCGGCGTGCTCGACTACGGGTTCGGCACCTACACCCTGCTGCCCGACCCGGGCCCGGTGCCGCAGGTCAGCGGCGGCCAGAACCCCACGGCCGTGGCAAACCCGGGCACGGACGAAATCACCATCGCCAGCTTCAACCTGCTGCGCTTCTACGACGACGTGAACGACCCGGGCGGCGACGTGGTGCTGACCACCGACGCCTTCGAGCGCCGCCTGCTCAAGACCGCCCGCGCGATCTGCTGGTACGTGCGCGCGCCCGACATCCTGGGCGTGGTCGAGGTCGAGAACCTCAACACGCTGTCCCGACTGGCCCAGGCCATCAACAACACGGCCAGTAGCGGCTGCCACCGCGACACCAACTACGTGCCCTACCTGCAGCCGGGCAACGACGTGGGCAACATCAACGTCGGCTTCCTGGTGCGCAGCGTCGAAGTGGCCGCCGGCAGGCCCCGCGTGCAGGTCCAGGAAGTGCTGCAGTTCGGCAAGACCGAGGTGGACACCAACCCCAACGGCAGCACCAGCGTGCTCAACGACCGCCCGCCGCTGATGCTGCGCGCCATCGTCAACCAGGCCAACGGCGGCACCTACCCGGTCACCGTGATCGCCAACCACCTGCGCTCGCTGAGCGGGGTCAACTCCACCGACCCGGGCTCGAACGGCTGGTCCAGCGACGGCGCGCGCATCCGCGCCAAGCGCGCGTCGCAGGCGCGCTTCCTGGCCGAACTGGTGCAGGCGCGCCAGGTCGCCAACCCGGCCGAACACCTGGTGCTGCTGGGCGACTTCAACGCCTTCGAGTTCAATGACGGCTACGTCGACTCGATGGGCATCGTGACGGGCCGCGAAGCCCCGTCCAGCCAGGTGCTCAACTACGTCGACAGCCCGATCACCGCGCCGCTGACCAACATGACCACGCGGTCGGCCCCGCAGGACCGCTACTCGTTCGTGTTCGAAGGCAATGCGCAGACGCTCGACCACATCGTGGCCAACGCCGCGCTGCTGGCCGCGGTGCCGGGCGCGCGCATCGAACACGCCCGCATCAACGCCGACTTCGGCACCGACAACTTCGGCGATTTCGCCATCCCGGTGCGCGTTTCCGACCATGACCCGGTGGTGCTGTACCTGCCGGTGGCCGGCTTTGGCGTCGCACGGATGCGGACGCTGACGGGCGGCACCAGCACCATCACCGCCGGGACGCCGGTGCAGTGGCCGGTCTTCGTGCAGAACAACGGGCCGGACACGGCGTACAAGGTCCGGCTGCGGCTGCGTGCCAATTTCGAGCTGCCCACGCTCGTCGCCACGGCACCCGTTGGCCTGAGTTGCGGGGCGGCGGCGGTGGGTGCCGGCGAAACGGTGATCGATTGCACGGCCCCGGCGATGGTGCTCGGGAAGACGTTCGAGCTGGTGGTGTCTGCACAGACCACCGCGGCGATGGCGGGAACCACGGTGACCTTCTCGTCCAACGTCGTATCGGACACTCCCGACAACCTGCCCGACGACAACCTGTCGTTCATCGGCACGCTGATCGCCCCGCCCGAGGCCAACATCGGCGTGGGCTTCGTGCGGCCGGACACGGTCATCCTCAACGCCGGTGACCGCACCGACTTCAACGTTTCCAACTTCGCACGCGACGCCGCCCAATCGGTGCGCGTGGTCATGAGCCTGGTCGGCACGTCGGCCAAGCTCACGCCGATCGTGCCGGCGGGCTGGACCTGCGAAGACCGGACCTACGACGGCGTGCGCACGTCGGTGGCCTGCCTCTTCGCCGGCGAGTTCGTGCCCGGCCGCATCGACACGCTGGGCATGGGGATCACCAGCCGTCGCAGCGGTCCCGTCGTGGTCTCGGCCGGGGCCAGCACGCCCACGGCAGAGTCGCAAACGTCCAATAATTTCGACTCCCGAATCCACCTGGTCCTGATCCGCGGCAGCAAGCCGCCGGGGGAATGAAGCAGCGCGGCCTCGGCCGCGAGGGCCCTGCCGGCGTTGTTGCCGGGCCACAAAGAAACTAGGATGCCGCATGGCCCCGCCCGACTGGCGGGGCTTTTTTTGGACCCCCCCAGATGATCATTTCCCGCGTTTCGGCTGCCTGCCTGTGGGCGCTTGCCTTGCTTGCCTCGGCCGACCTGGGGGCCGCTGTCACCGCGACCATTCCCGCCGTGCAGGGCAACAGCCTGAGTTCGCCCCTGTCGGGGCAGGCGGTGATCGTCGAAGGCATCGTCACCGCGCGCACCGCCGATGGCTATTTCATCCAGAGCCCGGACAACGCCACCGACGGCCTGGCCAACACCTCCGAAGGCCTGTTCGTGCACCTCGGGGCCGCCCCCGGCGCCACCGCCACGGTCGGCAACCGCGTGCGCGTCACCGGCACCGTCAATGAGTATCGCCCCACGCTGCAGCCTCACCAGCTGCCGCTGACCCGGTTGACCGCCGTCACCGGCCAGCAGCTGCGGGCCGGCGGGCAGCCGCTCCCGCTGGCCCAGGCCTTGCCGTTGGCCGACCTGGGCCCGGGCAGCGACATCGCGGCCCTGGAGCGGCTGGAGGGCATGCGCGTCAGCGCATCCGAACTGGTGGTGGTGGGCGCCGCCGGCGCGGTGATCAACGAACAGGCGCTCACGGCCGCCAGCGATGGCGTCGTCCACGTCATCACTGGCAACTACGTCGACGGTGCGGCCATTCCGTTCCGCGAACCGGGCATCCCCCTGCTCGACGCCAGCACGCCGCCCGCGGGCAAGACCCTGCCGGTCTTCGACGGCAACCCGCAGATCCTGCGCGTCGACAGCCGCGCCCAGCCAGGGGCGCCGCTGCTGGACCTGGGCCTCAACGACCGCATTACCGATGCGGTGGGCGTGCTGGGCTATGACGGCGGCCGCTATTCCCTGCTGATCGATCCGGTGTCGCCGATCCAGGTGGCCGCCGGCTCCCGCGGCGAGGGCGCGGCGACGGCCGTTGCCGGCGAAGTGAAATTGCTGTGGCTCGACCTGGGCCGACTGTTCGACGCCAGCGACGACCCCGCGCGTGCCGAGCCAGTCCCTTCGACGGCGGCCTACCAGGCCCGGCTGCGCAAGCTCGCCACCCACCTGTGCACGTTCGTCCTCAACCCCGAACTCATCGCGGTCTCGGGGGCCGAGAACCTCCAGGTGCTGCGCGACCTGGCCGCCATGATCGACACCAACCCGAGCACCTATTGCCCGGGTCCGGTCGCTTACCAGCCGCTGTTGGTGGAAGGACGCGATCCGAGCGGGCTGGACATCGGCTTCCTGCTGATGGGCTACACCGTGGACGGCGTCCACCCGCGCGTCGAATTGGTCCAGGCCGAACAGTTCGCGGCCGACGCCACCAGCCCGCATCCGGCCGGCGGCAGCGAGCCGCTGTTCCTGCAGCCACCGCTGCGCGCCAGCGTGCGCGTCACGGATGCGGCGGGCCGTCGAACCGACATCACGGTGGTTGCGGTGAAGTTCCGCGAACTCAGCGGCGCCGATTCCCCGGCGCCCGGGAGCAACGGCTGGGCCACCGAGGGCGAGCGGGTGATGAACCTGCGCGCCCGCCAGGCCGCCCGCCTCGCCACGTGGCTGCAGGCGCGGCAAGTCGCCTACCCGGACGAAGCCATCGCCGTGGTCGGCGGCTTCGAGGCCGATGCGTTCAACGACGGCCGCGTGGACGTTCTGGGCATCGCCACCGGCCGGCCCGCTCCCGCGAGCCAGACCTGGGTGGCGATGCCCAGCCCGATCACCACGCCGCTCACCAACCTCACCACGCTGGTGCCGCAGCACCTGCGCTACAACGCCAACGACCGCGGCGACTTCCGCGCGCTGGACCACATCGTCGTCAACCAGGCCATGCAGTCGAAGTTCGGCATCACGCCGATGAGCCCCCGCATGAACGCCGATTTCCCGGCCAGCCAGCGCGTTGCCGGCGGCGCCAGCTTCACCTTCTCGGCCCGCGATCCGCTGATGGCGCGGCTGGCGGTGGCGGCTTTCATCGACGCCGATACCGATGTCCGCTTCATCGCCCCCGAACAGCCCAGCTCGCGCGTGGATACCCGGGTCTATTTCGAGGTGGCCAATGCCGGGCCTCAGGTGGCACGCAACCTGGACGTGTTGATCACCTCCAGCCTGTCGCCGGCGAAGTGGGGCATCTCCACCCAGGCGCCCGACTGGGTCTGTGGCGCGGTGGAAGCCAACGGCACCGGCGGCCGCGTGCGCTGCCGCAATCCCAGCCTGCTCGCCACCGACACCCAGGGCCTGGAGATCCTGATCCAAGCCGACCTGGCGCTGGACGGCGTCACCGCCAGTTTCTCCGCCACCCTGGCCGGTGCGCACAACGATCCCAATCCGGCCAACAACCAGGCCAGCGGTTCGATCACGTTCAACAACAACACCGACCTGACCGTCTCCATACAGGGCATCGGCCAGGTGGGCGACCTGCTGCCGGGAGCCGCCGACGGCTTTTCCGTCGCCGTCACGCGGATAGCCGGCCCCAACGTTCCCGGTCCGACCACGGTGGTGGCCACCATCGACGCCCCTGCCTCCGAAGCCGGCATCCAGGTGGGCAGCGGCCTTCTCGACTGCGGCCCAGGCGTGGACATCGCGCCACGCCGCAGCCGTTTCACCTGCCAACTGGGCGACAACAGCCGTCTGGAGATGGCGATTTTCTCCGTGACGTACCTCACCGGCCTTGGCGACGGCGGACGGGTGATCGGCGTCACCGTGGAAGCCACGCCCACCACCACCGACAACAACCCCCAGGACAACATCGCCAGCCGCAGCCGCCGCGTGTCCGACAGCGTCGACCTGGTGGTCAGCGAACCGTCGCTCAATCCCGTGCCGGGCCGCCTGGATGAGCCGCTGGGCATGTACATGACGGTCGCCAACAACGTGGTCGGCGTCGCGCGCAACGCCCGTGTGGAAATCGACGTCAACGTGGCGCCGGAGCTGCTGGGCGACTTCACCGCCACGCCCTATTACTCCACGGTGGGCTGGACCTGCGCCGAGCCGCAGGCCGCCGCGGGCGGCGCGCGCGTGGTGTGCACCCCGCCGCCGCTGCTGCAGGAGCCCGAGTTCAGGGATCCAGTGTGGCTGTTCAGCTCGTCGTTCACGCCCGAGTACCGACCCGGCCTGGCCGACTATCCGCTCACCGTGACCTTCACCGCGTTCTCGGACTCCGAGGAGACCCATCCGGCCAACAACCGCGCGCAGTTCGCCACGGTCATCGACCAGACCACCGACCTGTCCGTGGCCATTCGCACGCCGGCGGCCGACGTGGTGGAACCCGCGGTGGCCCGCTTCGGCGTGAACGTGTTCGCCGCCGGCACCAACGCGCCGCGCCAGCCGCGCGCCAGGCTCGAGCTCAACGCCGCGTTCCCGGCCCAGGACGTAGCCATCTTCAACCACCTCGGGCAGCCGCTGGCCTGCGATGCCTTGGCCGCGCCTGCCGGCCGCACGCACTTCGATTGCCCGCTGGGCATCGTGCAGGGCGAAGCCCTGCGGGTGGACGTGCGCACGCGGCCATCGCTGGCCGACACCACGCTGGTGCTCTCCGCGGCGGTTCGCAACATGCTGGTGGACAGCCAGCCCGCCAACAACAGCGCCAGCGGCGGCGCCCGCGTCATCGCCATCGCCGACCTGTGCGTGGGCGTGCAGTGCGACGGCTTCGGTCCGCCCCACCCCGCCAAGATCGACGCCGGCGGCGTGAACACGCTGCGCTACCGCGTCAAGAACAACGGGCCGAGCACCTCACGCGGCACCGTGGTGGGTATCGACGTGGCGTTGGCGCCGTCCCGCATCGCGGCGCGCTTCGAGGGGCAAGCCTGCGCGGCGGCCACGGACATCGGCGGTGGCCGCAGCCGCATTGCCTGCGCGGTTGGCAACCTGCTGGGCAATGGCGCGGCGCGCGAACTCGAGCTGGACGTGGACGCGCTCGGATTGCCGGCGGCCAATGTCGCGCTCGCCATCGACGTGGCCAGCCAGGTCTTCGACCCGCAGTTGGCCGACAACCGGATCGCGTTCTCGCTGCCGGTGGCGCCGCTGATGGACCTTTCGCTGGGCATCGTGTCCAAGCAGGACCGCAAATCGGCTACCGCCATCTTCTCCTTGGCCCTGGCTGCCGACGGCCCACCCAACGTGGCGCTCAGCGAGTTGTCGATCCGGGTGGAATCGCCGGGCAACCAGCAGCCGGCACAGCTTGAGGGCCCGGGCTGGAGTTGCTCACTCGTGCGGTGGGAGCCGGAGACCAAGGAGTTCAACTGCGTGCGCACCTCGCCGCTGTCGGGCGCCGTGCCGGTGCGCATGGCGATGACCTTGCCCACGGCCAGCTTCATGCAGATCGGCACCCGCATCCGCGTCGTCGCCCAGCACTACTACCGGGCCGACGCGATGGCGGTGGACCGCACGCCCGCCAACAATGTCGTTGACCACTCGCTGCTGGTGGCGGGCCGCAGCACACGGTCGGTACGCACGCCGGCGTACGGTGACAAGCCCGCGGTGGCGCCAAAGCCCGGGCCGCCGCGGGCGGCGCGCAAACCCGAGCGCTGAACCCGGCGCAACCCGCCGCCCGGCGCTTGCCACGCCGGGCCCGGGGCTGCTATCACACGGGTCTGCCTGGGAGGGCTCGTGATGGCAACGGTGGCAACTTTCGAGATTGAGTACCTGCAGTACCTGGGCCAGGACGGCCGCCTGGTCCGCGACGACCTGCCCGAGTTCGCCCTCGACCGGCGCAACCTGGTCGAACTGTTCAAGCAGATGCTGTACGTGCGCACCTTCGACAGCAAGTCGGTGGCGCTGCAGCGCACCGGCAAGCTGGGCACCTACGCCAGCTGCCTGGGCCACGAGGCGGCGCATATCGGCATCGGCAGCGCGATGCAGTACGACGACGTGTTCGCGCCTTCGTACCGCGAGTACGGCGCGCAGATCGTCCGCGGCGTGAAGCCGCGCGAGATCCTGATGTACTGGGGCGGCGACGAGCGCGGCAACGATTTCTCCGGCCCGCCGCACGACTATTCCTGGTGCGTGCCCATCGGTACGCAGTGCCTGCATGCTGCCGGCGCGGCGCTGGCGTTCAAGCTGCGCGGCGAGCCGCGCGTGGCCGTGAGCTGCGTCGGCGACGGCGGCAGTTCCAAGACCGACACCTACGCCGCCATCAATTCGGCCGGCGCCTACGCGCTGCCGTTCGTGCTGTGCATCATCAACAACCAGTGGGCCATTTCGGTGCCGCGCAAGTCCCAGACCGGCGCCAAGACCCTGGCCCAGAAAGGCATCGCCGGCGGCCTGGACTGCCTGCAGGTGGACGGCAACGACATCATCGCCGTGCGCGCGGCCATGGACCACGCGCTCAAGCGCGCGCGCAACGGCCACGGCGGCACCGTGCTTGAACTGGTCACCTACCGCCTGGCCGACCACACCACCGCCGACGACGCCCGCCGCTACCGCGACGACGCCGAGGTGAAGGAAGCCTGGGAACGCGAGCCGATGTCGCGGCTGCGCACCTTCCTGATTTCCGAAGGCGTGTGGAGCGAAACCGAAGAGGCGGCGTGGAAGGAAGAGTGCGGCAAGCTGATCGACGTGGAGGTCAACGCCTACCTGGAAACCAAGGTGCAGCCGGTGGAAGTGATGTTCGACTACCTTTACGCCGAACTGCCCGCCGACCTGCAGGCGCAGCGCGCCGACGCGATCAAGTGGGAGGGCCGCTGAGATGGCCGCCATCACACCGGCTCCAATCACACTCATTGAAGCCATCACCCAGGCCCTGGCCTGGGAAATGAAGCACGACGAAACCGTGATCGTGCTGGGCGAGGACGTGGGCGTGAACGGCGGCGTGTTCCGCGCCACCGCCGGCCTGCAGCAGCAGTTCGGCGACCAGCGCGTACTCGATACGCCGCTGGATGAAACCACCATCGCCGGCCTCACCGTCGGCCTGGCCACCCAGGGCATGAAGCCGGTGGCCGAAGCGCAGTTCGACGGCTTCATGTACCCGATGATCGACCACATCGTCTGCCACGCCGCGCGCTTCCGATACCGCACGCGCGGTCGCCTGACCTGCCCGATGGTGCTGCGCGTGCCCTGGGGCGGCGGCATCCGCGCGCCCGAGCACCATTCCGAAGCCAACGAATCGATCTTCACCAACGTGCCGGGCCTGCGCGTGGTGATGCCGTCGTCGCCGCAGCGCGCCTACGGCCTGCTGCTGGCCGCCATCCGCGACCCGGACCCGGTGATCTTCTTCGAGCCCAAGCGCATCTACCGCCAGTACAAGGAAGACGTGCCCGACGACGGCGAAGCGCTGCCGCTGGACGTGTGCTTCGTGCTGCGCGACGGCAGCGACGTCACCCTGGTGACGTGGGGCGCGCAGGTGAAGGAATCGCTGGAGGCCGCCGAGGCGCTGGCCGCCGAGGGCATCAGCGCCGAGGTGATCGACGTCGCCACGCTCAAGCCGCTGGACTTCGACACCATCCGCGAATCGGTCGCCAAGACCGGCCGCTGCGTGATCGTGCACGAGGCGGCGAAAACCGCCGGCTTCGGCGCCGAGATCGCCGCGCGCCTGGCCGAGGAGTCCATGTACGACCTGGTGGCGCCGGTCGAGCGCGTCACCGGCTACGACACCCACATACCGCTCTTCAGGCTGGAAATGAAGTACCTGCCGAGCGTGGAGAAAATCGTCGCGGCATGCCGCCGCGCCGCTGCCGCAGGAGGTTGAGTCCATGCACGCCAAGCTCAGCGCCAACTACCGCGCCAAGTACCGCAACCCCATCGCCGTGGTCGCGGGTGAATCCGTGATCCTCGGCATCCGCGACGTGGATTGGCCCGAGTTCATCTGGGCCACCGATCCGCGCGGCCGCAGCGGCTGGTTGCACCAGTCCAGCCTGCAGGGCGACGTGGTCCAGCGCGACTACGACGCCCGCGAGCTCGACGCCAACGCCGGTGACAGCGTGCGCCTGCTCGAGCTGCTGGGCGGCTGGTGGTGGGCCGAGAACGAAATCGGCGAACGCGGCTGGCTGCCAGAACGCGTGCTCGTCATCGAATCAGGGATGCGATGAACCCATGAGTGAGAAGAAGCTTTTCCTGCTGCCCGACCTGGGCGAAGGCCTGCCCGACGCCGAGATCGTCGAGTGGCTGGTCAAGGTGGGCGACGTCGTCCGGCTGGACGAGCCGCTGGTGTCCATGGAGACGGCGAAGGCCGTGGTCGAGGTGCCTTCGCCCTTCTCGGGCACGGTGACCCGCCTCGCCGGCGCCGCCGGCGACGTGATTGAAACCGGCCACTGGCTGGCCGAGGTCGCACTCGATCCCTCGTTGCCCCAGCGCGCCGACGCGCAGGACACCGGACACTCGCACGGCCACGGCAGCAAGGGCGCCGGCCAGCCGGTGCCCGATGAGCCCGCACGCGACGACGGCGACGCCACCACGGTGCAGGCGTCCGACACGGGCGGCGAACTGCGTGCGGACGAAGGCGCCGCGCCCGACCAGGACGCCGATGCGGGCACCGTGGTCGGCGCGATGCAGAGCTCCAACGCCGTGCGCGTCGAACAGGCGGTGGCCATCGGCGGCATCAAGGCCATGCCCGCGGTGCGTGCGCTCGCGCGCAAGCTCAGGGTGGACCTGGCGCAGGTGGTGCCCAGCGGCGGCAACGGCGACGTCACCCTCGCCGACGTGAAGCGCGCGGCGCAATCCGGTCCCGCGCGCCCGGCCGCCGTACCGGCCCCGGCCGCTTACCGTGCGCCGGCACCCGCCGCACCCAGGCCGTCGGCTCCGGCCATGCGCGACACCGACGCCAAGCTCGACGTGGACGACCCGATCCGCGGCGTGCGCCGCAACATGATCCGCACCATGTCCCAGGCCCACGCCGAAGTGGTGCCCACGTCGTTGATGGACGACGCCGACATCCATGCCTGGGCGCCGGGCGAGGACATCATGGCCCGCCTGGTCCGCGCGCTCGCGGTCGCGGCGCAGGCCGTGCCCGCGCTCAACAGCTGGTTCAACGCCAAGGAAGGCACGCTGCGCCGGCATTCGCGGGTGGACGTGGGCATCGCCATCGATTCGCCCGACGGCCTGTTCGTGGCCAACCTGCGCGGCGCCGAAACGCTCGACGCCTGGCAGGTGCGCGGCGAACTCAACCGCATCCGCGACGGCGTGAAAACCCGCAGCCTGCCGCCCGCGGACCTGCGCGACTACACGCTGATGCTGTCCAACTTCGGCGTGTTTGCCGGCAAGTACGCCACGCCCGTGGTGGTGCCGCCCTGCGTGTGCATCGTCGGCGCCGGCCGCCTGTACCACGCGGTGGTGCCGGTGCTGGGCGGGCTGGAGACGCATCGCCAGATGCCGATCTCGCTCACCTTCGACCATCGCGCCGCCACCGGCGGCGAGGCCGCGCGCTTCCTGCGCGCGCTGCTCGACGACCTGCAGCGCCCCAACTGAGCCCGCGCCCCCGGCGGCCAGCCCGGCCGCCGCAGGCGCCTCAGCCGGCGGACACCTCGACGCGGTCGCGGCCGTTGCGCTTGGCCCGGTACAGCGCCTCGTCGGCCTGCTGGAACACGGCGTCCACCGCGTCCTTGCCCACCACGCCGACCGCCACGCCCACCGAAAGGGTGATGGCCGCGGGCAGGTCAACGCGCGCGGAAACGGCGGCGCGGATGCGCTCGACCACCATCACGGCGGAATCCAGGCTCGACTCGGGCAGGAACACCAGGAACTCTTCGCCGCCGTAGCGCGCCGCCACGTCGCCGCCGCGGATGCCGCGGCGGATTTCCTCGGCGACCACCTTGAGCACGCTGTCTCCGGTGGCGTGGCCGAAGCCGTCGTTGATGCGTTTGAAATGGTCGATGTCGAGCACCGCCAACGCGTAGGGCCCGTTGAATCGCAGCCGCCCGGCGCGCGCGTCCGACTTCAGGCGATCCAGCCCGCCGCGGTTGAGCAGTCCCGTGAGGTGGTCGTGGCTGGCCTTTATCGCCAGCGCCTCGTTCTGGTCTTCGAGTTCGCGCTGGTAGCTCACCAGGCTGGTGTTGAGCACCTCGCGCTCGGCGACCATGCGCTGCATGTCCAGGTTCAGGCGCCGCAGCTCCAGCAGCGCCACCACCTGGCGGCCCAGCGCGCGCAGGCCCTCGTACTGGGCGGGCGTGAGCTCGCGCGGCTGGCAGTCGATCACGCACACGGTGCCCAGCGCCTCGCCGTCCACGCCAACCAAGGGCATGCCGGCATAGAAGCGTATCTCCGGGCCGCCCGTCACCAGCGGATTGTCGGCGAAGCGTGGGTCGAGCGTGGCGTTGTTCACCACGAAGATTTCCTCGGGCTGCCGGATCGCGTGGTCGCAAAAGGCGATGTCGCGCGCGGTCTCGCGGTCTTCCATGCCGACGCTGGCCTTGAACCACTGCCGCCCGGAGTCGACCAGGGTGACGGTGGAGATGGGCGTGCCGCACAGCGCGCTGGCAAGCTTGACGATGTCGTCGTAGGCGCGTTCGGGCAGGGTGTCCAGGATCCGGTAGCGATGCAGTGCCGCCATGCGCCGCGCCTCGTCGGCGTCCGCGGGGTCTTCGATCGGGCTACGCACCATGGCCCCTCCTTCCCGCGGCGATTGGCCACGACATTACGGCAGCCCGGGCATCAACGCGCGCTGAACTTGAACCCGCGCCAGGCCCAGGCGCCCGCCAGCACGACCAGGAACGCCTTGTAGGCCAGCAGGCTGGCCAGCACCTGGCGCCAGATCGGGCCGGCCTCGATGCTGGTGCTGGCGATGGCGAAACCCCAGCGGCCGGCCAGGAAGCTGGCCAGGAAGGCCACGCAGAGCGCCGCCAGGTCGAAGCGCCGGCGCGCCGGCGAGCGCTCGAGCGTGCGCGGGTAGAACCAATAAAGCGCGCCCAGGATCGCGAACCAGGGCAGGAACAGGATCAGCGCGAGGTCGGCGACGTCCGACATCAGGCGCCCTCCTGCGCGAACGCCGCCAGCGCGGCGGCCACGGCTTCCACGCTGGCCTCGGCCGCCAGCGAGCCCACCCGCTGACCGCCCAGGTGCAGGCCGGCGCCGGCGACATCGCGCAGCATGGCGGCGCCGTCGCGCTTGAGCGCGGCGATGTGCTCGCCCGCCTCGCGCGGCGACGCGTGGGCCACGCTGTGCATCAGCTCGGTGCCGTCGGCCGCCAACAGCTTGAAGTGGAACCGGCCGTCCTGCTCGCGGTACTGCTTGAACTGCGGCAGCGCCGACTTCGCCTTCACCGGCGTCGTCACCACGGCCTGCGTGCGCAGGTCGCGCAGCCCCACCGCGTGGCGCAGCGACTCCAGCAGCGGCGTGGCGACCCTGCGCGCCTTGATGGCGCCTTCGCGCAGGATCGCCTCGATCTCCACCGGCTTGGCGATCAGCTCGTCATAGCGCGCGCGCATCGGCGCCACTTCGGCATCAACGCGCTCGAACAGCGCCTGCTTGGCGTCGCCCCAGCCGATGCCGTCGGCGAGCGCACGCGCGAAGGCATCGGTCTGTTCCGGCGTGGCGAAGGCCTGGTAAAGCTGGAACAGCGCCGACCCGGCGGCTTCCTTGGCAACGCCCGGCGCGCGCGAGTCGGTGACGATCGAGAAGACCAGCTTCTTCAGCTCCGCCGGCGGCGCGAACAGCGGGATGGTGTTGTCGTAGCTCTTGCTCATCTTGCGGCCGTCCAGGCCCGGCAGCGTGGCCACCGATTCCTCGATCGCCGCCTCGGGCAGCACGAAGTGGTCGCCGTACAGATGGTTGAAGCGCGCGGCGAAATCGCGCGCCATCTCGATGTGCTGCACCTGGTCACGGCCCACCGGCACCGAGTGCGCCTTGAACAGCAGGATGTCGGCGGCCATCAGCACCGGATACATGAACAGGCCCGCGGTGACGCCGGCATCGTCGTCCTCGCCGGCGGCCCGGTTGCGGTCCACCGCGGCCTTGTAGGCGTGGGCGCGGTTGAGCAGGCCCTTGCCCGCCACGCAGGTCAGCAGCCAGGTCAGTTCGGTCACTTCGGGGATGTCGGACTGGCGGTAGAACCACACCTTGTCCGGCTCCAGCCCACAGGCCAGCCAGCTGGCGGCGATCTCCAGCGTGGAGCGCTGCACGCGCGCCGGGTCGAAGGTCTTGATCAGCGCGTGGTAGTCGGCCAGGAAATAAAAGCTCTCGACGCCGGCGCGGCGGCTGGCGGCCACGGCCGGGCGGATGGCGCCGGCGTAGTTGCCCAGGTGCGGGGTCCCGGAGGTGGTGATGCCGGTGAGGACGCGGGTGACGGGCATGGACGGGCCTGGGTTGGAAACGGCGCCATTTTAGCCCGTGCCGGACCCTTAACCCCGCTGCCGTCGGTGCGACGTTCAATCCCTTGCCCAACCCACGGAGCCCGACCATGAACCGCCTGACCGCTTCGCTGCTTTTCCTGCTGGCCTCCACCCTGCTGCCCGGCTGCGCCGGCGCCCAGCCCCTGGTGGACCTGCAGGTGCTCGACCTGGACCGCCAGGAAACGCTGCCCCGCCACCCGCACCAAGGCCGCGACTACATCGAGGGCCAGCCCGGCCATCGCTACGCCGTGGTGCTGCAGAACCTGACCGGCGAGCGCGTGCTGGCCGTGGTGTCGGTGGACGGGGTGAACGCCATCAGCGGCCAGACCGCCGGCAGCCAGCAAAGTGGCTATGTGCTGGGGCCCTGGCAGCGCATGGAAGTGCGCGGCTGGCGCAAGAACCTGTCCGAGGTGGCCGAGTTCCAGTTCACTTCGCTGGGCGACAGCTATGCCGCGCGCACCGGCCGCCCCGGCAACGTCGGCGTGATCGGCGTGGCGGCGTTCCGGGAGCGCCAGCGCCGCTATGACTATCCCGCCGATATCGCGCCGCCGCCGCCGGCGCCCATGGGCCGCTCGGACGGCCCGATGGCCCGCGCCGAAAGCCAGGCCGGCGCCAGCGCCAGCGCCGACGCCGCCGCGGCGCCCTACGAAAACGAGGCCCGGCGCGAGTCGAGCCTGGCCTCGCGCCAGCAGCTGGGCACCGGCCACGGCCAGCGCCGCTGGGACGCCGCCAGCACGACCGAGTTTGAACGCGAATCCAGCCAGCCCAACCAGGTGGCTTCGGTGTGGTACGACGCCACGCAGGCGCTGGTGGCACGGGGCATCCTGCCCCGTCGCTGGCCTGAGGCCTACGGCGCGCCGGACGCCTTCCCGATCGGCTTCACGCCCGACCCGTGACCCACCCCGGAAACAGACAGGCCGGGCGTCTCCGCCCGGCCTGCGTGGCTGCGCGTGGTGCGCGCAGGCGTCAGTCGTTGCAGCCGCTCTTGCAGTCTTCGGCGGTTTCCTCGACCACTTCACCGGCCTTCTTCACGTCCTGGCCGACGCCACGGACGGTGTTGCAGCCCGACAGGGCGAAGGCGGCCAGCAGGGCCAGCAGGATCAGGTTGGTGCGATTCATGGGGTTCTCCTCGGGTTGACGATTCGAGTCTATGCCTGCGGCCCGGGCTGTCAACCCGGACCACGCGCGCCGGTTACGCATCAGTCACGCATCAGCGTGGATTTGCCGAACAGGCTTTCCACCAGGTCCACGGCCAGCAGGCCGGTGCGGTTGTGGTCGTCGAAGGCGGGGTTGAGTTCGACGATGTCGATCGAACCCACCCGGCCGGTGTCGGCAATCATTTCCATCACCAGCTGCGCCTCGCGGTAGTTCGGGCCGCCGGGCACCGTGGTGCCGACGCCGGGCGCAATCGCGGGGTCGAGGAAATCCACGTCGAAGCTCACGTGCACGTGGGTGTCGGCGTCGATGCCTTCCAGCGCCTCCTCCATCGCCCGCTTCATGCCGATCTCGTCGATGTAGCGCATGTCGTAGACGTCCAGCCCGAACTCCTTGATCAGGCGCTTCTCGCCCTGGTCCACCGAGCGGATGCCGACTTGGCGGATCTGCGCCGGCAGCAGCGCCGGCGACGAGCCACCCAGGTGCGTCAGCGGCCGCGGCCCCAGGCCACACAGGCAGGACACCGGCATGCCGTGGATGTTGCCCGACGGCGTGACGTCGCTGGTGTTGAAGTCGGCATGCGCGTCGAGCCAGATCACGCGCAGGGTCTTGCCGTTCTCGCGGCACCAGCGCGCCACGGCGGTGATGCTGCCCACGCCCAGGCAGTGGTCGCCACCGAGCAGCACCGGCAGGCGGCCCAGCTGCAGCTGCGCGTACATCGCGTCCATCACCAGCTGGTTCCAGGCCACCACCTGGTCGAGGTGGCGATAGCCGTCGGTGGGCGGCAGCCAGGGGTTGAACGGGCCCGCGAGGTTGCCGGTGTCCACCACGTCCAGGCCGCGCTCGCGCAGGGCTTCGGCCAGGCCAGCGACGCGCAGGGCCTCGGGGCCCATCGAGGCACCGCGGTGGCCAGCGCCGATGTCGGTGGGCGCGCCCACCAGGGCGACGGTTTGCGTGGGGGTTTTCATTCGGTGGTCACCGTCGCGGCGGGCACCGCGACCGGCCGATCCTCGGCCTTCCAGCGCGCCCAGCTGCCTTCCATTTGCCGCACGTCGAAGCCGGCGTCGGCCAGCACGCCCTCGGCGATGCCGGCGCGGCGGCCGCTCTGGCAATACACCAGCACCCAGCGCTTGTCGTCGATCTCGGAGACGCGCCGGGCCACCTGGTCGTGCGGGATGTTCACGGCGCCCGGCACGTGGCCGGCGGCGAATTCCTCGGGCGAGCGCACGTCGAGCACCAGCGGCGCATCGGGCCGCTTGGCCAATTCACCCACCGCGGCGGGGGCCACGGCCGGCTTGCCGGCCAGCGCCAGCGCAGGCAGCACGAGGGCCAGCAGTGCGCTGGCAAGCAAAGGGGACGTTGGCTTCATCGGGGCACGCTCGGCGGCAGGCGGGACAGGCAGGATAAGCCCGTGGCCACCCCGCCGCCATCGCGCGCGATGCCGCGGGAAAACCCGGAAGCTCCCGGTGGTGCCGGCACCCGGATTCGAACTGGGGACCTACCGCTTACAAGGCGGTTGCTCTACCAACTGAGCTATGCCGGCATGGGCGTGGATTCTAACCTGCAGCGACGGTCACTCGCAGGCGATGGCCCGCGCCTGGATGTCCCTGGCCGCGGGCAGCAGCGCTTTCCAGTCGAAGTCGGGTTCGGCGGCGAGGTCGATCCACCACTGCGCGGCGTCCTCGGTGCGGGGCTCGAGCACGGCGGTGAAGCCCTGCGCGGAAAGTTCGTCGCGCCGCTTCTCGGCGTTGGCGAGGTCGCGGAACAGGCCCAGCGACACCGTGTTTTCCTCGTCGCCGGCGGTGACCACGTAATAGTCGCGGACCCCGCGCGCGGCGAGCTGGCGCGCGGCCGC
>JANOJQ010000021.1:0-9768 GCA_031418815.1 Lysobacteraceae bacterium
CCGCGGTGGCAGGTGCCTTCCTGGGTGAGCGCGTCGGAACGCGCCTGGATGTAGCCGCGCATCATGCCGGTGCTGAACTCGGGATGGAACTGCACGCCCCACGCGGCCTCGCCCCAGCGGAAGGCCTGGCAGTCGTCGCGCTCCGAGCGGGCCAGCACCGTGGCCTGCGGCGGCGGCGCCAGCACGGTCTGCAGGTGGGTGGTGTGCGCGGCGAATTCGCCGCCCAGGCCCGCGAACAGCGGGTCGGCCAACGACTCCGCCAGCGTGGCCACCGGCACCGTGCCCATCTCCCGGCCGCGCGGGTTGTAGTCCACGCGCCCGCCGAGTGCGTGCGCCAGCAGCTGGTGGCCGTAGCAGATGCCGAACAGCGGGATGCCCGCCTGCGCGGCGTCGTGCAGCCAGCCGGCGCTGCGTTCGCTCCAGTCGGCGCGGTCGGTCACCATCGCGCCCGAGCCGGTGACCAGGATGCCCGCGTGGTCGCCGGCATCGGGCAGCGCCTCGCCGTCGGCGACGAAGCACGAGCGCACCTGGCGGCCATGCAGGCCGGCGGCGACGCGTATCCAGTGGCCGAAGCCACCGTGCCGGCGAAGGGCCGGTATCGGCGCGCCGGTTTCGAGAATCAGGAAGGGTTTCATGGGGCGCGCAGCGAGCCGTGATGCGGTTCACCGTTATACTAGCGCGCTTATGGCATACGGCGAACCGGCGATGACCGCACCGACCTTCCAGGAACTGATCCTGCGGCTCAACCAGTACTGGGCCGACCAGGGCTGCGTCCTGGTCCAGCCACTCGACCTCGAAGTCGGCGCCGGCACCTTCCACCCGGCCACCTTCCTGCGCGCGCTCGGCCCCGAGCCGTGGCGCGCCGCCTACGTGCAGCCCTGCCGCCGCCCCACCGACGGCCGCTACGGCGAAAACCCCAACCGCCTGCAGCGCTATTACCAGTACCAGGTGGTGCTCAAGCCCAACCCCGACGACATCCTCGACCTCTACATCGGCTCGCTGAAGGTGCTGGGCATCGACCCGCTGGTGCACGACCTGCGTTTCGTCGAGGACAACTGGGAGTCGCCCACGCTCGGCGCCTGGGGCCTGGGCTGGGAAGTCTGGCTCAACGGCATGGAAGTGACCCAGTTCACCTACTTCCAGCAGGCCGGCGGGATGGAGTGCAAGCCGGTCACCGGCGAGATCACCTACGGCCTCGAGCGCCTGTGCATGTACCTGCAGGACGTGGACAACGTCTTCGACCTGGTCTGGACGCGCGGCCCGCACGGCGACGTGACCTACCGCGACGTCTACCACCAGAACGAAGTCGAGCAGAGCACCTACAACTTCGAACACGCCGACGTGGCCGAACTCTTCCACCGCTTCGACGCCTGCGAAGCCGAGGCGCTCAAGCTGGTCGGGCTGGGCCTGCCGCTGCCGGCGTACGAGCAGGTGTGCAAGGCCTCGCACTCATTCAACCTGCTCGACGCCCGCCGCGCCATTTCCGTCACCGAACGCCAGCGCTACATCCTGCGCGTACGCACGCTGTCGCGCGCCTGCGCCGAAGCCTATTACGCCCAGCGCGAGAAGCTCGGCTTCCCGGGCCTGAAGTCAAAGGAAGCCGCGAATGGCTGACCACCTGCCCCTGCTGATCGAGATCGGCACCGAAGAACTGCCGCCCAAGGCCCTGCCCGAACTGGCGCAGGCCTTCTACGAAGGGGTGCTCAAGGCCCTGGCGGCGCGCCGCATCGCGCTGCCCGAACTGCCCGGCGAAATGCCGGCGCGCCCGCTGTATTCGCCGCGGCGCCTGGCGGTGTTCCTGCCGGCGGTGGCCACCCAGCAGCCGCAGCAGCACAGCGAAGTAATGGGCCCGTACACCAACGTCGGCCTGGACGCCTCGGGCAACCCGACGCCGGCGCTGCTGGGCTTTGCCCAGAAGAACGGCATCGAGTGGCAGAAGCTCGACCGTGTCACCGACGCCAAGGGCATGCGCTTCGTGGCCCGCAGCAACCGCCCGGGCGCGCAGACCGTCGACCTGCTGTCGGAGATCGTCAACGAAGCCGTCAAGGGCCTGCCGATCCCCAAGCCGATGCGCTGGGGCACGCGCGAGGTCGGCTTCGTGCGGCCGATGCACTGGCTGGTGATCCTGTTCGGGCGCGACGTGGCGCCGGGCGAAGTGCTGGGCTTCAAGGCCGACCGCATGAGCCGCGGCCACCGTTTCCACCATCCCAGGCCGGTGTGGCTCAACGACGCCGGTGAGTACCTGCAGGCGCTGCGCGAAGCCTGCGTGCTGGCCGACCCGCGCGAGCGCCGCGACCGCGTGCGCGCCGAGATCACCGCCGCCGCGCGCGAGGCCGGCGGCGCCGCCCGCATCCCGGACGAGCTGCTGGAAGAAGTGAACTGCCTGGTCGAATGGCCCAAAGCCATCCTGTGCAGCTTCGAGCCCGGCTTCCTGCGCGTGCCGCAGGAAGCGCTGGTGTCGACCATGGAAACCAACCAGAAGTTCTTCTGCGTGCTGGCGGCCGATGGCAAGCTGAGCGAGAAGTTCATCGGCGTGGCCAACCTCGACAGCAAGGATCCGGCGCAGATCCGCCAGGGCTACGAGCGCGTGATCCGCCCGCGCTTCGCCGACGCGCAGTTCTTCTACGACGAAGACCTCAAGCAGGGCCTGGGCTCGATGGCCCAGGGCCTGGCCAGCGTGACCTACCAGCTCAAGCTGGGCAGCTACGCCGACAAGACCACGCGCGTGGCCGCGCTGGCCGAGTTGATCGCGCCGCAGGTCGGCGCCGACGCGGCCGACGCCAAGCGCGCCGCCGCGCTGTCCAAGGCCGACCTGCAGAGCCGCATGGTGGGCGAGTTCCCGGAGCTGCAGGGCATCGCCGGCCGCTATTACGCCGCCGCCGCGGGCGAGAAGGCCGAGGTCGCCAACGCCGTCAACGAGGCCTACCAGCCGCGCTTCGCCGGCGACGCCATCGCGCCCTCGCCGCTCGGCCAGGTGCTGGCGATCGCCGAGCGCCTGGACACGCTGGCCGGTGGCTTCGCCGCGGGCCTCAAGCCCACCGGCAACAAGGACCCGTTCGCCCTGCGCCGCAGCGCGCTGGGCCTGGCGCGCACCGTCATCGAGGCGGGCTTCGACCTGGACCTGCCGGCGCTGATTGATTCGGCGCTGGATCGGGTGGCGATCAACATGACCCTGGTGGCCAAGCGCAGCCGCGAAATCGCTGCGCATTCCGCGGCCGCCGCGGGCGTCGAAGCCACGGGGATTGTTCCCCCGGTCGGCGGCGTAGATCTCGCCCAGGTCAACGAGCTGTACGACTTCATCCTCGACCGCCTGCGCGGCTACTACGCCGATCGCGGCGTGCCGAACACGCAGTTCGACGCCGTGGCCGACGGCCGCTGGCCGTCGCTGCTCGACTTCGACCGCCGCCTGAAGGCCATCGCCGAATTCGCGCGCCTGCGCGAGTCGACTTCGCTGGCCGCGGCCAACAAGCGCATCCGCAACATCTTGCGCAAGGTGGAAACCCCGATCCCCGCCACCGTCGACCCGGACAAGCTGGCCGAACCCGCCGAGCGCGCCCTGCACGAGGCCCTGGTTTCGGCCCTGGCCGACACCGATCCGCTGCTGGCGCAGCGCGACTACGTCGGCACGCTCAAGCGCCTGGCCTCGCTGCAGTCCCCGGTGGACACATTCTTCGAACACACCCTGGTGATGGCCGACGACGCCGCGCTGCGCGACAACCGCCTGGCGCTGCTCAAGCGGGTGGCGGACCGGTTCGCCACCGTGGCGGCGGTGGAGCAGCTGTCCGCGGGCTGAGGGCAGCGGTCCGGGGGTTCATCCCGGGTGCCGGCAGGCTCCGGTTATTCTTGTTGCCGATGCCGATGCCGACCCTTGCGAAATCCCTGCCTGCCGCCGTTCTTCTGGCCGCCCTGCTGGCCGGCTTGTCCGGCGCGGCGTCCGCGCTCGAACTTCGCCAGGTCACGGTGCAGGGGCTGGAAGACCCGCAGATGCGCGACAACGTCGACGGCGCCCTGTCGCTGCAGCGGCTGAACCCCAACCGGCGCAAGGCGATCACCGAGAGCCGGCTGTCCTACCTCCTGCGCCAGGTGCCCCGCGAAGTGCGCGGGGCGCTGGAGCCCTTTGGCTACTACGACCCGACCGTGGACACCCAGGTGCAGCGCGACGGCGACGCGATCAGCGTGGTGGTCTCCGTGTTGCCCGGCGAGCCCGTGCTCGTGCGCGGCCGCGACCTGCGCATGGACGGCGCCGCCAGCACCGACAGCGCGCTGATGCGCCGGCTGCAGCGCTTCCGCCCGGACCAGGACCAGCCCTTCCACCACGGCATCTACGAGGACAGCAAGGCCGCGATGGACCGCGCCCTGGCCGAACGCGGCTACTTCGACGCCGAACTGGTGGTGCACGAGGTCACCGTGAGCCGCGCCGCACGTTCGGCCGACATCCAACTGGCCTGGACCAGCGGTGATCGCTACGCGTTCGGCGAAGCGCGCTTCGAGGGCCACGCGTTCCGCCCGGGCCTGCTGGACAACCTGGTCCCGTGGAAGCCGGGCATGCCCTACGACCAGGCCAGGCTGCTGGCGCTGCAGCGATCGCTGGCCGAGCTCGACTACTTCAGCGCCATCGACATCACGCCCGAGCCCGAGGACGCCGTGGCCGGCCAGGTGCCGGTGCAGGTGGCGCTGGCCATGGCCAAGCGCAGCATCTATTCGGCCGGCCTGCGCGCGGGCACCGACATCGGCCTGGGCGTCACCGCCGGGCTGGAGCGCCGCTGGGTGAATGACCGCGGCCACAAGCTCAAGGCCCTGGCGAGCCTGGCCCAGCGCAAGAACGACGTCACCGTGCAGTACAAGATCCCCGCGTTCAAGTGGCTCGATGGCTGGTACACCGTCGCCGCCAGCGTGCGCGAAGAGCCCATCGACCTGGTGGACAACCAACTGGTGGAACTGGTCGGCAGCCGCAGCGGCAAGCTGGGCGAGTGGGACCTGGTGGCGGCCCTGAACCTGCGCCGCGAGCGCTTCGAGGACTCGGTGTCGGGCGTGGACTACAGCTACAGCACCCTGGTGTTCCCCTCGCTGTGGGCCAAGTGGGTGCGCACCGACGACCTGCTCTACCCGCGCCGCGCCACCGGCGTGACGATGGAGCTGCGCGGCGGCAGCACCGGGCTGGGCTCGGACATCGATTTCCTGCAGTTCAGCGCCAAGGGCCACTGGATCCGCGGCCTCGGCCAGCGCGACCGGCTGCTGCTGCGGGCCGAGGCCGGCACCACGGTGAGCGACGACTTCCCGCAGTTCCCGCCCTCGCTGCGCTTCTACGCCGGCGGCGACCGCAGCGTGCGCGGCTACGGCTACAGGGAAATCGGCGAGGTCGTCCTGGACGCCAATGGCAACCGCTCCGTCCTGGGCGGCAAGCACCTGCTGGTGGCCAGCGTGGAGTACGAGCGCATGTTCAGCCGCGAATGGGGCGGTGCGGTGTTCGTGGACGCCGGCGACGCCTTCGACAGCTTCGACGACTACGGGTGGGAAGTGGGCGTCGGCTTCGGCGTGCGCTGGCGCTCGCCGGTGGGGCCGGTGCGCGTGGACATCGCGCACGGACTGGGCGATGCGGCGCAAAGCTCGCTGCGCCTGCACTTCAACATCGGGCCCGACCTGTGAACACGCCCGCCGCTGCAAAAAAACCGCCTCGCTCGTTCGCCCGCCGATGGCGCCGGCGCGTGGGCTTGGGCGGCCTGGCGCTCACGGTGGCGGCCGGCGTGCTGCTGTTCTGGCTGCTGGCCACCGCCGGCGGCCGCGACACCCTGCTGGCACGCGTCGTCGGGCTGCTGCCGGCGAACTCGCTGCGCTGGGAAAAAGCCGAGGGCACGGTGTATGGCCCGCTGGTGCTGCACGGCCTGCGCTACGACCACGGCGGCGTGGTGTTCACCGCCGAGCGCGTGCTGTTGGACGCGCGCGTGCTGCCGGTGCTCGGCCGGCGCCTGCAGCTCGACCGCCTGGAAGTGGACCGCGCCGTGCTGGTGCTGCCGCCCACCGCCGACGAACCCTTCGAACTGCCGGCCTGGCCCGACGTGCTGCCGCGGCTGGTCATGCCCCTGCAGATCAACAGCACGCAGCTGGACGTGGACGGCCTGCGCATCGAGCGCGACGGCGCCACGCTGCTCGACATCACCCGCCTCGCCGCCAGCTCGGTGCAGCTGTCCGACGACGGCTTCTCGGTCGAAGCGCTGGCCCTGGACAGCCCGCGCGGCCGGCTGGCACTGAAGGGCGAGTACCTGCCCGCGCGCAACTTCCGCATGGACCTGTCCGGCACGCTCGCCATCACCGCCAGCGAAGTCGCGCCCGCGGCCACGCTGCAGTTCAACGCCAAAGGCGACCTCGACGCGCTCACCTTCGACCTGGTGGGCCAGGCGCCCTCGGCGCTGGCGCTCAGCCTGTCGCTGCGCGAGTCGGCGGCGGTCCCGGTTTGGACGCTCAAGGCGCGGACCGAAGGCCTGGACCCGACCTTGCTCGGCCTGGCCGCGGGCGAGCCCTGGCGCGGAAGCCTGGACGCCTCCGGACGCGGCGGCGCGGCCGACGTCACGGGCGAGCTGTCGCAAGGCGACTGGCGGGTGGGCATCGAACCCTCGCGCCTGCAGTTGGCCGCGAAGACGCTGCGCCTGCAGCCGCTGGCGCTGGCGCTGGCGCAGGGCCCGGTCACGATCACCGGCGAGCTGCAGCTGGCGGGCGAAGCGTCGGCATTCGACGCCGTGGTCGCCAGCACCGGCCTGCGCTTCGAGCCGGCGAGCGCCGAGCCCGGCGCCCTGGCCGTCACCGCGTCCGGCCAGCTGCGCGCCCGCGGCCGTTTCCGGGCCTGGGCCATCGAAGGCGAAGCCGTGCTGGAGCGCGGCGGCGAACAGGCCAGGCTGGCGCTGTCGGGCGACGGCGACGCGGACACGCTGACCCTCGCCTCGCTGCGCGCCGACACGCCCACCGGCTCGCTCGACGGCAGCGGCCGGCTGCGCTGGGCGCCGGCGCTGGCGTTCGACCTGCAGGCGGCGCTGGCGAACTTCGACCCCGGCTATTTCGCGCCCGACTATCCCGGTGCGCTGAGCGGCGCGCTGCAGGCCACCGCCAGCCGCGGCGACGACGGCGACTGGCGCGGCCGCGTGCAGGTGGACGACCTGCGCGGCCAGCTGCGCAAGCGCGCGGTGTCCGGCCGCCTGGCCGCCGACTGGGACGGCGACCGCGGCACCGGTGAAGCCGCGCTGCGCATCGGCGGCAGCACCGTGGACGTGCGCGGCGGCTTCGGCGCGCGCTACGACCTGGACGCGCGCTTCGCGCCGCTGGTGCTCGACGACGTGCTGGCCGGCGCAGCGGGCCGCGTGCAGGGCACGCTTTCGCTGCGGGGCCCGGCCGCGGCGCCCGACATCAGCGCGCAGCTGCAGGGCGAGACGCTGCGCTGGGGCGACCAGCGCGCGGGCACGCTGCGCTTCGCGGGCACGCTGCCGGCGAGCGGCAGCTCGGGCCGCTTCGAAGTGGACGGCACCGATCTGCTGCTCGCGGGTGCGGCGCTCGACCGCCTGGCGATGCGCGGCAGCGGCAGCCTCGCCAGGCTGCAGCTCGAAGTCGACGCGGCCGGCGCGCAGGGTGCGCTGGCCCTGGCCGGAAGCATCGGTCGCCGGGGCGAGCAGTGGCGCGGCCGGGTGGAGCAGCTGCGGCTGTCCGCTGCGGGCGCGCCGGTGCTGGTGCTCGAATCGGGCACGGACTTCGCCTTCGGCCCCGGCCTGCTGCAGCTCGGGCGCAGCTGCCTGGCGGCGCAGGAGGTGGGCGGCCGCCTGTGCCTGGCCGCGTCCGGCAGCGAAGCCTCGATCCAGGGCGAAGCGCTGCCGCTGGCCCTGGTCCAGCCCTGGCTCGCCAGCGGCGAAGGCACCGTGCTGGAGATCGACGGCACCCTGGACGCCCGCGCCGAGCTGCGTCGCGGCCGGGACGGCCGCTGGCGCGGCACCGGCCGCATCGATTCCGAGCGCGGCGCCCTGCGGCTGGAGGAAGACCTCGAGCGCGAAGTCTTCGCCTACACCGACCTGGCGGTGACCCTGCAGGTGGACGGCGACGCCCTTGCCGGCGAGTTGAGCGCGGTCCTGGCCGGGCAAGGCAGCGTTTCGGCCCGGGTGCGCACCGGGCTGGCGGACGGCGCGGCGCTGGCCGGGGATCTCACTTTGGATGTGCGCGACCTGACCTGGATGGAGCTGTTTTCCGAGGACGTGGCCGCGCCTGCCGGACGCCTGCAGGGCCGCCTGCTGCTGGGCGGCACGCGCTCACAGCCCCAGCTGTCGGGCCAGGCGCAGCTGCAGCCCTTCGCCGCCGAGCTGCCGGCGCTGGGCCTGAAGCTGAGCGAAGGCGCATTCACCCTGGTCGGCGATGTCGACGGAAGCTCGCGCCTCGACGGCAGCGTGCGCTCCGGCAATGGCGTGCTGCGGGTGGAAGGCCGCCTGAACTTCCGCGACGCCAGCGCGCCGCTGCAGCTGGTGCTGCGCGGCGAAAACGTGACCCTGGCCAGCACGCCCGAGCTGTACCTGATCGGCACGCCCGAACTGACCATGCGCTGGCTCGAAGACCGCCTGGAGCTGCGCGGCACGCTCGCCGTGCCCGAGGCGCGGGCCGACCTGGAGGCGCTCGACAGCACGGTGTCGGTGTCGCCCGACGTGGTGGTGCTCGATCCGGTGGACGCCCTCGGTGAGCGCGCCAAGCCGCTGGACATGGATTTTTCGGTGTCGCTGGGCGAGGACGTCAAGCTCAAGGGCTTCGGCCTGGACGGCGCGATGACCGGCTCGCTGCGCCTGCGCGAACGGCTGGGGCGCCGGGCCACGGCGCTGGGCACGCTGCAGGTCAGCGGCAAGTACCGCGCCTACGGCCAGGCGCTGACGATCCAGCGCGCGCGGCTCTCCTACGCCAACGCGCCCTTCGACAACCCCACGCTCGACATCCGCGCCGAACGGAATTTCGAACGGGTGACGGTGGGCGTGCAGGTGCGCGGCACCGCGCAGCGCCCGGAGACCGCGGTGATTTCCAGCCCGGCGATGGAAACCAGCGAGGCGCTGTCGTGGCTGGTGTTCGGGCGGCCGCTCAGCACCACCAGCGCGGGCGAGAACGAGCAGCTGGGCGCGGCCGCGCTGGCGCTGGGCGCGGGCGGCAATCTGGTGGCGCAGCAGCTGGGGGCGAGCCTGGGGCTGGACGAGGCGGGGGTGCGCGATTCGCGAAACCTGGGCGGCGCCACGTTCACGGTTGGCAAATACGTGATGCCGCGGCTGTTCATCAGCTACGGGGTTTCGCTGGTCGGCACGGGCCAGGTGATCACGCTCAAGTACCTGCTCACCCGGGGCTTCGACATCAGCATCGAATCGGGCAACGAAAGCGCCGCCTCGCTCAACTGGCGCACCGAACGGTAGCTGGGTTGTTCGTTTTTCCCGTAGCCGCCACTACCGCGCGCCCGTGGGTTCCGGCGCCGCCATCACCGCGCAGCCAAGCGTTGCCTCCTGCCCAAGCAGAGCCTTTTATTGGGCAGGAGGCAACGCTCGACTGCGCGGCGATAGCGGTGGGTATCTCGTCGGGCCATGCAGAACGGCAGGTGTGTGATCGAGGCCAGTGCTTGCGCCTGCGGCAACGTGCTGCGAATCACCATCTTTCCTGCAGATCGGGTTTGTTGAATCTGCCGAGGCTTCGAGTCGCCACCTTGCCCAGCAAGGCGCGTCCCTTCGGACGCTTGTAGGTTGAGGCCATTCGAGGGGGAGTGTGCTGCCTTCG
>JANOJQ010000022.1:0-15089 GCA_031418815.1 Lysobacteraceae bacterium
CGCCGGCCTGCCCACGGCGGCCGGCTGCACCACCATCAACAAGGTCTGCGGTTCGGGCATGAAGGCCATCATGCTGGGCCACGACCTGATCAAGGCCGGCTCGGCCGAGGTCGTGGTGGCGGGCGGCATGGAATCGATGACCAATGCCCCGCACCTGCTCAACGGCTCGCGCACCGGCATCCGCTTCGGCAGCGCCGAGATGCTCGACCACATGGCCTGGGACGGCCTGACCAACCCCTACGACAAGAAGCCCATGGGCTCGTTCGGCGAACTGTGCGCCGGCAAGTACGCCTTCACCCGCGAGGACCAGGACGCGTTCGCGGCCGAGTCGGTGCGCCGCGCGCTGGCCGCCCAGGCCGACGGCGCCTTCAAGGACGAAATCGCCCCCGTCACCGTCGCCGGCCGCAAGGGCGACGTGGTGGTGGACACCGACGAGCAGCCGGGCAAGTGCGACATCGGCAAGATCCCCAGCCTGCGCCCGGCCTTCCAGAAGGACGGCACCATCACCGCCGCCAGCTCGTCGAGCATCAACGACGGGGCCGCGGCCGTAGTGCTGGCCTCTGAAGACGCCGCCAAGGCCCAGGGCCTGGCCCCGCTGGCGACCATCGTGGCCCACGCCACCCATGCCCAGGCCCCGGAATGGTTCACCACCGCGCCGGTTTCGGCGATCCAGGCCGTGCTGGCCAAGGCCGGCTGGTCGGTGGCGGACGTGGACCTGTTCGAGGTCAACGAGGCCTTTGCCGTGGTGGCCATGGCCCCGATCAAGGAGCTGGGCATCCCGCACGCCAAGCTCAACGTCAACGGGGGCGCCTGCGCACTGGGCCACCCGATCGGCGCTTCCGGCGCCCGCCTGGTGGTCACTCTGCTGCACGCGCTGCAGCGCCGCGGCGGCAAGCGCGGCGTCGCGGCCCTGTGCATTGGCGGCGGCGAAGCCACCGCCATTGCGATCGAACTGGCCTGAACGGCCCCGGCGGGCCGGACCGGCCGCCACCGTAAAATTTCGTTAAGCCTACGTTGCACTTGACTATCGGCTGGTTCTTGTCATGCTTCACGCCACGTGTGCATTTGGCGCACGTTCTTTTATCAAAAACGTCTAGACGAGGAAACAACTCATGTCCCTGAACAAGACCCTGCTCGCTATGGCCCTGGGCCTGGCCCTGGCCGCCTGCTCGAACCAGGCTGAGCAGGCGACGGACGCGGCTACTGATGCCGCTGCCGCTGCCGACACTGCCGCCATGGAAGCCACCGACGCTGCCGCCGCTGCCACCGACGCTGCGACCGACGTTGCTGCCGACGCTGCCGAGGCTTCGGCCGAAGTTGCTGCGGACGCCGCCGACGTTGCCGCCGACGCCGCTGTTGAAGCCACCGACGCGATGGAAGCGGGCGCCGAAGGCGCTGCCGACGCCGCCGCCGACATGGCCGACACCGCTGCCGACGTTGCCGAAGACGCTGCCGACACCGCCGAAGAAGCTGCTGACGCCGCCGACGGTCAGTAATCTTCAGCTGCAAGCTTGAAGGGAACGGGCGCGACGAAAGTCGCGCCCGTTTTCTTTTGTGCGCGCGAAGCTAGGCTGTACTGCCGCCGGAACGTAAACTCGACGCCTTCACCAGCGAGCGGCCGCGCATGCCCATCCTCACCAGCCACATCGACACCCGCGCCCCGGAGTTCCAGGACAACGCTGCGCAGCTTCGCGCCGCCGTCGCCGACTTCGAGGCCCAGCTCACGCGCGTTGCCCACGGTGGCGGCGACGCGGCCCGGCGCAGGCACACCGAGCGCGGCAAGCTGCTGCCGCGCGACCGCATCAGCGCCCTGCTCGACCCCGGCTCGCCCTTCCTGGAACTCTCGGCCATGGCCGCGGGCGGCATGTACGACGACGCCGCGCCGGCCGCCGGCATCATCACCGGCATCGGCCGCATCCACGGCACCGAAGTGGTGGTGGTGGCCAACGACGCCACGGTGAAGGGCGGCACGTACTTCCCGATGACCGTGAAGAAACACCTGCGCGCCCAGGAAGTGGCGCTGGAAAACCACCTGCCCTGCCTTTACCTGGTGGACTCGGGCGGCGCCTTCCTGCCGCTGCAGGACGAGGTGTTCCCCGACCGCGAGCACTTCGGCCGCATCTTCTACAACCAGGCCCGGCTGAGCGCGAAGAACATCCCGCAGATCGCCGTGGTGATGGGCAGCTGCACCGCCGGCGGCGCCTACGTGCCGGCGATGTGCGACGAATCCATCATCGTGCGCGAACAGGGCACCATCTTCCTCGGCGGCCCGCCGCTGGTGAAGGCCGCCACCGGCGAAATCGTCGACGCTGAATCCCTGGGCGGCGCCGACGTGCACACCTCGGTGTCGGGCGTGGCCGACCACTTCGCCGAAAACGACCAGCACGCGCTGCAGATCGCGCGCGACATCGTGCGCCACCTCAACCGCCGCAAGACCCTGCCGGTGGCCACGCTGCCGCCCAGCGAGCCCAGGTATTCGCCTGAAGAGCTTTACGGCGTCATCCCGAAGGACACGCGCAAGCCCTACGACATCCGCGAAGTCATCGCGCGCGTGGTGGACGGCAGCGAGTTCCAGGAGTTCAAGGCGCGCTACGGCAAGACCCTGGTGTGCGGCTTCGCGCACATCCACGGCTACCCGGTGGGCATCGTCGCCAACAACGGCATCCTGTTCGCCGAGAGCGCGCTCAAGGGCGCGCACTTCATCGAGCTGTGCAACCAGCGCGACATCCCGCTGGTGTTCCTGCAGAACATCACCGGCTTCATGGTCGGCAAGAAGTATGAAAACGCCGGCATCGCCAAGGACGGCGCCAAGATGGTGACCGCCGTGGCCTGTTCGCACGTGCCCAAGTTCACCGTGGTGATCGGCGGCAGTTTCGGCGCCGGCAACTACGCCATGTGCGGCCGCGCCTACGGCGCCCGATTCCTCTGGACCTGGCCGAACGCGCGCATTTCCGTGATGGGCGGCGAACAGGCCGCCAGCGTGCTGGCCACCGTGAAGCGCGACGGCCTGGAAGCCGCCGGCAAGGCCTGGACCGCCGAGGAAGAGGAAGCCTTCAAGGCCCCCATCCGCGACCAGTACGAACGCCAGGGCCACCCCTACTACGCCACCGCGCGCCTCTGGGACGACGGCATCATCGACCCGGCCGACACGCGCCGCGTGCTCGGCCTGGCGCTCTCGGCCAGCCTCAACGCGCCGATCGAGAAAGAGCGCTTCGGCGTGTTCCGGATGTAGGCAGGCCCTGGCCGCAGCGCGAATGACATGAGCCAGCATTTTCTTTCACAGCTTGGTCTTGACCGGCACGCCGACGAGCGCGCGGTCAAGCGGGCCTATGCCGCGCGCCTGAAGTCCCGGCGCCCGGACGACGATCCCGCGCTTTTCCAGCAGTTGCACGAGGCTTACCAAGGCGCCCTTGAATACGTCCGCAGGCGTGCCGAGGCGCAGCCCATGCTGGCGAGCGTCGAGTTGGCAGCGGCGCCGCTCCCGGTGGGCGCCATGCCCCCGGATGCCGCGCATGGCGACCTTGGTCGCCCGGGGCGGCCAGCGCCGCGCCCCACGCCACGCCAACAGGTGGAAAAATCCGCGCCGCCTTTCAATGCCGGTGCCTTCTTCGATGCGCTGCTGCAGCAGGGGCTGGCGCCGCCGGGCCAGCTGCACGCCTGGCTTCAGACGCATCCCGACCTTTACTCGATCCAGCTCCGCAACGCGCTGGCACCCTCTTTGGTCATCGCGCTCGAAAAGGCCGCGAAGTTGCCGACACCCGAGGGACTGCGGCTGTTGCTGGCCTTCTTCGGACTGGACCGCATCGAGCGGGGAAACATGCACCTGCAGCCGCGGCTGGAACAACTGCATGACATCGCCCATCGCCAGCACCAGGTCATCGTCGGGCCCGACATGAGCTTCATGTATCCGCAGAACGGCACTCCGAAACCACGGCCGTCCGCCGAGCTCAAACCGGGGCCGATCATTCCGGTCATCCTGGTGCTGATGCTCCTGGCCAACCTCGCCCGCTGCGTCGGCAATACGGACCAGCGTGACTTCATGGTGGACCCGTCCGTGATTCCGGAGCAGAGCCCCGGGGCCTGGCCGGATTCCGAGCCCGAGCCCAAGCCCTGGCAATACGTGCCGCCGGTGCCCGTTCCGCCGCCACCGGCGGAACCAAATCCCGGCTAGGCAGCGCTCGCCACCCCACGCCGGTCCACCGGCAAATCCCTCCCAACAAAGAATTCCAGCGCATGATCGTCGGCATCGACCTTGGCACCACCCACTCCCTAATCGGCCACTACGGTTCCCAGGGCCCCATCCTGATCCCCAACGCGCTCGGCGCGATGCTCACGCCTTCGGCGGTCGCGCTGGATGCCGACGGACGCATCCTGGTAGGCCAGCCCGCGCTGGACCGGATCGCGGTGGACGAACGCTCCGGCACATCGGTGTTCAAGCGCTACATGGGCACCGACCGCGCCAGCGCCGTGGGCAGCCACCGCTTCCGGCCCGAGGAACTGTCGGCGATGGTGCTGCGCGCCCTGGTCGCCGATGCCGAAGCCTTCCTCGGCGGCAAGGTCACCGAGGCCGTCATCAGCGTGCCGGCCTACTTCAGTGATTCCCAGCGCAAGGCCACCCGCGTGGCCGGCGAACTGGCGGGCCTGAAGGTCGAGCGCCTGATCAACGAACCCACTGCCGCAGCCCTGGCCTACGGCCTGCAGGAGCGCAAGGACAACGCCACCTTCCTGGTGTTCGACCTGGGCGGCGGCACCTTCGACGTGTCCATCCTGGAGTCGTTCGACGGAGTGATGCAGGTGCATGCCACGTCGGGAGACAACTTCCTGGGCGGCGAGGACTTCCTGCAGGAGCTGGTGAACGACTGCTGCCACGCGCTGGGGCTGAAGCTGCGCGACCTGCCGGGCAACGAGCGCGCCATGCTGGCCTCGCGGGTCGAGCGCGCCAAGCGCCTGCTCAGCCAGCAGGCCGAGGTGACCGTGGACCTGCACATCGGCGGCCGCGACCTGCAGTGGAGCATCAACGAAGATCGTTTTGCCCAGCTGGTGGAGCCGCTGGTGCAGCGCCTGCGCCAGCCGATCGAGCGCGCCCTTCGCGACGCGCGCCTGGATCCGGCGCAGCTGGACGAAGTGGTGCTGGTGGGCGGCGCCTCGCGCATGCCGCTGGTCTCGCGCCTGGTGGCCCGCATGCTGGGGCGCCTGCCGCTGCGCCACATCAGCCCGGACGAGGCCATCGGCATGGGCGCGGTGGTGGCGTCGGGCATGAAGGCGCGGCACGAGAACCTGGAGGAAATCGTCCTCACCGACGTCTGCCCCTACACGCTGGGCATCGCCACGTCCCTGGCCGACCAGGAGGGCCGCCGCACAGACGGTCATTTCGCGCCCCTGATCGAGCGCAACTGCACCGTGCCCGTCAGCCGGGTCGAGCGCTTCTTCCCTGCCAATGACTGGCAGCCCGAACTCAAGCTCGAGATCTTCCAGGGCGAAAGCCCGCGCGTGGTGAACAACGTACGCCTGGGCGAGCTGACCTTCCCGCTCGAGAAGAAGCTTGCGCGCGAAAACCCGGTGGACGTGCGCTTCACCTATGACATCAACGGCGTGCTGCAGGTGGAGGTCGAGGTGCTGAGCGCGGGCGTGCGCCACGAGCTGATCCTGGAAAAAAGCCCGGGTGCGATGGACAAGGATGAGATCCGCCGCCGCCTGGCGCTGCTGTCGGAGCTCAAGGTGCACCCGCGCGACGCCCAGCCCAACGTGGCCTTGGTGGCCCGCGCCGAGCGGCTTTACGAAGAGAGCCTGGGCCAGAAGCGCGACATCATCCAGCAGTGGCTCACCCGCTTCATGGCGGTGGTCGAATCCCAGGACCGGGCCCTGATCGACCGGCACCGTACGGAGCTCGAGGCGGCGCTGGACGAATTGGAGAACCAGCGCCCGTGAGTCCGTTCGAATACCTCGGGCTGCGCCCGGAAGCCGACGAGCGCGAGGTTCGCAAGGCCTACGCAAGGCTGCTCAAGTCCAACCGTCCCGACGACGACCCGGTCGCGTTCCAGCAGGTCAACCAGGCCTTCCAGGCCGCACTGGAGCTGCTGCGCCGGCGCCGCTGGGAAAAAGCCCAGGACACGGCGGAGGCCGAGTCCGCGCACGCCCCCGGGCCCAGGGTTGCGACGGCATTTGATGGGGCGCGTGCCGTCGGTGAGCCGGCCAGTGCGGCGGCGGACCGCGCTGAAGCTCGCGTCCCTACCCCACATGTCGAAGATGCCGGCGAAACGCAGGCCGAGCCGGCCTTCTTCGATCTGCGCGCGTTCATGGACGAACTGTTCCTTTTCCTGGAAACGCGCCGTGCCGACGAGGTGTCCGCCTGGCTTTACGCGCAGCCCGCGCTGTATTCGATCCAGCTCAAGTCGGCGATCACCGTGGACGTGCTGCGCCTGGTGGCGGAGCGGCAGCCGCCGGTTTCCGCCCGAGCGCTGCAGGCGGTCTCGGATTTCTTCGGCGTGGACAACCTGGGGCCCAGCGGCTGGTGGCTCACCGAGCGCATTGACCGCGCCCGCCACCGCGCCGAGGTGCTGGAGCGCTTCAAGCGCGTGCCGATGCCGCGCACCGTGTATGGCGAAGGGCAGAAGCTGTTCGATCTGAAGATCGACGAGGAGGTCGTGCGCCCGCCCTCGGCGTGGCGCACCGCCGTGCTCCTGGCCACGCCCGGGATGCCAACCCGCGTGCGTGACCGCATGCGCGAGGTCGACGCACTCAGCGAGGGTGTGGCCAACGAGTTGATGGATCCGGCTAGGCGAGCGCTCTATTTCGAACTGGCGGATCGTTCGCTGATCAGCCGCAAGCGCATGGGGCTGAGCCTGGCCCGGAACGCCCTTTTCGGCGGCGGGCTGGCGCTGCTCAGCTTCGGCGTGGACGGTGACGCTTCCATCCTGCTGGCCGTCGGCGTCGTCGCGCTCTGCTTCCTGGCTTGGCAGCTGTGCGTGGCCGGGCTGCTCAAACTCCAGGCGAAGCTTGCGGCCGCAGGCCAGGACTCGGTGCTGCGTGAAGCCTTCGCCCTGCTGTGCCTGGCCGGCGGCCTCACCCTTTTGGGCCACCCTTCCCTGCAGGCGGAATGGTCGGGCTTCGGCTACTGGTGGCTGATCGGCGCTGCGTGTATCGCCACGACCCGTATCCGCCTCAAGGCCGGTATCCCGCTGGCGCTGGTGCTGATGGTGCCGGACCTGGTGATTTCCGCACGCTACGAGTCCCACTGGCCGTTCCAGGCGGGAAGTTTCTCGCTGGCGCTGCTCACCCCGCTGGTGCTGGGCCTGGATCGCATTCGGTCATGGCGAAGCAAGGTGCCGGTGTCGGTGTTGGCCAAGGAAGTAGGCCCGCTGGCCTGGATGCTCGCGGTGGCGACCGGGCTGTCGGTGGTGCTGGTTTACGCCGCGCTGATCCTCAGCGAGCGTTGACCCGCGGACCTCAGCGGCAGGCCTTGCAGGCGCTGCAGCCCGTCCCACAGGCCGCCTGCGTGGCCTGCATCGGCGGCCGCAGCGCGAAGCCGATGCGCCTGAGCCACGCGGGGCGGCCTTCGCGCTCGAGCAGATACGACAGCCGCGCCTGCGCCTGCCACATGCCGCGCGGCCACAGCTGGCGCAGGACCGACAGCGCCGCCCAGGCCACCACGGCCGTCACCACGAGAACCTGCAGCAGCGCGCTCACAGCAGTGCCCTCGCGGCCTGGAAGGTGATGAACGACGCCAGGTAGGCCAGCGCGAACAGGTAGAAGGTGGCGATGCCCGCCTGCTTCCAGCTGTTGGTTTCGCGCTTGATCACGGCGATGGTGGACAGGCACTGCGGCGCGTACACGTACCAGACCAGCAGGGACAGCGCGGTGGCCACCGACCAGTCGGCGGCGATCAGCGGCGACAGCGCCTGCGCCGCGGCGTCGTCGCCGCTGGCGGAGATGGCGTACACGGTGGCCAGCGCGGCCACCGCCACTTCGCGCGCCGCCAGGCCCGGGATCAGCGCGATGCAGATCTGCCAGTTGAAGCCGATCGGCGCGAAGAATGGCTCCATCCAGTGGCCGATGCGCCCGGCCAGGCTGTAGTCGATCGCCGGACCCACCGCGCCCGCGGGCGGCGCCGGATACGTGGACAGGAACCACAGCAGCACCGTCAGCGACAGGATGATGCCGGTGACGCGGCGCAGGAAGATGCTCGCGCGCTCCCACAGGCCGATGGCCAGGTCGCGCAGGTGCGGCAGGCGGTAGCTGGGCAGCTCGAGCAGCAGCACGTGCTCGCCGTCGTCGCGGCGCAGCGCCTTGATCACCCAGGCCGCGCCGAGCGCGCTGACGATGCCGGCCGCGTAAAGCCCGAACATCACCAGGCCCTGCAGGTTGAAGATGCCCAGCACGTCCTGGCGCGGGATGAAGGCGCTGATCAGCAGCGTGTACACCGGCAGCCGCGCCGAGCAGGTCATCAGCGGCGCCACCAGGATGGTGGTGAGGCGGTCGCGCGGGTCCTGGATCGAGCGCGTGGCCATGATGCCGGGGATGGCGCAGGCGAAGCTCGACAGCAGCGGGATGAACGAGCGGCCGGTCAGCCCCGCCGCGCGCATCGGCCGATCCAGGAGGAAGGCCGCGCGCGGCAGGTAGCCCGATTCCTCGAGCGCCAGGATGAAGGCGAACAGCAGCAGGATCTGCGGCAGGAACTCCATCACGGTGCCCAGGCCGGCGAAAAGACCGTCCTGCACCAGGCTGCGCAGCGGGCCCTCGGGCAGCCAGTCACCGATCACCGCGCCGACGCTGGCGATGGCGCCGGCGAAAAGGTCCTGCACCGGCGCGGCCCAGGCGAACACGGCCTGGAACATCAGGAACATCACCACCGCCAGGATCACCAGGCCCAGCACCGGATGCAGCAGCCAGCGGTCCAGGCGGTCGTCGAGCTGGTCGGTGCGCGCGGGCATGGTCACCGCTTCGGCCAACAGGGCCGATACCTGCGCGTGCAGGTCGCTGTCGTCGTGATCTTCCGTCGCGCCGGGTGCCGGCGCGGGCTGGTCCAGCGCCGCCAGCAGGGCCTGCGTACCGCCGGACTGCACCGCCACGGTTTCCAGAACGGGCATGCCCAGCCGGTGCTCAAGCAGGGCCGTATCGATGACGATGCCGCGGCGCTTGGCCTGGTCCATCAGGTTCAGCGCCAGCACCATCGGCTGGCCCAGGCGCCGCAGCTCCAGCACGAAGCGCAGGTGCAGGCGCAGGTTGGTGGCGTCCACCACGCACACCAGCAGGTCCGGGCGCGCCTCGCCGGCCAGCGTGCCGCGGCAAAGGTCGCGGGTGATGGCTTCGTCGGGGCTGTTGGCGTCCAGGCTGTAAGCGCCGGGCAGGTCGAGCACGCGCACGCGGCGACCGGCCGGCGTCTTGAACAGGCCTTCCTTACGCTCGACGGTGACGCCGGCGTAGTTCGCCACTTTCTGCCGGCTGCCGGTGAGCCGGTTGAACAGCGCCGTCTTGCCGCAGTTCGGGCTGCCGACCAGCGCGATGTTGAGCGTGCCCGCCTCAGCCATGGTCGCGGCGCAGGCGGATGCGCGCGGCCTCGCCGCCGCGCATCGCGAAACGGGTGAAACCCACCTGCACCAGCAGCGGGTCACCGCCCAGCGGTCCGCGCGTCAGCAGGCGGATGGCCTCGCCGGCGACGAAGCCCAGGTCGCGCAGGCGGCGCGCCACGGCGTCACCGGGGGCGAGGTCCTGGACGCTTTCGACGATGCCATCGGCGCCGGTGGGCAGTTCGGAGAGCAACATGTCGTCGATCCGTGAATGCGAATGATTCGCATCATAAACCCAAACGGCCCGCCGCGATACGGGCAACCGGCCGCCGGTGCCGGGTTCGCGGGGCCAGCCGCTATCATGGCCGCCTGCCCCCGGGGGACCGCATGACCCAATCCATTCGCCTGCACCGCGACCGCGCGGTGGCCACGCTCACGCTGGCCCGCCCGACGGTGCACAACGCCTTCGACGACACCCTGATCGCCGAGCTCACCGACGCCCTGGACGCCTTGGACGCCGACGACACCGTGCGCGCCGTGGTGCTCACCGGCGACGGCAGCACGTTCTCTGCCGGCGCCGACTTGGCCTGGATGCGCCGCATGGCCCAGGCCAGCGAAGCCGAGAATCGCGCCGATTCACTGCGCCTGGCGCGGCTGATGCGCACCCTGAACTTCCTTTCCAAGCCCACGCTCGCCAAAGTGAACGGCTCGGCTTACGGCGGCGGCGTCGGGCTGATTGCCTGCTGCGACTACGCGGTGGCGGCCGAGGGCGCGAAGTTCTCGCTGTCGGAAGTGAAGCTGGGCCTGGTACCCGCGGTGATTTCGCCCTACGTGGTGGCGGCGATCGGCGGGCGCCACGCGCGCCGCCTGTTCACCGGCGCCGACGTGATCGAGGCGCCCGAGGCGCTGGCCATCGGCCTGCTGCACGCGGTGGCGCCGGCCTCCGCCCTGGCCGACGCGGTGGACCGCACCCTGCACTTCTGGCTCAAGGGCGGCCCGCTGGCCCAGCGCGAAGCCAAGCAGCTGGCCCTGCGCACCGCCGGCATGAGCCGCGCCGCATCTGAAATCCAGGACGCCGAAAACGCCGCCCTCATCGCCCGCCTCCGCGTCTCCCCCGAGGGCCAGGAAGGCCTCGCCGCCTTCCTCGACAAGCGCGCAGCAAACTGGATTTCCCCCTGATGTTCACCAAAATCCTGATCGCCAATCGAGGCGAAATTGCCTGCCGGGTCATCCGCACCTGCCGACGCCTCGGCATCCGCACCGTGGCCGTGTATTCCGAGGCCGACAACCGCGCCCGCCACGCGCGACTGGCCGACGAGGCCTGGCCGATCGGCGGGCCGCGGCCGCAGGACAGCTACCTGCGCGGCGACGCCATCATCGAAGTGGCGAAGCAGTCCGGCGCGCAGGCCATCCACCCCGGCTACGGCTTCCTGTCGGAAAACGCCGACTTCGCCGAGGCCGTCGAAGCGGCCGGCCTGGTGTTCATCGGCCCCAACGCCGCGTCCATGCGCAAGATGGGCAGCAAGGCCGGCGCCAAGCAGCTGATGGCCGAACGCGGCGTGCCGGTGGTGCCCGGCTACACCGGCGAGAACCAGGACCCGGCGCACCTGCAGCAAGAGGCCGACCGCGTCGGCTACCCGCAGATGATCAAGGCCGCCCACGGCGGCGGCGGCAAGGGCATGCGCATCGTGCACGACAGCGCCGGCTTCGCCGCGGCGCTGGAATCGTGCCAGCGCGAAGCGGCCAGCGCGTTCGGCCGCGACCGCGTGCTGATCGAGCGCTACATCCGCGAGCCGCGCCACATCGAGATCCAGGTGTTCGGCGACAGCCACGGCAGCGTGATCCACCTCAACGAGCGCGAGTGTTCGGCGCAGCGCCGCTACCAGAAAGTCGTCGAGGAATCGCCCTCGCCCTTCCTCACGCCCGAGCTGCGCGCGCGCATGGGGGCCGCCGCGGTGCAGGCCGCGCACGCCATTGATTACGTCAACGCCGGCACGGTGGAGTTCATCGTCGGCGCCGACGGCGACTTCTTCTTCATGGAAATCAACACGCGCCTGCAGGTCGAGCACCCGGTGACCGAGCTGGTGACCGGCCTGGACCTGGTGGAGTGGCAGCTGCGCATCGCCGCCGGCGAGCCGCTGGCGCTGCGCCAGGAAGACGTGCGCAGCCACGGCCATGCGATCGAAGTGCGCCTGTACGCCGAAGACCCGTCCCAGAACTTCCTGCCCGGCTCGGGCCGGCTCGAGACGCTGCGCCTGCCCGAAGCGTCCGCGCACGTTCGCCTGGACGCCGGCGTGGTCGAGGGCGACACCGTCACCATCTTCTACGACCCGATGATCGCCAAGCTCATCACCTGGGACCTGGACCGCCCGCGGGCGCTGCCCGCCTGCGCGAGGCGCTGGCCGACTGCGAAGTGGTGGGGCCGAAGTCCAATATCGATTTCCTGGAAAAACTCGTGCGCCACCCGCGCGTGGTCGAAGGCAGCATCCACACCGCCTATCTCGACGCGCACCTGGACGAAGTGCTGCCCAAGGACGAACCGCTGCCCGACGCGCACCTGGCCATGGCCGCCGCGGCCGCCCTGCTGCACGACGAAGCCGCCACCCTCGCCCACGGCCAGGCCGGCGGCGACCCGCACTCGCCCTGGTCCATCGGCGACGGCTGGCGCCTGGGCCACGCCGGCGAGCGGCTGCTGTGCTTCACCTACCGCAGCGAGCGCATCGAACTGCACGCCCGCGGCAGCGCCGGCGATTACCGCCTGCTCGACGCCGGCGTCGAAACCCTGATCCGCGGCGCCCGGTTCGTGGACGGCCGCCTGGTGGCCGAAGTGGACGGCCGCCAATGGCGCATGCGCGCCCGCGCCGACACCGGCGCGGTGACGGTGCACGACGGCGAGCGCCGCGTGCGCCTGGACCGCGTGCCCGCCTTCCGCTTCGAAGGCAATGCCGCCGCCGGCAGCGGCGACCGCATCACGGCACCGATGCCCGGCCGCATCGTCGTCATCAAGGCCAGCCCGGGCCAGGACGTCGTCGAGGGCGAGGAATTGCTGGTGATGGAAGCCATGAAGATGGAGCTGAGCCTGCGCGCGCCGCGCGCTGGGCGGGTCGCGGCGGTGCAGGCCGTGGCCGGTGATTTCGTCGATGCCGATGCGGTGCTGGTCAAACTGGAGGCGCCATGAACATCCGTTCGCTGTACCGCCGCACGCTGCTGGCCGCCGGTGCCCTGGTGCTGGGCGCCTGCCAGATGACCACGTTCGAAGCGCCGCCGCTCGCCGCCGGCCCCTGCGACCCGGCGCTGGCCGGGCACTGGCTGTCGCAGGACGAAGACCCCGCCAAGAACGGCGAAGTCACGCTGCGCGTGGACGACGACTGCCAGCTGGTGGTGGGGAGCCAGCAGAGGGACGGCGTGCGCAACAGCGAACCCACCGCGCTGCACCTGGGCCAGCAAGGCCTGTACCGCTACGCATGGGTGGATGCGCGCTGGGCGATGACCCAGTTCGACGAAGACCATCCCGCGACCGAGGGCGACGTCTACCTGCTGCGCATCGCCCGCGACGGCGACCGCCTGACGCTGTGGACCACGAACGACAAGGCGGTGGCCCACGCCATCATCGACGGCGAACTGAGCGGCGAAGTGGTGTCCCGCGACCGCGACCTGTTCAACCGCCTGACCGGCAACGAGGCGCCGGCGGTGCTCGACCACGCCGACCTGTTCAACGCCGACCCGGTTCCATTCGTCCGCAAGCCACAGGCCAAGCCGTGAGCCTGCCGGCCCAGGTCCGCATCGTCGAAGTCGGCCCGCGCGACGGGCTGCAGAACGAAAAGGCCATCATCCCCACCGCCGACAAGATCGAGCTCATCGACCGGCTGTCGGCCACCGGCCTGCGCAGCATCGAGGCCACCAGCTTCGTCAGCCCCAAGTGGGTGCCGCAGCTGGCCGACGCCGCCGAAGTGTTCGCCGGCATCCACCGCCGCGACGGCGTGGCCTACCCGGTGCTGGTGCCGAACCTGCAGGGCTACGAGCGCGCGCGCGCCGTCGGCGCCACCGAGGTGGCGGTGTTCAGCGCCGCGTCCGAGGCCTTCAACCGCAAGAACATCAACGCCTCCATCGACGAAAGCATCGAGCGCTTCCTGCCGGTGCTCGAACGCGCCGCCGCCGACGGCGTGAAGGTGCGCGGCTACGTCTCCACCGTGCTCGGCTGCCCGTACCAGGGCGAGGTACCGGTGGCCGACGTGGTGCACGTCGCCCGCCGCATGCACGCGCTGGGCTGCTACGAGGTTTCGCTGGGCGACACCATTGGCATCGGCACGCCGGCCAAGGCCCGCGCGATGCTGCGTGCGGTGGCGGCCGAGGTGCCCATGGCGGCGCTGGCCGTGCATTTCCACGATACCCGCGGCCAGGCCCTGGCCAATATCCTGGCCTGCCTGGAAGAAGGGGTGGCCGTGGTGGACGCCGCGGTGTCGGGTACCGGCGGCTGCCCCTATGCCCCCGGCGCCAGCGGCAACGTGGCGACCGAGGACGTGGTGTACATGCTCGAAGGCATGGGCATCCGGACCGGCGTGGACCTGGACCGGCTGGTGGAGACGGGCCGCTGGCTGGCCGCCCGGCTGGGCCGCGTTTCCGGGAGCAAGGTCACGCTCTCGGCGGGCTGACACCGCAGCTGCGGGCCTGCGGTGTATGCTCGGCCGTCACCCTGCGGATGCCCGGTCAACGGCGGCATGGACCACGATCTCCCGATCTCCGAGTCCGACACCGGCCCGACGGCCGAGTCCCGCCGTTCGCGCGACAATCCGGTCATCGCCCGGCTCGAGGCGCTGGCCAACGCGCCAGGCGCGATCGCCGACCCGGTGTTCCTGTCCGAAGTGCTGGCCCTGCTGCACGGCCTGCAGCGCGAGGCCGACAGCATCCGGCGCCGCTACGAGAGCCTGTTCAACGCGGTGCCCGACCCGATCAGCATCATCGACGCCGACGGCCGCATCCTCGACCTCAACCGGGCCGGCGAAATGGCCTACCAGCGCCCGCGCAGCGAGATCGTCGGCCACCTGGTGCACGTCATCAACCCGGAACTCCCCGCCGGCCACATGCGCCCCGTGCTGGAAGCGCTGGGCCGTGACGAAACCTACGTGATCGAGGTCAACAACACCCGCGGCGACGGCAGCCAGTTCCCGGTGGAAGTGCATTCGGCCAGTTTCCACGACGGCCCGCACCACCATGTCATCGCCGTGGCGCGCGACCTCAGCCGACGGCGCGAGGCCGAACTGAACTACCACGCGCTGCTGGTGGCCATCGACAAGGGTGTGCTGTTCCAGGGCTTCGACGGCCGCGTGCTGTCGGCCAACCCGGCGGCTTTCCGCATCCTGGGCCTGGACGAGGGCCTGGACGTCACCGCCAGCCTGCGCTTCGACGACTGGCTGGTGATCGACCACCGCGGTTACCCGATCCGCTTCCGCGAGATGCCGCCGATGCGCGCGCTGGCCTCGGGCAAGATCGTCGAAAGCACGCTGTTGGGCCTGTACCACCACCGCCGCAAGCAGCTGACCTGGGTGTCGGCCACGTCGGTGCCGCAGTTCCATGCCGGCAGCG
>JANOJQ010000023.1:0-14603 GCA_031418815.1 Lysobacteraceae bacterium
CCCCGGCCCTCTCCCACAAGTGGGAGAGGGAGACAGGCCTGGGTTACCAGACCACTTCGGCCATCGAGCAGTTCAGGCCCGAGCCGATGCCCAGCAGGGCGACGCGGTCGCCCTTCTTCAGGCGGCCCATCTCGCGCAGCTTGCTCAGCACGATCGGCACCGAGGCCGGGCCGATGTTGCCGTGCTCGGCGAAGATGGTGAGCACCTTCTTGGGGTCGATGCCGAAGGCCTTGATCATGGCCTGGGTATGCACCTGGCTGACCTGGTGCACGACGAATTCGTCGAGTTCGTCCACCACCCAGCCCAGCGCCTGGCGGGCCGAGGCGAAGGTGAGCGTGGCCAGCTTCAGGCCTTCGATCAGCAGCATGCGGGTGTCGGTGACCATGCGGTCGAGGTTGCCGCGGCACAGGGTGTTCCACTGCGTGGCGGCCTTGGTGACGCCGCCGCGGTAGCGCGGCGCGTCGGGCGTCAGCTCGGTGCGCGAAAGCACCATCGCCGCGGCGCCGCAGCCCAGGGTGAGGGTGGCGAGCTCGTTGCGGAACTGTTCCTCGGTGACGTCCGGCGCCTTCATCCGGTCGAGCGTGCGCTTGTAGGCGAGGTTGGCGGTTTCGCCGTCGACGATGAGGGCGTAGTCGATCTCGCCGCGCTCGATCATCCGGCTGGCGATGTCCATGCCGTTGAGGAAGGCCAGGCAGGCATTGGCGACGTCGAAGTTCTGGCAGTTCTCGCCCATGCCCAGGTTGCCGGCGACGATGGAGGCGGTGGACGGCTCCAGGTAGTCGCGGCTGACCGAGGTATTGACCAACAGGCCGATCTTGCTGCGGTCGACGCCGGCGTCGGCCAGGGCCTTTTCGGCGGCGGGGGTGGCGGCGTCGCTGGCCTGGGTCTCGTCGTCCCAGAGGCGGCGGGCCATGATGCCGGCGATGTCCTGCAAGACATCGGTCTTGATGCCCAGCCGGTCCATGGTGGGCTTGAGCTGGACATTGATGTCGGCCGAGCTCAGCCGATGCGGGGCATCGATGTGCGCGAGGCCGGCGATGGAAACGTGCTGGAACAACATGGACGGATTCGCCTGAGGGGAAACCCGTCAAAGTTACTCGTTTCGGGCCTCCGCCTCAACTTTGGCGGGGTTTGGATGTGAAGAAGCGGGGCCTGGGCCTCACTCCTGGATCGGGTAGGTCTCGGCGGCGCCCTCGTTGGCGGGCTTCGCGACCGGCGTGCGGCCGACGGTGGCGCCGGCACCGCAGCGGTAGGCCACGAAGCGCTGTTCGCCGTCCGCAGGCTCGCCCTTGGGCTGCACGGTGTCGGCCTGCAGGCCCGGGGCTTCGTTGCGGGCCAGGGTCTCGAGCTCGTCCCGGACCCGTAGGTCGTTGCGCTCATAGGGGCCCAGGCTGTTCTTCACCGACACCGAGACTTCACCGCGCTTCTCGCAGGCGCCCAGCGACTCGGTGGCCGAAGCCACGCGCACCTGGCTGGCGCCCTCGGTCATCTTGACCCAGGTGCAGCCGCCCAGCGAGGCGGCGATGACGGCACAAAGCAGCAGCTGGCGCATGGGGCTTCCTTCAAAAAGAACACGGGCGGGATTGTCGCCCCGCCCGTGCTGAACCGGCAATGAGTGCGGGCGCTTACTGCGCGCTCGCCACCGGCTTGGCGGCGACGGGCTTGCCGTCGGCGTCGATCACCTGCACGTCGCCGAGCTTGAGCGCGCGCACGCTCGCCTCGATCTTCGACAGGTCGCCCACCACCACCCAGGTCAGCGACTCGGGCTTGAGCGTGCTGGCGGCGGCCTGCACCGCGGCCGGGGTGAGCGCCTCGATCTTGGCGCGGCGCTGCACGACGTAGTCGTCCGGACGCTCGAAGCGCACGATGCCGCCGATGGCACCCATCACCGAAGTGGCGGTTTCATAGGACCCCGGCAGGCTGCGGATCTCGGTGGCCTGGATCTTGGCGACTTCGGCAGCCGTGGCCGCTTCCGTGCCGTTGGCATAGGCGGCGATCTCGCGCTGCAGTTCGGCGATGGACTCGGCGGTCTTGTCGATCTGCACCGCCGCAAACGCCAGCCACGGGCGCTGGCCCTTGGCACCCTGCACGAAGCTGTAGGAGCCGTAGGCCCACTGCTTGTCCTCGCGCAGGTTCATGTTAAGGCGCGAACTGAACTCACCGCCGAGCACGGCATTGGCGATTTCGAACTCGGTGGCCTGCGCGTCCATCGTCGAAGGCACGGCCTGGCCGACGAATACGTTGGCCTGGATCGCGCCCGGCTGGTCCACCAGGAACACGCGCGGCTTGGACGGCAGCGCCACCGCCGGCACGGCGACCGGCGTCGGTGCCGCGCCTTCACCCTTCCACGCGCCCAGGTGCTTTTCGAGCACGGGCAGGATTTCGGCCAGCGTGGTGTCGCCGGTGACGATCAGGGTGGCGCCCTCCGGGCGCACCCAGGCCTTGTGGAAGGCCACCAGGTCGTCGCGGGTCAGCGAGGCGATGGACGCTTCGCTGCCGGTGCCGCTGAACGGGATGGCGTAGGGATGGCCTTCGCCGTAGATCAGCGGCGGCAGCAGGCGCTGCGCGGCCGAGTTCGGGCGGGCCTTTTCCTGCTTGATGCCGGAGATCCAGCTGGCCCGGACGCGCTCGATTTCCTTGGCGTCGAAGGTGGGCTGGGTGAGCATCTGCGCGAACAGCGCCACCGACGGGTCGAGGTTTTCCTTGAGCGCCGACAGGAAGGCGTTGCCGCCGTCGAGCGCGGCGCCGGCGCCCAGGTTGGCGCCCAGGCCTTCGGCCCGGTCGGCGAAGGACAGCGCATCGAGCTTGCCCGAGCCCTCGTCCAGCATGCCCAGGGTGAAGCTGGCGGTGCCCAGCTTGCGGCCCACGTCGGCCACGTAACCGCCGGGCAGCTCCAGGCTCATCGTCACCACGGGAATGACGTGGCGCTCGGCCAGGATCACCTTGATGCCGTTGCCGAGCGTGGCGCGCTGCAGCTCGGGGAAGCTCAGCGCCGGGAACTGCGTGGTCTGCGGCACGCCCTTGCTGCGGTCCACGCCCGTTTCCACCGTGGTGTACTTCGGGTCGGCGGCCGGCACCGGGGCCATGTCCGGATGGGTCTTGGACTCTTCTTCGACGGTGGCCACGCGCTCGCCCGGGCTGATCACGATGGTGTGGTCGCCGCGCGAGAGCCACTTCTTGCCGGCCGCGGTGACGTCGGCGGCGGTGGCGGTTTCGATCACGTCCAGGCTTTCGCGGAAGCAGCCCGGGTCGCCGTCGAACACGGCGCATTCGGCCAGTGCGTCGGCCTTGCCGCCGAAGCCGCCAATGCGCTCGATGCCGCGCACGAAGCCGGCCTTGAACACGGTGCGGGCCTGCTCGAGCTCGGTGGCCGTGGGGCCTTCGGCGAGCAGCCTGGCCAGCTCCTCGTCCAGCGCCTTTTCAACGGTGGCGACGTCCACGCCCTGCTTGACGTCCACCTGGATGAAGAACAACCCACCGAGCAGGCTCGACCAGGCCGCGGTGGAAACGCTGTCGGCCAGCTTGTCCTGGAACACCAGGCGCTTGTCCAGGCGCGAACTGCGCGACCCGCCCAGCACCTGCGACAGCAGCTGCAGGCGCTCGACGTCGGCCTGGCCGTACTCGGCGGTGTTCCAGGCGCGGTAGACGCGGGCCTGCGGCACCTTGTCGGTCATGGTTTCGCGGGTGGACGCAGTGCGCGGCGCCGGGTCGACCTTGGGCTGCTGCATGGTGGGGCCGGCCGGGATGTCGCCGAAGAAGCGCGCGGCCTTTTCCTTGGCGGTGGCCAGGTCGATGTCGCCAGCCAGCACCAGCACGGCGTTGTTGGGGCCGTACCAGGTCTTGAAGAAGCGCTTCACGTCATCGAGCGAGGCGGCGTTGAGGTCGCTCATCGAGCCGATGGTGGACCAGCTGTAGGGATGGCCCTTGGGGTAGCTGGCCTTGAGCAGGCGCTCGAAGAACTGGCCGTAGGGGTTGTTCTCGCCCTGGCGCTTTTCGTTCTGCACCACGCCGCGCTGTTCGTCCAGCAGCTCCTGCGTCACCGAGCCCAGGAAGTGGCCCATGCGGTCCGATTCCATCCAAAGCGCCATGTCCAGGGCGGTGGTGGGCACGTTCTGGAAGTAGTTGGTGCGGTCGGAGTTGGTGGTGCCGTTCTGGTCGGTGGTGCCGACGAGCTCGAAGGGTTCGAAGAACTCGCCCTTGTAGTTTTCGCTGCCCTGGAACATCAGGTGCTCGAACAGGTGCGCGAAGCCGGTGCGGCCCGGCAGCTCGTTCTTCGAGCCCACGTGGTACCAGAGGTTCACCGACACGATCGGCGCCTTGCGGTCGGTGTGCACGATCACGCGCAGGCCGTTGGGCAGGGTGAACTGTTCGAAGGCGATGTCGGCGCGGGCCGGCTGCGCGGCCTGTGCCTGCGCGGCGGGAACATGCAGCGGCGAGAGGCCGGCGAAGGCCAGGCCCAGGGCCAGGGCGAGTGCGCTGGCGCGCGGGCGACGGATCGAGGTCATTCGGGTACCTTGCAGGGACGGCCGGACGTGCCGGGGGACCCGAATCCTAGCCTGCATTGACGGCCCATACACTAGGCCAAAGGCCATAGTGTAGACATGGAAAAAAGCTCTTCACACCGCGCTCTCGTCACCGGCGCCAACCGCGGCCTGGGGCTGGAGTTCGTGCGCCAGCTGTTGGCCCGCGGCGGCCGGGTGGTGGCGTCGTGCCGCCGGCCCGCCGAGGCCGCGGCGCTGCAGGCGCTGGGCGCCGACCATCCGGGCCAGCTGCACGTGCTGGCGCTGGCCGTGGACTCAGAGCTCAGCCGCCTGGCCTTCGCGCGCGACGTCGCCGACCTGTTCGAGGGTCTCGAACTGCTGGTGAACAATGCCGGCATGCTGACCCCGGGCGAACGCTTCGGCGAACTGGACGCCGCCGTACTGCAGCAAACGCTCGCCACCAACACCGTCGCACCGCTGATGCTGGTGCAGGCGCTGGCCCCGCTGCTGCAGCGGGGCGTGCGGCCGCGCGTGCTCAACATCAGCTCGGCGCTGGGTTCGATCGCGCGGGCCGACAGCTTCCACTCGCCGACCTACCGCATCAGCAAGGCGGGCCTGAACATGGCCGGGGTGATGATGGCCCAGGCGCTGAACCCGTCCGGCATCGGCGTGATCACCGCCAGCCCGGGCTGGGTGAAGACCGACATGGGCGGCGGCAGCGCACCGCTTGCGCCGGCGGAATCCGTTGCCAGCCTGCTGCGGCTGGTGGACGAGGTGCCCGGCATTCCCGACGGCCCTTTCCTCGACACCACCGGGGAGACGCTGCCGTGGTGACGCGGCTGCTTGCGCTCGCGCTGGCGCTCGCGGCCTTGCCCGCGCAGGCCGCGCTCACGTTCGAGGAGGGCGTGGCGCGCGACCCCGGCAGCCGCGCCGTGCTGTATCGCGAACACCACCTGGTCCGCCGCGCCGACGGCAAGCCGACCGAGCGCCTGGTGCTTTACCGCTGTGCCGACGGCACGCCGTTCGCACGCAAGCGCGTGGACTACCGCCGCTCGGCGCAGGCGCCGGAGTTCAGCTTCGAGGACGTGCGCCTGGGCTATCGCGAAGGGCTGCGCCGCACGGCCGGCGTCCACACCGTCTGGGTGAGTGACGCCCGCGGCGAACTCGAACGCAGCGCGACGCTGGACGATCCGGCGGCGCGGCTGGTCGCCGACGCGGGCTTCGATGAGTTCATCCGCCGGCAGTGGGCGCCGCTGGTGGCGGGACAGTCGGTGCCGCTGCGGTTCGCGGTGCCGTCGCGGCTGCAGACGCTGGGCTTCAAGCTGGACCGGCAAGGCTCGCTCACGCTGGGCCAGGAACAGGCCGAAACCTTCCGCCTGAAGCTGGGCGGGCTGCTGGGGTGGATAGCCCCGCACATCGACGTGGCCTACGGCCGCGACAGCCGGCGGCTGCTGCGCTTCGAGGGCCTGAGCAACCTGCGCAGCGACGACGGCCGCTCGCAGCTGGTCGCGCGCATCGAGTTCCCGACCCCGGCCGTGGCCGCCGCCGAGGGCCAGTGGCGCACGGCCGACCGCCAGCCGCTGTCCGCCTGCCGCGTCCGGGCCTGAGGGCGGACGCCCGGCGGACAGCCCGGGACAGCTGCAAGTCGTTGTTTTGAAAACATCCGGCGCTGGCACGCTTCCTGCTGAAGGTACTCATCCGTCCCTCCAGGAAGTCCGCCATGAGCCTGTCCACCCACCTGCGCCGCAGCCTGTTCGCCCTGCCGCTGCTGGCCGTCGCGGTCGCTGGCCTCATCCATCTCGAACGCCCGGGCGATCCCGCCTTGCAGGCCTGGGTGCCGGCCAGCGACGACTGTGCGGCTCCGTCGCGCCCGGTCGGCGCGCTGGGCCTGGCCCGGATGCCGGGCGACCTGAGCCCGCTCAACCGCCGGTTCCGCTGCGCGAGCTGAGGCGTCGGCGACGATAATGCCCGGATGATCAACGTCATCCTGTTCGAACCCGAGATCCCGCCCAACACCGGCAACATCATCCGCCTGTGCGCCAACACCGGCGCCGGCCTGCACCTGGTCGAGCCGCTGGGCTTCGACCTGGATGACGCGAAACTGCGCCGCGCCGGACTCGACTACCACGAGAGCGCGCGCGTGCACCGGCACGCCACGCTGGCCGATTGCCTGGCGGCGCTCGGACAGCCGCGGCTGCTTGCCTTCAGCGCCCGTTCGGAAAATCGGTTCGACCGCATGGCGTACTCGCGCAACGACGCGCTGCTGTTCGGGCCCGAGACGCGCGGACTGCCGGAGGCGGTGCTGGCCAGCGTCCCCGAGGCCCACCGCCTGCAGCTGCCGATGCGCGCCGGGCAGCGCAGCCTCAACCTCTCCAACGCCGTGGCGGTGGCCGTTTTCGAGGCGTGGCGGCAGTTCGATTACGACGGCGCACGCCCATGACTGACGACACGGGGGCGGCGAAAACGCCCGCTCGTTAACCTTGCGTTAGGGTTCGGCCAGCATACTGCCGCCTGCCCAGACCCTTGGGCGACCCCACAAAAAAAGGATTCATACAATGAAGCGTTCCCTTATTGCCCTGGCCCTCGCCGCCCTGCTGCCCCTGTCCGCCCAGGCCGACGACAAGCTGAGCTACTCCTATGTCGAAGGCAACTACGTCAACGTCGACGGCGATGCCGACGGCTTCGGCGTGCGCGGCTCGGTCGCGTTCGGCGAGTCCAACTTCTACGGCTTCGGCAGCTACAGCATGGTTGAAGTGGACGACGTGAACGTCGACATCGACTTCACCGACATCGGCCTGGGCTACGCCCACAGCCTGTCGGACAACGCCGACCTGATCTCCGAGATCGCCTACGTCAACGCCGACGTCGACGGCTTCGGCAGCGCCGACGGCTACCGCGCCTCGGTGGGCCTGCGCGGCTCGTTCAGCGACAACTTCGAAGGCCTGGTGAAGGCGAACTTCGTCGACGGCAGCGACGTGGACGGCGATTTCTCCGGCACGCTCGGCGCCCAGTACAAGTTCACCCAGACCTGGGGCGTCACCGGCGAAGTCGAGTTCGGCAACGGCGGCGAAAGCTACCTGGTCGGCCTGCGCGCCAGCTTCTGATCCATCGCGCCACGCGTTGATGCAAAGCCCGGCTCAGGCCGGGCTTTGTTTTTTTGCAAGCCCATCCATTCAGGCTCGGCACCCTCGTTAACCGCAGGTTGCGTTGGCGTTTCCATACTCGGTCCCGTCCATGCCCGCATGGACATCCCCCCAAGTTGAAAAAGGACTCACCATGAAACGTTCCCTGATGGCCCTGGCCCTGGCCTCCCTGTTGCCGCTTTCGGCCCAGGCCGACGACAAGCTCAGCTACACCTTCGTCGAAGGCAACTACATCAGCACCGACGCCGACGGCGGCCTGGACGGCGACGGCTTCGGCCTGCGCGGATCCTACGAGTTCGGCCAGTCGGGCTTCTATGGCTTTGGCGGCTATTCGCAGGTGGACATCGACGACACCAGCCTGAGCGCCGACACCGTGGACGTGGGCCTGGGCTATGCCCACGCGATCTCCGACAGGGCCGACCTGGTGGCCGAGATCGGCCACACCCGTTCCGACGTCGAAATTGCCAAGATCGACGGCTTCCGCACCTCGGTCGGGCTGCGCGGTTCGTTCACCGACCAGTTGGAAGGTTCGATCAAGGCCAACTACTACGACGGCAGCGACTTCACCGGCGACTTCAGCGGCACGGTGGGCATGCAGTTCAAGTTCAACCAGACCTGGGGCATCACCGGTGAAGCCGAGTTCGGCGACAACGGCGAAAACTACCTGGTGGGCCTGCGCGCCAGCTATTGATCCGACCGCAACACGCCGCAACTGAAAAGCCCGGCTTCGGCCGGGCTTTTTCTTGGCAACGTTGCCGATGCGCTTTCTTCAGGGTTCGAAGAGACCTTCGGGGTATTCGGGCTTCTGTTCGCGGGCCAGCAGCAGCTTGAGGCCTTCGACGGGGGTGATTTCCTCGTGCAGCACCCGCCGCACCAGGTCGGAGATGGGCAGCTCGATGCCGTGGCGGTCGGCCAGGCGCATCACTTCGTCGGCCGTCTGCACCGACTCCACCACCTGGCCGATCGCGGCCACGGCTTCCTTGATCGACTGGCCGCGGCCCAGCGCCAGGCCCAGGCGGCGGTTGCGCGAGAGGTCGCCGGTGCAGGTGAGCACCAGGTCGCCCAGCCCGGCCAGGCCCATCAGGGTTTCGGCGCGGCCGCCCAGCGCCACGTTCAGGCGCAGCATTTCGTTCAGGCCGCGGGTGATCAGGCCAGCGCGGGCGTTGAGGCCCAGCTGCATGCCGTCGGCGACACCCGTGGCGACGGCCAGCACGTTCTTCATCGCGCCGCCCAGTTCGGCGCCGAGCATGTCATTGCCGGTGTAGGCGCGGAACGTCGCCCCATGCAGTGCGTCGGCGACCGCGCCGGTGAAGGCCTCGTCGTCCGAATGAACGGTCACGGCGGTCGGCAGGCCCTGCGCCACTTCCTTGGCGAACGAGGGCCCGGTGACGACGGCCAGCGGCACGTCGTGGCCCAGCACCTGCGCGGCCACTTCATGCAGGAAACGGCCCGAACCCGGTTCGAAGCCCTTGGTCGCCCACGCCACGCCCGCGTGGGCACGGCGGAACGGCGCGAGTGCGTTCAGCGTTTCGGCGAACGCGTGGCTGGGCGTCACCACCAGCACCAGGTCGGCGCCGGCAACGGCCAGCCCCAGGTCGCCGGTGGCCACCAGCGACTCGGGCAGCGGGATGCCCGGCAGATAGCGGTTGTTCTGGTGCGCGGTGTTGATGGACGCGACCTGGTCCGCGTCGCGGCCCCAGATCGTCGTCGCATGGCCGTTGCGGGCGATCAGCGACGCCAGCGCCGTGCCCCAGGACCCGGTCCCGAGCACGGCGATGGACGGCTTGGCGGTGCTCATCGGCGCCGCGCCCGGATCAGGCGTTGCCGATCTCGGCCGTGCCCTGTTCGGCGCGACGGCGCAGGCCTTCGGCGTACAGGGCCTCGAAGTTGATCGGCTGCAGGTAGAACGGCGGGAAGCCGCCCTGCGCCACCAGCTCGCCCAGGAACTGGCGGGCGTACGGGAACAGCACGTTCGGGCAGTAGGTGCCCAGCATCATGTCCAGGGTGCGGTCGTCGAAGCCGGCCAGGGCGTACAGGCCCGCCTGCTGGATCTCGGCCAGGTAAACGGTCTTGTCGGCCAGCTTGCAGGTGAGCGTGATGCCCAGGATCACTTCGAACAGGCCGTCGCCGACGCGGCCAACCTTCTGGTTGAGGTTGAGCTCGAGCTGCGGCTGGCCCGGCTCGCTGAAGACCTGGGGCGCGCCCGGCACTTCGAAGGACACGTCCTTGACGTAGATCTTCTGGATCGAGAACTGCGCCTGGTCGGCGCCTTCGGCGCCATTGTTCTGCTCGGCCATTACGGCAACTCCGTTGGAAATCGTTGGGATGAGCCGGCGATTATCGCACGCCGGCGCGGACTCAGGCCTTGCCCTTGGCCAGCGGCAGGCTTGCGCCGGTCCAGGCGCCAATGCCGCCATCGAGCACGCTGACCTTCTTGAAGCCAGCCTTCACCAGCTTCTGGGCCGTGGTCGACGCCGTGGCGCCGACGGCGCACACCAGCACCACCGGGGACTCCTTGGCCTTGGCCAGCAGCTTGCCTTCGGGGTCCACCTGGCTCGGCAGCAGGTGCCTGGAGCCGATGATGTGGCCCTTCTCGAAGTCGCCCTGGCCGCGCAGGTCCACCACCAGGGCGTCCTCGCGGTTGATCAGGTCGGTGAGCTGCGCCGGGCTGACGGCCTTGAAGCCGCGGAACAGGCGCATGACCTCGGTGATCGCCAGCGCCAGCGTGAGGCCGGCGAGGACCAGGGACAGCATGAGGTTGTCTTGGGCGAAGGTGAGCAGGCGATCCATGGCGGGCGGGTGGTTCCTACGGCGGGGCCGGCATTATGGGCGCCACCGGGGGCCGCGGGCAAAGCCGGCTCAGCGGGCGTCGAGGTCCGGCAGGCCGCTGACCAGCCACCAGCGCTTGGCTTCGCCGTCCCAGCGCCACTGCTGGCGGTCGGTGACGATGCGTTCGACCTGGGTGTTGCGGTTGACCACGCGCAGTTCGACCACCTGCTGGTACAGGCCTTCGGACGGCTCGGAGCCCGACTTCACTTCATAGCCGGAGACCTGGAACTGCTTGTAGCGCTCCATCTCGAAGTCGGTGATCGGCTGCACCCGCAGCGTCTCGGGGTCCACGAAGGCGCGGGCGGCTTCGAAGTCGCTCCAGCGCACGGCGCTGACGTAGGTGTACAGGGCCTCGTCGCGCGGGTTGCGCTGGGCCGCCATCGAACCGCAGGCCGTCACCAGCAGCAAGGCCAGGACCGGGGCGAGCACGCGCAGGGGTTTGCTGTTCATGGCCGCATTATGCACAAAGGCGGCGCGGCGTCTCAGGCCGGGCGCAGCGCCGCGAAACGGCCGCTGAGTTCGGCCACCACCGCGCCGTCAGGATCGCGCAGGGCGGCCAGCACGCCGGCGCGGGCGCGGCCGCGCTCGCGGAAGCTGCGCAGGAAGGCGTCCCAGTCCAGGTCCGGCTCGAGCCGTGCTTCGCCGTGCAGGTCGGCGTAGAGCGGCTTGAGGTAGCGCACGTGGCTGTCGGCCACGTAGACCTCGGCAGGCAGTCCGGCAGCCTCCAACTTCAGGGTCAGCAGGCCCCAGCCGGCCAGGGTCAGCAAGCCGGACAGGCTGCCGCCGAAGGCGCAGCCCTTGTCGTTCACGTTGGCGGCCAGCGGTGCCTGCAGCTGCAGCACATCGCCGTCGAAGGCGACCGCGCGCACCTGCATGGCCGCCACCGGCGGCATGGCCCGGAGATGGGCGTTGAGGGCATCGAGTCCGTTCATGCGGTGCTGTTTTCCCAGGGGTATGCCAAGCTGCGCGCCATGGCCAAGCCGCGGTCCGCATCCATGCTGGCGGGATGGTACGTCATCTCGCTGCGCCCTTCGGGCGGCCACGCGCCGGTGCGCCGCGCCGCCGCCGCACTGGGTGCACGGGTGCTCCCGCTTTCTACGCTCAGGCTGGTGACGATGGATGCAGGGCCGGCCTTGCCAGCGGCGCTCGCCTGTCCGGTCGTGGTCTTCACCAGCCCGGCGGCCGTGGCGTTCGCGCAGGGTCCGCAGCCACTGCGCGGGCGCGACGGCCAGCGCTGGCTGGCGGTGGGCAGCGGCACCGCGCGCGCGCTCCGTAGCGCGGGCATCGGCCATGCGGCGGTGCCCGAGGGCCGCGCCGATTCCGAAGGGCTGCTGGCGATGCCGGAGCTCCAGCGGCTGCCGGGCGTCGACGTGGGCCTGGTCACCGCGCCGGGCGGCCGCAGCCTGATCGGCGCAACCCTCGCCCAGCGCGGCGCACGGGTGCGCCTGGCCGAGGTCTACCGGCGCGTCGCCATGGCACCGTCGCCGGCGCGGCTGCGCCGGTTGTCCGACCTGCCCGCCGCCAGCGCCCTGCTGGTCAGCAGCGCGGAAGCTTTCGACGGCCTGTGGTCGCGCCTGCCGGAGGGCGCGCGCGGCGTGCTTCGCGCCAGGCCCGCCGTGGCGAGCAGCCCCAGGCTGGCGGCAATGCTCGCGGCGCAGGGCTTCGGCGCGATCGTGCTGGCCGAGGCGGCGACGCCGTCGCGCATGCTCGACGCACTGGCCGCGGATGTCGGCTCGGGGCGCTTCCGGTAAGATTGCGCCTGGTTTCGCGTTCTCTCCGGGTAATGGCCACCGTGCTCGACCAATCCCCCGACTCCCCGGCGCCGCGCCGCGCGTTTGGCGCGCTCGGCTGGCTGCTCGTGCTGGCCGTCCTGGCCGCCGGAAGCTACGGCGCCTGGAAAGGCTGGCAGCTGGTCGCACCCGTCGCGCAAGAAGGCCCCGACCTCAGCCCCGAAGCGCTCGACGCGCGCCTGCTCGCGGCCGAACAAACCATCATCACCCTGCGCCGCACCCAGCAAAGCCTCGACCAGCGCCTCACCGACACCACCGCCCGCACCGGCCTGCTGCGCGATGAAGTGCTGGGCGTGGGGCAGCGCGCCGCGATCCTGGAAGACAGCCTGCGCGAACTCTCGGCCCAGGCCGGCGAAGGCCGCGAAGCGCTTCGGCTGGACGAGGCCGAACTGCTGCTCAGCCTGGCGCAGTCGCGCCTGGGCATCACCGGCGACCTCGAGGGCGCGATCCGCGCCACGGCGCTGGCCCGCGAAGTGCTCGAGCCGATGACCGACCCGCAGTTCATCAGCCTGCGCCAGACCCTGGGCCAGGAGCTCGCCGCCCTGCGCGCGCTGCCGGAGCATCCACGCGCCCGCGCGGCCAGCGAACTCGACGCGCTGGAGGCGCTGCTGCCGCGGCTGGCCAGCCGTGCGCCCGGGGCACCCGCCACCACCGGCGGCAACCGCCCGCGCTGGCAGCGCCTGCTGGACGCGGTGGTGCAGGTGCGGCCCAGCAGCCGCCAGGACCTGATCTCACCCTCCGACCGATCCACCGGCGAAGCCGCGCTGGGCCTGGACCTGGCGCTGGCGCGCACGGCGCTCGACCGCCGCGACCAGGCGTCCTTCCGCGCCAGCCTGCAGCGCGTGGACCTCTGGCTGCAGCGCCTGTACGCCAACGACGCCACGCTGCGTGAACGCCGTGAACGGCTGGCCACGCTCGCCAAGCTGGCGCTGGTGCCCGACCTGCCGATGCAGGGCGCCAGCCTGCAGCAGCTGCGCGACCTTCGCCGCAGCCGGGTTCCCGGGCAATGAACCTCTACCGCAGCCTGCTCTGGTGGCTGGCGCTGGCCGCACTGGGCGCGCTGGGCTGGAGCTGGTTCGCGCAGGACATGGGCGACGTGGTGGTGCGCTTCCGCGGCCTCACCTACACCACCACGCTGGCCTACTTCGTCATCGCCTGGGGCCTGCTGTGGTTCGCGCTTTGGGGATTGTGGTGGCTGCTCAAGCTGCCGATCCAGGCCTGGCGCCGCCACGCGCGGCAGCAGGCGCGCAACCGCTTGGTGAGCGGCCTGGAAGCCTTGCACCAAGGCCGCTGGTCGCGCGCCGAATCCCTGCTGGCCAAGGCCGCCGAGGACGCATCAATGCGCACGCCGGCGCTGCTGGGCGCGCGCCGCGCGGCGGTCGCCGCCGGCAACGTCGAAGGCGCGGCCCTGCACCAGGCCGCCCTGCTGGCGCACGACGCGCCCGGCGGCGCGCTCGAACAGGCCGCGCTGCTGTCCGAACAGCAGCGCCATGACGACGTGCTGGCCGCACTGGCCACCCTCGCCAGCCCGCTGCCACCGCGTGCACTGCTGCTGCAGGCGCGCGCCCTGGCCGGCACCGGTCGGGCGCAGGACGCCCATGCCCAGCTCAACGCGCTGCGCCGCGAACAGGCGCTGCCAACCGAACAGCTCGCGTCGCTGGAAATCGAACTGGCCGCCGCCGCCCTGGAACAGGCGCAGGCCGATACCCTGCTGCAGCGCTGGCATGCCCATCCGCTGCGCCTGCAGCAGGCGCGCCCGGTGGTGGCGGCCTTCGCCCGCCGCGCCACGCAGCTGGGCTTCGAGAGGCCGGGCGCGGAGGCACTGGCCGACGCCATCGACGCCCACTGGGACGACGCGCTGGCCACGCTTTATGGCCAATTGCGCGCCGGCCGCGACACGCCGCGGCTGGCGCGCGCCGAGGCCTGGCTGCCGGCCCACGGCAACAGCCCGGCGCTACTGGTCACGCTGGGCCGGCTGTACGTCGAAGATCAGCAGTGGGCCAAGGCCGAAGGCTACCTGCACCGCGCACTGGCGCAGGGCGCGGGCCCCGAGGCGTGGGAAACGCTGGGCGACACGCTGGTGGCGCGCAACGACACCGCGCGTGCCGCGCTGGCCTACGCCAACGCCCTGCGCGTAGGCCGCGGCGAAGCGCCGCTGGTCCTGGACGGCCGCACCCTGCGCGAACAAATCGCCGACCAAGCCGTCGCCGAGCACCGCAACGAACACGGCATCCCCGAACTTCGGCGCTAGAGCGGGGTCAGGTTAACTTCTTTTCACTAACACCCGAGCGCAGTGGCGCGCCGAGGATCCGTGACCCCCGGCTCGGGTGTTAGTGAAAAGAAGTTAACCTGACCCCGTT
>JANOJQ010000024.1:0-1959 GCA_031418815.1 Lysobacteraceae bacterium
GCGGTATCCAGCCGGGACCCGGCCTGTGGCAGGTGTCGAAGGACGGCCGCGTGATGTGGGTGCTGGGCACGCTGGCGCCGCTGCCCAAGCGCATGGAGTGGAACTCGGCCGACGTCGAGGCCAAGGTCGCGGCGTCGGGCGTGGTGCTGATGGCGCCGACCGTTTCCATCAGTGCCAAGGGCGCGATGTTCGGCGGCCTGTTCCTGGTGCCGTCCATGCTCAAGGCCCGCAACAACCCGGACCAGGAACGCCTGGCCGACGTGCTGCCGGCGGCCGACTACGCGCGCTGGCAGGGGCTCAAGGCCAGGTACCTGCCGCGCGACGGCTCGGTCGAGAAGCGCCGCCCGTTCGTGGCGGCGATGGAGCTGCGCCAGGAAGCGTTCGAGCAGCAGGATCTTTCCTGGCGCGACATCGTTGGCCGGGTCGTCAAGCGCGCCGCCGACAAGGCCGACGTGCCGATCGAGCGGCCCAACGTGGCGCTGGTGGTGGAGGACGCGAAGGCGGCGATCAAGGAATTCGCCAGTAACCCGGTGGACGACCTGGCGTGTTTCCGGCGCACGCTCGACCAGGTGGAGAACGACCTGGGCACGCTGGCCACGCGCGCCAACGCCTGGGCCCAGGGCGAGATCGCCATGCTTCGCGACCTGACCTACACCGACAACGCCCAGGCCTGCACCGACGCACTGCTGCAGACCGGGATCGCCCAGCGCCGTGGATTCGGCGAGCTGCCGGCGCAGGTGCAGGCGGCGTGGATGGCGGCGGCGGAAAAGGCCCTGGCCACGCACGCCCAAAGTTTCGCGGTGCTGCCGATGGCGCGCGTGGTGGGCGGACGCGGCTACCTGGTGGCGCTTGAGCAGCGCGGCTACACGGTGTTGGCGCCGGACGCGGCCGACCCGTAAGGCGACGCCACTTCGCCCACCGGGACCAACCCGTCCCGAAAAGGCGGGACTACCCGTCAGCGGCCGCCAGCGACGGGTGGGCCGAGGCCTTTGGCCCGCGCCCGGGCGCGTCGCGCGGCGTCCATCAGTACCGACTTTTGGCCGTCATCCGGCCAGCCTTCCACCTGCTCGACCAGTTGGCCGTCGACGAGGAAGAAGAACTGCGGCGTGTTCCATTTCTGGACGAAGGCCCACTCCAAGGGCCGGTCCACCAGCACATGCTGGCTGTCCGGGTGGGCGGCGTTCCAGGCACGGATGGAATCCAGGCGCAGGCCACCGAACGTCGGCGCCACGAAGTAACGCCGCTCCGGCAGCGCTTGTGCGAGTGCCGGATCCAATTCGAGTGCCCGTATGGCCGCGCGCGAAAACCCGCATTCCGGGTGCGAGACGATCACCAGCGCCAGCGCCTTCTCGATGCCCAGGCCTCGGCGCCTGAGGACATGCGAGGCGGGGTCGAAATCCCAGGCCTTCAGGCCATCGGTGTCTTCGCCCGGATCGAAATGGGCAGGCAGCGCTTCGAGTTCGATCTCGGGGAATCGCCGGGCAAGGGCCTTGGCCTCATCCCACTGGCGGGCCGCGACCAGGGTGCGGTGGTAATCGCTGACCTGCAGTTCGGATGCGATCCTGCGGCGCTCCAACTCGGCAAAAACATCGAGGTGAGCGGCGGAGCGGGATCCCGGGAAATAGAAATTGATGGCCGCGGTGTCGGCAGCGAGCGCCAGGAGCGGGACATCGTCGAGCTGCCGGAGTCCCCCGGGTGCCGACCGTGCCGTGGCCGCCATGGCATCGAACAGCGGGAGCACTTCGGCGGCGAAACGAATCTCGGACCGATCCTGCTCAACGTAAGGCTGCAGCTCGCCCGGCTTCAGGCCGGCCTGCGCCTGCATCGGCAAGGGCAGGAGGAGCAGCGCGACCAGCAGGGTGCGAATCGGTGGGATCATGGCGAGTCGTGGCCCTTGTTCTCGCGGCGACCGTGGATGCTAACAGCTGGCCTTGCACACGTGCCTGGTGATGGGCGAGC
>JANOJQ010000025.1:0-17416 GCA_031418815.1 Lysobacteraceae bacterium
TGATCCGGCTGCCGCTGACCCTGCTGGAGGCCGAGCCCGACCTGGCCGCCGGCTGGCGCGAGCGCCTGCGCTACCTGCTGGTGGACGAGTGCCAGGACACCAACGGCGCCCAGTACCGCCTGCTCAAGCAGCTGGCCGGCCCCAAGGGCAACATGACCTGCGTGGGCGACGACGACCAGAGCATCTACGCCTGGCGCGGCGCCCAGCCCGAGAACCTCGACCAGCTGGCCACCGACTACCCCAACCTCAAGGTGGTCAAGCTCGAGCAGAACTACCGCTGCACCGCGCGCATCCTGCGCTGCGCCAACACCCTGATCGAGAAGAACCCGCACGCCCACCCCAAGAAGCTCTGGAGCCAGCACGGCGACGGCGAGCCGGTGCGCGTCTGGGAGTGCCGCACCAACGAACACGAGGCCGAGCGCGTCGCCGGCGAGATCCACTACCTGCACCAGGCCAAGGAAATCCCGTACGGCGAATTCGCCATCCTGTTCCGCGGCAACCACCAGTCGCGGCCGCTGGAGAAGGCGCTGCAGCTGCTGCGCATCCCCTATCACCTCAGCGGCGGCACCAAGTTCCTGGAACGCGCCGAAGTGAAGGACGCGCTGTGCTGGCTGCAGGTGCTGGCCAACCCCGACAACGACGCCGCCTTCCTGCGCGCGATCGCCGCGCCCAAGCGCGAGGTCGGCGCCACCACGCTGGAAAAACTGGCGGGCATGGCGCAGACCGCCGGCCTGCCGATGTCCGTGGCGGCCGGGCAGATCGGTTTCCTCAAGCAGCTCACGCCGCGCGCCGCCGCGGGCCTGGACGAATTCACCCGCATCGTTGATCGACTTCGCGACGCGGCCGAAACGCTCACGCCCGCCGAGCTGGTGCCCAGGCTGGCCCAGGAAAGCGGCCTGCTGGCGATGGTGCGCAGCCAGTGCAAGGACGAGGCCAGCTTCCAGCGCCGCAAGGCCAACCTGGACGAACTGGCGTCGTGGTTCGAAGGCGCGCGCGGCGGCGGCCCGGGCGAACTGGCCGCGCAGCTGGCCCTGCTGTCGAACGCCGACCGCGGCGAGCCCGGCAACGCCGTGCGGCTGATGAGCCTGCACGCGGCCAAGGGCCTGGAGTTCCGCGCGGTGTTCGTGGTCGGCTGCGAGGACGGCAACCTGCCGCACGAAGCCAGCCTCGAGGAAAACCGCCTCGACGAAGAGCGCCGCCTGATGTACGTCGGCATCACCCGCGCCAAGGAGCGGCTGTACCTGTCGCACAGCGCCGAGATCAAGCGCTGGGGCGCGCTCGAGCACCTGCTGCCCAGCCGCTTCCTGGACGAACTGCCCGCCGCCGACCTGCTGCGCGACGGCCTGGACCCCGAGCGCGAAAGCGCCGAGAAGAAGCTGCGCGGCCGCGCGCATATGGATGCCATTGCGGCGATGTTTGGTGACGGCTGACGAGCCAGGAAGCAGGAACTAGTGAATAGGGAATAGGGAATAGAAAATAGACAAGGGCGAAGGCGCGCTACTGGGCATTTCTCTAGTTTCTATTTCCGATCCACTAGCGCCTGATCATTGCGTCGTCACCGACAACAGCCTCCCAATCCAACGAACCGCGCTTCGGCAAACGCACCCCCAACGCCGCCTCGGCTGCCGCGCGCTCGGCAGCGCACAGCGCACCCACGGCGAGGTCCACCGTCCGCACCGAGCCGCCGGCGTCGTTCATCAGGCAAGTCGGGCCGTCCTGGCGATGCGGCACGCCCACGACGTGGCCAAGCTCATGCAGCACCACCTTCACCGCGCGCTCGACCAGGCGCCGGCGGTCGGCGTCGCGGCGCATGCGGAACGAGGACACCACGCCCACGCGACCGCCCAGGTAGGCCAGTCCAAGCACGCCCCAGTCCGGATAATCGCCCTTGGTGATCGAGACGTCCGCCGCGGTGAAACCCATCACCGCATCACAACCGGCTTCGGTGGGAAGCCGCTCGTCGCGCAGGTGGTCCAGCAGTGGCTGGGCGCGATACCGGCTGCGCGGCGGATACCAGGCGCTGGCCGGCAAGGGTCGCTCGGCCAGCAGGCGCACGCGGAAACCATAGGCCTGTTCGATGCCGCGACCCAGCGGGGCCAGCAGCGTGGGATCGTGCCGGCCCAGCGGCTGCAGGCAAACGGTGTAGTCGGCCGCGGTGCGGCGCGCGGCCAGCTCGGACGCCAGCCCGCCGGCCGCCAGCACCGCGGCGGCGGCCAATCCGACCCGTTTCCAAGCCCGATTCCTACCCATGCCGCCGGATGATGGCACGCCGACTCACAGCGCCTGTCACTCGGCCCGGGTAAACTTGCGTGATACGAAAACGGACGACCGACGATGACCCCGATCAAGACCCTCGCTCTCTCGGCCCTGGTGCTGGCGCTGGCCGCCTGCCAGACCCTGCCCGCCAACGACGGCACGCTCACCGACCAGGAGCTCGAGCAGATCGTGCCGGTGCCGGTGCGCAAGAAGGTGCCCGACGCGCCGGTGCAGCCCGCCGCCAACGACAACCTCAACGCCGTGGCCTGGATGCAGGCTTCGCTGGAATATCGCTTGATCGCCGGCCAGACCTTCCGCAGCGCCCTCTACCAGCTCGACCGCGCGCTCAAGACGCCCGACTGGGACGCCCTGGTGCCGAGCGAGCGCGCCAACCCCGCCGCCGGCCTGGCCCCGGCCGTGATCGTGGACATCGACGAGACCGTGCTGGACAACTCGCCCTACCAGGCCCGCCTGGTGCGCGACGGCCTGGCCTACGACGAAACCACCTGGGACGGCTGGGTGCGCGAGGAGAAAGCCACGCCGGTGCCGGGTGCGCTGGAGTTCGCGCAGGCCGCCGCCGCCCGCGGCGTCACGGTCTTCTACGTCACCAACCGCGCCGCGCACCTGGAAGAGCCCACGCTCAAGAACCTGCGTGCGGTGGGCTTCCCGATCGACAAGCCCGAGCAGTTCCTGGGCCTGGGCTTCTTCGTCGAAGGCTGCGAACAGGAAGGCTCCGAGAAGGGCTGCCGCCGCCAGTTCGTCGGCCGCACGCACCGGGTGCTGATGCAGTTCGGCGACCAGGTCGGCGACATGGTGACCATCGTTGCCAACAATCCTGCCGGACGCGAGCAGGCCATGGCCCCGTACCTGGGCTGGGTCGGCGAGCGCTGGTACGTGCTGCCCAACCCCAGCTACGGCAGCTGGGAGCCGGCGCTGTTCAACAACGCCTGGACCCTGCCCGAGAACGAGCGCCGGCAGATGAAGCTGCAGTCGCTCAAGTACGCCGAGTAATCCGATGCCCGCCGTCCGCGACCGCCTGATCTTCGCCCTCGACGTCGCCACGGCCGCCGAGGCCCGCGGCTGGGTGGACCGGCTGGGCGATTCGGTCGGGTTCTACAAGATCGGCCTGGAGCTGCTGACCAGCGGCGACTATTTCCGGGTGCTCGACGAACTCGCCGGCCGGGGCAAGAAAGTGTTCGTGGACCTGAAGTTCCACGACGTGCCGGCGACCGTGGCTGCGACCGTCAAGGGCCTGGCCCGCTATCCGGTGACGTTTTGCACGATCCATGGCCAACATGACGGCATGATGCGCGCCGCTTCGCAGGAGAAGGGCGCCATTAAGCTGCTGGCGGTCACCGTGCTGACGTCCATGGACCGCAGCGATCTTCGGCAATTGGGCATCGATCGTGAGCCCTCGGAAGTGGTTGTCGAGCGCGCCCTGGCCGCCCGCGCCGCCGGCTGCGACGGCGCGATCGCGTCGGGCCAGGAAGCGGCCGCCCTGCGCGAAGCCACCGGCCCGGCCTTCCTGATCGTTTGCCCCGGCATCCGCCCGGCCGGCCCGGCCGGAGACGACCAGAAGCGCACGGTGGACGTGCCGACCGCCTTCGCGGCCGGGGCCGACCACATCGTGGTGGGCCGCCCGATCCGCCAGGCGGCCGACCCGGTCGCCGCCGCCGAAGCCATCCAGGCCCAGATCGCCGCCGCCCTGCGGAGCTGAATCCCGCTTGGCCGGGCGCGGTCCGGACAACGGGCCCTGAACATCCAATCTGCTAGATTCGGCGCCAGCCAAACCGACGCTGCAACCCCCGAAGCATGACCCGAAGACTCCCCACCTGGGCCCTGCTGGCCCTGCTCGCCCTCGTCCTGGCCCTGGGCGCCTGCCGCAAGGACCCACCCGAGGAGGCCAAGGCGCCGGGTGATCCCGTGGCGGCGGTCGAAGGCCTGGCGAAGGCACTGCGCGACAACGACCTGGTGCGCTATTCCCGCCTGAGCCTGCCGCCGGAGCTGCACGCGCGCACCGAGGCGCTCTGGAACCGCCGCGTGGCCGAAGCCCTGCCGGTGGAGGACGCCGACGCCGCCGAGTACAACCAGATGATGGCGCGGCTGACCGCGCCCAATGCCGAGGCCGAGCTCAACCGCGACCTCAAGCCCAAGCTGGCCAAGCTCGAAGCCGAGATCTCCGGCCAGTGGCCCATGATGCAGGCCACCGCGCTGATCTTCCTCAACGCCGCCATCCAGGCCAACACCGACCTCAGCGCCGAGGAGAAGGCGCACAGCAATGAAGTGGTGGCCGGCCTGATGGCCTGGGCCCAGCCGTCGCTGTTCACCGACCGCGCCCGCGCCCGGGTCGCCGTGTCGGCCCTGGTTGAAACCGCCGACACGCTGGCGCTGCCGACCCTGGCCCAGGCACGCTCCCTGCCGATGATTCCGGCGATGGAAAAAGGCGGCATCGCGCTGGCTGGCCTCAAGAAAATCACCCTGGCCTATGATCTCGACCTGGACCGCGCGCTGGACGGCGTCCGGGCCGAACTGGTGTCCGCCAACGGCGACCGGGCCCAGGTCAAGGTGAGCTACCCGCTGCTCGACAAGACCGTGAGCTTCGAGATGGAAATGATTCGCCAGGGCGACGGCTGGTACAGCGCGCAGGCCGTGCGCGACGCCGAGGCTGAGCTGGCCGCGGCCGGCGAACAGGCCACGCCGGCCCCGACCGGAGCCGCGGCCGACGCCGCCGGTTGAGCCCCGCCATGGACGACCCGCAGACCCCGGCGACCCCGCCGCAGCCGCCCCGACCGCGCGCGAAGCCGCCGCTGTGGGCGCGCTTCATGGAAAAGCTGCTGCAGCCCTGGATCGAGATCAAGCGCGAGCCGGTGGTGCCGCCGTTCAACCTCGACCGGCCGGTCTGCTACGTCATCGAGAACTACGGGCTGTCGAACACGCTGATCCTCGACCGCGCCTGCCGCGAAGCGGGCCTGCCGTCGCCGCTGGCCGCGCTGCCGGGCGACCCGCTGGGCCGCAAGCGCAGCTACGTGGCGCTGTCGCGCCGGCGCGCGGGCCTGATCGGCCGGCCCAAGAACCGCAGCCATTCCGACGCGCTGTCGCGGCTGCTGATGGCGCACCGTCTGTATCCCGACCAGGACGTGCAGCTGGTGCCGGTGTCGATCTTCGTGGGCCGGGCGCCGGCCCGGCAGTCGGGCTGGTTCTCCGTGCTGTTCTCGGAGAACTGGGCGCTGGTGGGCCGCTTCCGCCGCCTGCTGGCGATCCTGCTCAACGGCCGCGACACCGTGGTGCAGTTCTCGCCCAGCGTGCGAGTGTGGGAAATCCTCAACGAGGAAATGCCGCACGAGCGCCAGGTGCGCAAGGTCAGCCGCGTGTTGCGCGGGCACTTCCGCCGCATCCGCACCGCCGTCATCGGCCCCGACCTGTCCACCCGCCGCCTGCTGGTGGACCGCGTGCTGGACGCCGAGCCGGTGCGCAAGGCGATCACCGACCAGGCGCGCCGGGATGGCACTGAATACCTGGAGGCCTGGAAGAAGGGCCACGGCTTCGCCTGGGAAATCGCCGCCGACTATTCCAACCCGGTGGTGCGCTCGGCCTCGTTCGCGCTCACGGGCTTCTGGAACCGCATCTACGACGGCGTCAACGTCAACCACCTCGACACGCTCAAGCAGGTCGCGCCCGGGCATGAAGTGGTCTACGTGCCCTGCCACCGCAGCCACATGGACTACCTGCTGCTGAGCTACCTGCTCTACAACCGCGGCATCGTGCCGCCGCACATCGTGGCGGGCGTGAACCTGAACATGCCGGTGCTCGGGCCGATCCTGCGCCGCGGCGGCGCCTTCTTCATCCGCCGCTCGATCCGCGGCAACGCGCTTTATGCGGCGGTGCTGAGCGAATACGTCTCGCAGCTGGTGGGCGAAGGCTTCTCGCTGGAGTACTTCATCGAGGGCGGCCGCTCGCGCACGGGCCGGCTGCTGGCGCCCAAGGGCGGCATGGTGGCGATGACCATCAAGGCCTTCCTGCGCGCGCCGCGCCGGCCGGTGGTGTTCCAGCCGGTGTACATCGGCTACGAGAAGCTGATCGAAGGCAAGAGCTACCTGGACGAACTCACCGGCCAGCCCAAGGAAAAGGAAACCATCTGGGCCCTGCTCAAGGCCGGCGCCGGCATCCTGCGCCAGCACTACGGCAAGGTGGCGGTGAACTTCGGCGAGCCCATCTTCCTCGACACCGTGCTGGCGCAGCACGCGCCCGACTGGAAGCAACGCAACGCCGACCCGGACGACAAGCCGACCTGGATCAACGGCGCCGTTGAAGACATCGCCCAGCAGATCCAGGTGAACATCAACCGCGCCGCCGACGTGAACCCGGTGAACCTGCTGGCGCTGGCCCTGCTGGCCACGCCCAAGCACGCCATGTCCGAGGCCGACCTGCTGGCGCAGCTCACGCTGAGCAAGAAGCTGCTGGCGGCGCTGCCCTATTCCGACCGCGTCACGGTGACCGAGCTCGACCCGGCCGCCATCGTCGCCTACGGCGAGAAGATCGGCGTGCTGACGCGAACCGTGCACCCGCTGGGCGACGTGATCAGCGTCGAGGGCGAGACGGCGGTGCTGCAGAGCTACTTCCGCAACAACGTGCTGCACCTGTTCGCGGCGGCCAGCTGGGTGGCGCTGTGCTTCCAGAACAACCGCCGCATGAGCCGCGCCGGCCTGCTGCGGCTGGGCCAGACCATCTACCCGTTCGTGCAGGAGGAATTGTTCCTGCCCTGGGACCAGGCCGGTTTCGCCGAGCGCCTGGACGCCACCATCGACCTGTTCGTGGCCGAGGGCCTGCTGTCGGTGGCCAGCGACGACGACGGCGGCATCCTGTCGCGCGGTCCGGGCCAGACCGACGAAGTGTTCCGCCTGCGCGCCATCGCCCACAGCCTGCAGCAGGCGTTCGAGCGCTACTTCATCGCCATCACCACGCTGGTGAAGAACGGCCCGCGCACGCTCAGCGCCGGCGAGCTTGAATCGCTGTGCCATCTCACGGCGCAGCGCCTGAGCCTGCTGTACGCGCCGGCGGCGCCGGAGTTCTTCGACAAGTCGCTGTTCCGCGGCTTCATCCAGAAGCTGCGCGAGATGAAGCTGGTGTGGGTGTGCCCGAACGGCAAGCTCGACTTCGACGAGCAGCTGATGGCCTGGGAAAAGGACGCCAAGGTGGTGCTGGGCCGCGACCTGCGGCACACCATCAGCAAGCTCTCGCCCGAGGCGGTCAGCAAGGTGGCCGGGGCAGGCGTGGCAAAGACCGAGGCCTGAGCCGGCGGCCCCCGGGTCGGTGGGCGTCAGGCGTCGAGGTCGGGAATCAGGCGGCTTTCCAGCGCGGCGATCATGTCCTTCAGGCGCAGCTTGCGCTTCTTCAGGCGCTTGATGGCCATCTCGTCGGCCTGGATCGTTTCGGCCAAACGGTCGATGGCGGCGTTGAGGTCGCGGTGCTCGACCTTCAGCTCCACCAGCTGCGCGGCGATCCTGGCGAGATCTTCGTCGGCCATCACCCCTCCACCGTTTGCCCCAGCATACCCCGCCGCCCCCTGCAGGAGGACGGATGGGCCTAAAATGGCGGCCCGCCATCCCTGTCGCGCGCCATGACCCTGCTGCTGCAAGACCCCCTGCCGCGCAAGCCCTCGCAGGACCGCGAGCGCCACAAGCTGGCCAAGCGGCTGCGCCGCCAGGTCGGCCAGGCGATCGCCGACTTCGGCATGATCGAGGAAGGCGACAAGGTGATGGTGTGCCTGTCGGGCGGCAAGGACAGCTACACGATGCTCGACCTGCTGATGCAGCTGCAGCGCAAGGCGCCGGTGCGCTTCGAGCTGGTGGCCGTGAACCTGGACCAGAAGCAGCCCGGCTTCCCCGAACACGTCCTGCCCGACTACCTGGGTTCGCTCGGCGTGCCCTTCACCATCATCGAGCAGGACACCTATTCAGTGGTCAAGCGCGTGGTGCCCGAGGGCAAGACGATGTGCTCGCTGTGCTCGCGGCTGCGCCGCGGCGCGCTTTACCAGCACGCCAAGGACCACGGCTTCACCAAGATCGCCCTGGGCCACCACCGCGACGACGTGCTGGCCACGTTCTTCATGAACCTGTTCTTCCACGCCAAGCTGGCCACCATGCCGCCCAAGCTGCTCAGCGACGACGGCGCGCACGTGGTGATCCGCCCGCTGGCCACCGTGCGCGAGGCCGACCTCCGCGACTACGCCGACTGGAAGCAGTTCCCGATCATCCCCTGCACCCTGTGCGGCTCGCAGGAAAACCTGCAGCGCAAGCAGGTGGCGCGCATGATGGCGGCCTGGGACAAGGAGTATCCGGGCCGCACCGAAACCATCGCCCGGGCCCTGTCGGACGTACGCCCCTCGCACCTGGCCGATGCCTCGGCCTTTGATTTCGCCAACCTCGGCCGCCTCACCACCACCCCCCTCCCCACCGCCCACGCCTGGCTAGCCAGCGACCCCGACGAAAAGGGGTCAGAGAACATATTCGCTTCAAACGATAATGTTCTCTGACCCTATTTTTTTACTTGAATTGGATGATTGATGTTTTTTCGGAATTTGACGTTTTTTCGGTTTCCCGCTTCGCTTGCCAAAGCCTTTGTTGAACTCGACGCCCGCCTCGAGGACTGCCGCCTCAAGCCGGTCGGTCCGTCCGAGCTGATCACGCGCGGCTTCGTTTCGCCCTTCGGCCGCGACGAGCCGGCCATGAGCCTGCGCATGAACGACGCCCTCTGGATCACCCTGGGCGGCGAAGAGCGCCTGCTGCCCCCGGCCGTCATCAACGACGAGTTGGGCAAGCGCATCGAGGCCATGGAAGAGAAGGAAGGCCGCAAGCTCGGCGGCCGCGCCCGCAAGCGCCTCAAGGAAGACCTGGTGATGGAGCTGCTGCCGCGCGCGTTCGTGCGGCCCATGCGCACCAACGCCACGCTCGACCTGCAGCACGGCTTCATCGCCGTGGACGCCAGCTCGCGCAAGTCGGCCGAAAACCTGGTGTCGGAACTGCGCCACGCGCTGGGCAGCTTCCCGGCCCTGCCGCTGAACGCCGAAGTGTCCGCACGCGCCGTGCTCACCGGCTGGATCGCCGGCGAGCCGCTGCCGCCGGGCCTGTCGCTGGGCGACGAGTGCGAGCTCAAGGACCCCATCGACGGCGGCGCCGTGGTGAAGTGCCAGCGCCAGGAACTGCTCTGCGACGAGATCAAGAAGCACCTGGAGTCGGGCAAGCAGGTCACGCGCCTGGCCCTGGTGCTCGACGACCACGTCAGCTTCGTGCTGGGCGAGGACCTGGTGGTGCGCAAGCTCAAGTTCCTCGACGGCGTCGTCGACCAGCTCGAGGGCACCGACCGCGACGGCATCCACGCCGAGCTGAGCGCCCGCTACGCACTGATGGCCAGCGAGCTCAAGCGCCTGTTCGTGGTGCTCGAGGGCGCGCTCAAGTTCAGCCCGGCCGAGGCCTGAGCCCACGCGGCCGCTTGACGGGGCCGCCCGGCACGGCATGCTGGACGCCATGTTCTTCCGCCTCACCCGCCCCACGCCGGACAAACCCGCGCCACCGGACATCCGTCCGCTGGCGCTGGCCGATGGCCGCCGCGTGGACGTGCGCTGGGTGCGCGACGCACGCTCCCGCCGCCTGCGGCTGATCGTTTCCGAGAAGGGCGCGCGGCTCACGCTGCCACGCTCGGTGTCTGAACGCGCCGCGCTGGCCTTCCTGCACGAACACCGTGACTGGCTTACCGACCAGCTCGACCGCCAGCCGTCCGTGGCCGCCGAGCCGCTGCGCCGGGGCCTCGAGCCGTCGCTGCCGCTGCGCGGCGTAGACGTGCCGCTGCACTGGCGCGAGGGCCGCTACGCCCGCGCCGAACTGCGCGACGACGGCGTGGTGCTGCAGCTGCCCGAACGCGCCACCGACGCCCAGCTCAAGTCGGCCCTGCGCGATTTCTACACCCAGCAGGCGCGCCAGGACCTGGGCGCGTGGCTGCCGCGCTACCTGCCGGGGCTGCCGCGTGCACCGATGGCGTTCAAGCTGCGGCCGCTGTCGTCGCTGTGGGGGTCGCTGAGCCCGGGCGACGCGCTGTCGCTGGACCTGTCGCTGGTGCTGGGCCGCCCGGCCGCCTTCGAGTACGTGCTGGTGCACGAGCTGTGCCACCTGATCCACGCCAACCATTCGCCGCACTTCTGGCGCGAAGTCGAGGCGCGCTGGCCGGACTGGCGCGACGAGCGCAGCTATCTGCGGGGCGAAGGGCTGTCCTTGAAGGCCCAGCTTGCCCGTTTGATTGGCTGAAGGGTCCGCCACCGGGACCCGTCCCGGAGATCCGTGATGACCCGCTGCCCCCCGTTTGTCGCCGCGCTGGCGCTGGCCCTGGTGCTGTCCGCCTGCGGCAAATCCGAGGAAAAAGCCGCCGAAACCCTCGCCGAGCAGGCCCTGGAGGCCAACTCGGGCCAGGACGTCGACGTCGACATCGGCGACGACGGCCAGACCGTCACCATCCAGACCGAACAGGGCACGCTCAAGCAGAGCAGCGGTGAGAACGTCGCCCTGCCCGCGGACTTCCCCGCCGACATCGCCCTGCCCGACGGCTACAAGGTGATGTCGGTGATGACGATGGGCCCGGTCACGTCGGTGGTGATGGAAGTGCCGGATCCGCCGGCCGACGTGTTCACGGACTTCAAGTCCGGGCAGTCCGGGCACGGCTGGAAGGAAACGCTGTCCATGCAGGGCACCGACGGTTCGATGCTGGGCTTCGAAAAGGGAGACCGCAGCCTGCTGCTGAACCTGGGCAACCGCGAGGAAGGCGGCACGATGGTGTCGCTGAGCCTGCAGAGCAAGCAGTAAGCGCTAGCGAAGGAACCCGAGCAGCGGCTCGGCCACGCGCGCCGGCTGTTCCATGTGCAGGTGGTGGCCGCCGTCGAGCACGACCACGCGGCCGTCGGCCAGGCAGGCCAGGCGCGCATCGCGCACCGCCGCCGGGAAGTAGGGCGGCGACGGCTCGGCCGCGATCACCAGCACCGGCGCCTCGATCTTGCGCAGCAGCGACTGCACGGTTTCCTCGGCCAAGCGCAGGGCGCTGGGCAGGGTGAGGCGCGGGTCGCTGCGCCAGGCCAGGCCGCCCTCGACCGGGCGCAGGTTGCGCTCGACGATCAGGCGCGCCGCTTCCGGGGTCATGCGGCTGGCGGACAGGCGTGCCGCGACCGCCGTTTCAATGTCCGGGATCACCCGCGTGGGCCGCGGCGCGACCGCCCGCCGCGCCGCCACGGCGTCACGCAGGCGCTGCCCGGCCTGGGCTGGATCGGCCGAGATCGGGCCCAGCGCTTCCACCAGCGCCAGCCGCCGCACGCGCGCCGGTGCGGCCGCCGCCACCACCGAGGCGATGGTGCCGCCCATGGAATGCCCCAGCAGGTCGGCCTGCGGCCAGCCCAGCGAATCCATTGCATCAAGCACGTCGTGCAGCCAATCCACGAACGCGTAGTCGTAGCCCGGCGCCCGATGCGCCGAGGCGCCGTGGCCAGGCAAGTCCAGCGCCACCAGGTCGAACGCCGCCAGGTGCGGCGCCAGCGGCAGGAAGCTGGCCGCGTTGTCCAGCCAGCCGTGCAGGCACAGCAGCCGCGGCCCGCCCGGGGTGCCGCCGCGCAGTGCGGCCAGCTCGCCGCGCGGGGAGTCGAGCACGATCTCCCGCAGGCCCGTCGGCATCAATGCGGCCAGCCCAGCAGGTGGCGGCGGGTGAGGCCAGCCAGCGCCGCCACGTGGCCCGGCTCGTCGTTGAGCGCGCTGATGTAGCGCAGCTCGCCGCCGCCGGCGTGGCGGAACACCTCGTTGTTCTCGACCGCGATTTCCTCCAGCGTTTCCAGGCAGTCCACCGCGAAGCCGGGGCAGACCACGTCGATGGTCTTCAGGCCCTCCTTGCCCAGCGCCTCCAGGGTCTTGTCGGTGTAAGGCTGCAGCCAGGCCTCGCGGCCGAAGCGCGACTGGTAGGTGAGCAGCCACTCGTCGGCCGACAGGCCCAAGCGCCCGGCCAGGGCGGCCGCGCCGGCCTCGCACTGGCGCGGGTAGGGGTCGCCGGCGCGCTCGAAGCGCTGCGGCAGCCCGTGGAAGGAAAACAGCAGCTTGTCGGCCCGGCCCTTGAGGTCCCAGTGGGCGCGGATGCGGGCTTCCATCGCGTCCAGCCAGCCGTCGTCGTCGTGGTAGTCGGCGATGAAGCGCAGCTCGGGGACGCGGCGCCAGGTCGAGATCTCCTTGTTCACTGCGTCCAGCACGGTGGCGCTGGTGCTGGCCGAGTACTGCGGATAGAGCGGCAGCACCAGCAGGCGGGTCATGCCCTCGGCCTCCAGCGCACGCAGCACCGAGGCGATGGACGGGTTGCCGTAGCGCATGGCCATGCGCACCGGCAGGTCCGGCAGCGCGTGCTGCAGGGCCTGGGCCAGGCGGCGCGTCAGCACCAGCAGCGGGGAGCCGTCGGGCATCCACACCGACGCGTAGTTGCGGGCCACCCGGCGCGAGCGCAGCGGCAGGATGATGCCGTGCAGGATCGGACACCACAGCCAGCGGGTCAGCTCGACCACGCGGTAGTCGTGCAGGAACTCGCCCAGGTAGCGACGCACCGCCGCCGGGGTGGCGGCGTCGGGCGTCCCCAGGTTCACCACCAGCACGGCGGTGCGGCCGGGGCCGGCGGCTTTGGGGGAGTCGCGGAAGGTCTGGCTCATGCGGAACTGTCCTTGTTTGCTGCGCTCAAACTATCATCGCCCGGATGAAGGCACGGCTCACGCCCGGTTCATGGCGCGCGACCATACTCCCAGCAACGCTATGCCCCGGAGAACCCCCCAATGAGTCGCTTGCTCACCCCGATGACCGCCGCCCTGGCCCTCCTGCTGGCCTTCGCCGGCCCGGTCCATGCCGGCGTCAAGGAAGACACCAAGGCCAATGACGCGGCCCGGGTGCTGGCCGAGATCATGCGCATCCCGGAGACATCGGTTCCCGGCAAGATGTTCGAGGAGGCCCACGCCATCGCCGTGTTCCCGGACGTGGTGAAGGTCGGCCTGGTGATCGGCGGCCGCCGCGGCAAGGGCCTGATCTCGGTGCGCAGCGCCGACGGCACCTGGTCCAACCCCAGTTTCGTCACCATCACCGGCGGCAGCGTCGGCTTCCAGGCCGGCGTGCAGTCGTCCGACGTCATCCTGGTGTTCCGCAGCCCGCGCGGCGTGGACAACATCGTCAACGGCAAGTTCACCCTGGGCGCCGACGCCAGCGTGGCCGCCGGCCCGGTGGGACGCAGCGCCCAGGCCAGCACCGATGAACAGCTCAAGGCCGAGATCTACAGCTATTCCCGCGCCCGCGGCCTGTTCGCCGGCGTGGCCCTGGACGGCGCCGTGCTGAGCATCGACCACAAGGCCAACCAGCGCGCCTACGGCCAGAACACCACCCCGCGCGCCATCTTCGAGGGCCGCTCGCCGTCGCCCAGCGCACCGCTGGTGGATTTCCGTGACCGCCTGGAAGAAAACACCGTCACCCAGTGACCTCCGGCCGACGCAGCCGCGGGCCGGCTGCGCTATCCTTCAGGCCCCGAATCAACGCAGGTAAACGCACATGGGCAGCTTCAGCATCTGGCACTGGCTCATCGTCCTGGTCGTGGTGGTGCTGGTGTTTGGCACCAAGAAACTGCGCGGCGTCGGCAAGGACCTCGGCGAAGGCATCCAGGGCTTCAAGGAAGGCCTGAAGGGCAAGGACGACGACAAGCCGTCCCAGCTGGGCAACGAGCGCCGCGAGACGCCGCAGGACGAAGCCAGCCGGCAGGACAGCCAGCGCAAGGATTCCTGAGCCCCGGGCCCGCCCCGGAGCAACGCGCGATGTTCGACATCGGCTTCAGCGAACTGCTGGTGATCGCGGTGGTGGCCCTGCTGGTGCTCGGCCCCGAGCGCCTGCCCAAGGCCGCCCGCTTCGCCGGGCTGTGGGTGCGCAAGGCGCGCGCGCAGTGGTATTCGGTGAAGTCCGAATTCGAGCGCGAGATGGCTTCCGATGAACTCAAGCGCAGCGTCGGCAACCCGCTGGGCGACCTGCGCAGCGCGGTGAGCGAGGCCCGCAAGGACCTGGACGAGGCCGGCCGCCAGATGGGCGACGCCCTGCGCGACACCGAGGCCCTGGCCCGCGCCGACGCCGACGCCGCGACCGCGGTGCAGGACATCCCCGCTGCACCGGAGCCCACCCCCGCCGACGCGGCCGCCGGAATCGCGAGCGAGACGGCGCCCACGCAGGCCGAACTCGACAACTTCGAGTTCCACACCGACCCCGAGCCGGCGCCCCCGGCGCCTGGCCGCAGCGACCCCACTCCGCCATGACCGCCCGCCCCGGCCAGGCCGAAGAGTCCCTGATGGGCCACCTGCTGGAGCTGCGCTCGCGGCTGCTGCGCGGCGTCATCGCAGTGCTGGCCGTGTTCCTGGCGCTGATGCCGTTCGCCAGCGAGCTCTACACCCGGTTCTCATCGCCCATCCTGGCCAAGCTGCCCAGCGGCAGCCAGCTGCAGGCCATCGACGTGGCGGGCGGCTTCTTCATCCCGATCAAGCTCGCCTTCTTCGCGGCGCTGCTGGTGTCCATGCCGTTCCTGATCTACCAGGCCTGGGCCTTCGTGGCGCCGGGCCTGTACCAGAGCGAGAAAAAGCTGGCGCGGCCGATCCTGCTGGCGGCGGTGGCGCTGTTCTACGTCGGCTGCGCCTTCGCCTGGTTCCTGGTGCTGCCGATGGTGTTCGGCTTCCTGGCCATGTTCACGCCCGACACGGTGACGATGATCCCGGACGTCGCGCGCTACCTCGATTTCGTACTGGTGATCCTGCTGGCGTTCGGCCTGAGTTTCGAGCTGCCGGTGGCGGTGGTGATCCTGGTGGTGCTGGGCGTGGTGACGCCGGCGCAGCTGCGCGAAGCGCGCGGCTACGTGGTGGTGGGCGTGTTCATCTTGGCCGCCGTCATCACCCCGCCCGACGTGGTGTCGCAGCTGATGCTGGCAATCCCGCTGTGCGTGCTCTACGAGATCGGCATCATCGCCGGCTCGCTGCTGCGGCCCAAGACCGCCACCGCCTGAGCCCATGAATCCGCCGGCCGGCTTCTGGCGCCGCTACGCCGCCTACAGCCTGGACGCGGCGGCCATCGGCCTGGTCTGCCTGCCCCTGCTGTGGTCGCGGCTGGTCCGCGCCGTTGACCTGCTGCTGGGCTCCAGCGACGACCTGCTCGACCGAATCTGGCCGATGCTCGACCAGTACTCGTCCGGCGCGGACGTGGTGCCCTGGGATGTCCTGGACCTGGCGCGCGACCCGGCGCTGCACCGCTTGCTGGCACAGCTCACCGGCGACCTGCTGGGGCTGGCGCTGCAGGGCACGGCGGTGCTGGTGGCGGTGGCGGCGATCTGGTTCATCGCCAGCGAGTCCTCGCGCTGGCAGGCCAGCCCGGGCAAGCGCCTGCTGGGCCTGCGCGTCACCGACGTGCATGGCGGGCGCTGCGGCCCCGGCCGCATCGCGCTGCGCTTCGTCGCCGGGGCACCGTCGTGGCTGCTGCTCAACCTGGGGCATGCCATGGCGGGCGTGACGCCCGGCAAGCGCGCACTGCACGACTACCTCGCCGGCACGCGGGTCGAACTGGCGCCCGGCGCGTCGCCGGCCATGCCGCGCGGCGCCCGCAGCTGGCTGCTGCTGCAGGCGGCGGCGTTCTTCGGCGTCGTCGGCTTCGTGCTGATGCGCTACGTGCAGCTGCTTTGGGAAATCACCCGCGGCTGATGACCCGCCGGCTCAGGCCGCGATCGCGTCCGTCGGCTCCGCGGCCGGCTCGCCGAAGATCTCGCGCCAGCCGTGGTAGTAGAAGCCGAACATCACCACGTACAGCAGCAGCATCAGGCCCAGGTAGATCGGCAACAGCACCGCGCCCGCGAGCACCGGGCTGGCCAGCATCAGCGCACCGGCCAGCAGGCCCACCACCAGCGCCAGCACCAGCATCGCAACGAAGCCCACCACCATCATGGCCAGGGTGAAGCCGATGAAGGGAAGCAGGTTCTTGAACGTGGCCTTGAAGCCCTGCAGCACCGCGTCGACGGCGCCGTGGCCGCCGAGGGCGGCGTGGGTGAGGGCGAGCAGGTAGCCATGCGTCAGCACCATCAGCACCGCGGCCGCGCCCAGCATCCACAGCAGGAACGACGGCGGGAAAGCGGGCATGTTGGTCATGTCCGGCTGGCCGCCCGGCGGCGTGGCCATCGAGCGGGCAAACAGTTCGACCATGAATTCCTTGCCCGGCATCACCGCGAACAGCAGGCCGAAGGCCACCAGGTAGACCAGGATCAGCAGCAGCGCCGTCAGGATCATCCGCACCGCGAACGCGCGGTCGCTGTAACCGGTGAAGACATCGGTGGCCGAAGCCGGCTGGCCGGTTTCGCAGGCGTGCAGCAGGCGCAGGGCGCCGCCGGTGAGCGGCGGCATCAGCACCACGCTGGCCAGCAGCACCAGCCCGTAGATCGCCAGAACTAGCTGCGGGGAATCGGCCAGCAGCGTCTGCGCGCCCAGCTGGACGGCCGACGGCACCAGGCCCACCAGCATGAGTAGAGCGAAACCGCCGAACAGCGCGCGCGGGTTGCGGCGACCCACGTCCACGGCCTTCATCAGCCAGCGAAAAGGGGCGCCCATGCTTACGGTCCGTGCGGTCATGCCTTGCTCCGTTGGCGGGCGCGCTGGTGCGCCACGTGGATGAATCGCTTGAGCACCCGGCGCGCGGTGGGCGCCGGCCTGACGTCGCGCAGCAGGCCGCGGTGGCAGGTGCCTTCCTGGGTGAGCGCGTCGGAACGCGCCTGGATGTAGCCGCGCATCATGCCGGTGCTGAACTCGGGGTGGAACTGTACGCCCCACGCGGCCTCGCCCCAGCGGAAGGCCTGGCAGTCGTCGCGCTCCGAGCGGGCCAGCACCGTGGCCTGCGGCGGCGGCGCCAACACGGTCTGCAGGTGGGTGGTGTGCGCGGCGAACGCATCGCCCAGCCCGGCGAACAGCGGGTCGGCTGACGCGCCCGACAGCGTGGCCACCGGTACCGTGCCCATCTCGCGGCCGCGCGGGTTGTAGCCAACGTCGCCGCCCAGCGCGTGCGCCAGCAGCTGGTGGCCGTAGCAGATGCCGAACAGCGGGATGCCC